>CAYZBZ010000109.1:0-12970 GCA_964476725.1 uncultured Vicinamibacterales bacterium
CGCCGTCGGCGGCGCCCGGGCTCGTTCCGCCGCGGGATCCGAACGCGACCCCGGCCGCGGTGCCCGGAGTGCCCGAGCCGGCAAGCACCACCCCGTCGCAGGTGATCATCACGCCGCCAGGGACTGAATTCCGCGTGGCGGGCGGGCCGTACACGGTCCCGCTGTCCATCAACAACGCGACCCGCGTGTCCATGATGACGCTGACGGTCACGTTCAATCCGAACGTCCTTCGCGTGCGGACGGTGCAGGACGGCACATTCATGCGGCAGGGGGGGACGACCACGACGTTCACGCCGCGGATCGACGCCGCGGCGGGCCGCGTCGACATCGCGATCACCCGGACCGGGGATCGGGCAGGCGCGTCGGGCTCAGGGCTGCTTGCCGCGCTTCTCTTCGACGCGGTCGGGCCTGGAGGCTCGATGATTCAGGTCAGCGGCGTGGCGAGCACGCCGGAAGGGGCGCCAGTGCCGCTCCAATTCACCCCGGTTACCATAACGGTGAGGTGAGGCAACGGAGATGACGGCGATAGCGGCGAAGAGCTCCCGCAACGGCTTCACGTTCATCGAGCTGCTCGTCGTCACGACGATCCTGCTGATTCTGGCCTCGGTGGTGATGCCGATGGCGAGGGTCACGGTTCAGCGGCAGCGGGAGGCCGAGCTGCGGCGCGCGCTACGCGAGATTCGAACCGCCGTCGACAAGTACAAGGACGCGGTGGACAACGGGCTCATCGGATCCGTCGACGTGAAGGTCGGGAGCGAAGGCTATCCGCCGGACCTCGAGACGCTGGTGGAGGGCGTGTCGGTCGCGAACGACGCGAGCGGCCGCAAGCTGAAGTTCCTGCGGCGCGTGCCGATCGATCCCGTCACCGGCAGCTCGGAGTGGGGGATGCGGGCGTATGGCGACAAGCCCGACTCGACGTCGTGGGGCGGCTCGAACGTCTACGACGTGTACTCGAAGTCGCAGGGCAAGGCGCTCGACGGCACGAAATACAGTGATTGGTGAGAGAGCGGCAATCAGGCTTGAACTGGCTTCAGCCCTGCGCTACGGGGTTTTGAAACCACTTGCAGGACCGAATATGGAGAGCAGTGAACTGGTGAGTGGTCGAATGCTCGACAACGGTCCCAGGCCGTTCGTACGGACGGCCTCAGCACGCTCGCCGGAGCGACCGACCTGGGTTCGGGTCGCGGCGGCGGCCGGGTTCACTCTCATCGAGCTGCTGATCGTCATCGCGCTGATCAGCATTCTGGCGTCGATGGGCATCGTGCAATACAGGAACTCGACTCAGAGCGCGAAGGAAGCCATCCTCAAGACCGATTTGTTCCGCATGCGCGACGCGATCGATCAGTACTACGCGGACAAGACGAAGTACCCCGCGTCGCTCGACGCACTGGTGACCGACGGATATCTGCGCAAGCTCCCCGAGGATCCGATCACGAAGTCCGCCGACACCTGGCAGACCGTTCCTGCCGAACCGGACCCCGGGAATCCCTCAGCCGAACCGGGCATCTACGACATCAAGAGCGGCGCGCCCGGCACCGCACTCGACGGATCCAGCTACTCGGACTGGTAACGCGGTCTGTTCTGCCGCGGCCCCCGGTCGCGGTCTGCTGCTAGACCGTGCCTCTCGTCACGTCCCCGTAACGGGGCTGGCTGGTGCAGGGCGAGAGGACTCGCCGGCAGGCGCCGCTCCACGCGCCGGGAAAACGCTCCCAACTCGTATCCTGTCGGTCCCCCGGCGACTACGGATGCGCGTGGACGACATGTGCCAGGCGCACTGATGCGCCAGTGGTAGGCAGTTCTACGCGGATCACAGTCACGGAAGTCGCCGGGATGAATCGTTGGGCGCGTTTTCCGGCTGCGCCGTGCAGCGGCGCGCTCCGCATCGCGCCTGCCAGCGAGTCCTCTCGCCCTGCGCATCCTCCGTTGGGCACGATCATCATCGCCAAAAACAAAACCGCTGTGGGCCGCGCGGGCCCACAGCGGTTTGAACTGGAGACACCCGGGACCTCGCGTCGTTATGGACCAATTCTCACGACGATGGCCGTCTGGCCGTCGCCGCTTGGACCCGTGGACTGCACGACCCGGACGCTGATGATCTTCGTGCCGGCGCTTCCGTAAGTGGCGGTCGCGCGGTTGCCGGTCGTCACCGCCGCGTCCGGCACCGCATTGGGACCGCCGAAGTTCCACTCGTAGCGCAGCACGGTTGACGTGGCGCCCGACACCGTCGCCGTGAAGATGACGGTTTCACCCTGGCCGGGGTTGTTGTTCGACGCGGTGATGATGACCGCGGGCGGCTGTCCGGGCAGAATGGTCACAGCCGTGGAGACCGTCTCGGTAAAGCCGCTGGCTTCGGTCGCGGTGGCACTCACGGTGAACGAGCCCGCCTCGATATACGTGTGCTGGATGGTCGTGGAGCCGCTGATGGCCCCGAGGGATCGTTGGTCGCCGTCCCCGAAGTCCAACGCGACGTTCCGGATATTTGCGGTAGGGCCCACTCCCACCGTGAACGTCGTCGGGACGCCGGCCGATACGGGAGACGTGGGGCCGGCAAGCGTCACGCCCGTGCGCGGGTTGAGGCCGACGCTGACTTCCGCCGTCTTCCCGGCGACGTTGGCCGTGACCTTTGCCGCACGCGACGTCGTCAGCGTCGTGGTGGCTGTGCCGGTTCCGTCCGTTATGGCTGACGAACTGGAGAGCGCGCCCGCATCAGTGCTGAACGTGACAGGGACGCCCGACAGCCCGAACCCTGACACATCCTCGACGCGGGCGCTGATCGTCGACGTCCCGCCTGAAGGGCCGAGCGTCTGCGGACTTGCGCTTATGAGCACGCGTTCCGCGGCGGCTGTGCCGACCTTCAGATTCTCCAGCTTGCCCGATGCGCCACCGGAAAACGCCGTGACCGTCGCGGTGCCACTCTGGCCCGCCGCGATGAACCTCACGCGTACCTGCCCGTTGTTGGTGCGCGCCTCGATCGGCTCGATGCGCCCGATCGTCGTCGTGAACGAGACCAGGGTGCCGTTTTGTACCGGCGTTCCGGCTCCGGCGGTCGTCGTAGTAGTGGTGCCTGCTCCTGGTGTTGTTCCCGTGTCCGTTCCGGGGCTCGTCGTGCCGGCGACGCCGTTCTCGATGACCGTCGCCACGATCTCCACCTCGCCATTGAGGGGAACGGTGCTCGAGGTGGCGAACAGGTTGATGACCGAGCCAGTCGGCGCCAGGAGGGGGACCTTGTCGCACGCGGCAGCGAACGAAAGGATCGATATGGCTCCAAGAGCAGCGACGGCAACTCGCCTGGTGTGTGTTACCATAAGTGACGCTAAGGATAATACTCTCATGTATTTAGGGGGTCAAGGCGGCCAGCGCGGTTACGCGATGGCTGCACTGTTGGTGAGCATCGGCGTGATGACGCTCCTGATGTCCGTGTTGATGCCGGTGTGGCGTCACGAAGCGCAGCGGGAGAAGGAAGCGGAACTGGTCTTCCGCGGGGAGCAGTACGCGCGGGCGATTAACCTCTACACCCGCAAAATGGGGGGCGCCAACTACCCTCCAACGCTCGATATCCTCGTGCAGCAGCGGTTCCTCCGTAAGAAGTACAAGGACCCGATGACCAAGGACGGGGAATTCCAGGTCATCACGGCCGCCGGAAGCCAGCAGGGGCGGGGCGCTCAGCAGCCGGGTGGGCGGCGCGGCGCCGCCCCCACCACCGGGCTCAGCCAGCCGCCCCGAAGTCCCTCTTCCGCCGCGACGCCAAACCCTTCTCCGTTCGCGGGCGCTCAGAGCGCAGGCGGCATTCTCGGAGTTCGCAGCAAGAGCACCGAGGCTGCCATTCGCATTTACCGCGGAGGCACCCACTACAACGAGTGGCAGTTTCTCTTCGCAAACGTGAGCAATCGTCCCGGTCTCCCGGGCGGGCGGGGCATACCTGGCGGTCCGAACGGAATAGACGGACGGGGTCGGCGCGGCGCACCCGGAGTGAACGTGCCGGGGCCTCCCGGCGGGCCTGGGGGCGGGACCGGACCGTTTGGACCGGGAACGAGCCGCCCTGGCGGCAGAGGCAATCTCCAGCCAGGGCCGGTGGTCGGCCCGGGGATAATCCGGCGTGGCGGAGGAGCGTAGTCTCACTAGCGTTTAGGACGGTCGCCGCCGCCATGCGGACGAGAAAAATCTGCCGGAGTATCGCCGCCGCTTCCTACCGGCCCGCCGTGGCTTCGAATACCGCATCATGAAAGGCCGGCCGGATCCTCCGGATTCGGTCGTTCTCGCGCGTGGGATGCACCCTGTTGGTGAGCAGCACGATGTAAAGGTCCCGCTCCCAGTCGATCCAGAGCGACGTGCCGGTAAAGCCCGTGTGTCCGATGGCCGACGTGGAGAGCCGTGTGCCGCAGGACGAGGTCGGCCGCATCGTGTCCCAGCCGAGCGCGCGCGACGAGCCGGGAACCCGAGTGCGCCGGATGAACTCGAGAAAGGTCGCCGGCTGGGCGAGCACCGGCTCCCCCGCGATCGTCTGCAGGACCGCGCGTGCGAAAGCCCCCACGGCTGCCGCAGTGCCGAAGAGGCCTGCGTGGCCCGCGGCCCCACCAAGCGCCCACGCGTTTTCGTCGTGGACCTCGCCGACGAGCAGGCGGCCTCGCCACGCCTCGACCTCCGTGGGGGCGGTGTGGGGGCGCCACGCTCTCGATGGATTGAACGTCAGAGGCTCGGAGGTGACGAGGGACGCGAGCGCCCGGAACTGCGATGCCAGCGTGGCGGTCGGGTCGAGACGCCCGACAGCTCGCGACGGGCTCGCGTAAAGATCCTCGAGGATGAACCCGAGGAGCATGAAGCCGAGGTCGCTGTAAATGGACTGCGTCCCTGGGGAGTACTCCAGCGGCATGCGGCAGATCGCCGCCTCGAACTCGGCGCGACCGGTGTGATCGCGGAAAAACGGGAGGTAAGCCGGAAGTCCTGACGCGTGCGCCAGCAGGTCGCGGATGGTCACGGCCGCCCGATCCGCGCCTCGCCACTCCGGCATCCACTCGCGCACCGGATCGTCGAGACGCAACGCGCCTTCGTCGATCTTCCGCATCATGAGCGTTGCCGTGGAGACGACTTTCGCCAGCGAGGCCAGATCAAAGATTGTCTCGGCGGTGGCGTCCGGAGCGTCCTGGTCGTAGGTCAGCGCGCCGAATGCGCGCCGCCACACCGGGCCGTCCCGGCGTCCGACCTCGACGGATGCCGCCGGAAACGCCCGCTCGATCACCCCCTCGAGGATGATCTCCGCCGCGCGGTCGAAGTCATCACGCATCGGCGCGACGCGGAATGGCAAGCGAGAGCGCCAGGGCGACCGTGCTCGTTGCGGCCGCGCCGACGAGCGCGTACCACGTCCAGGCCCACTGCGCCGACCACGCCCCTGAAACGGCAGCTGCGCCGGCGAGCATGCCGCAGAGCATCGCGGTTGACCCGACCCGCGTGGTCAACACACCGATCAGGAACGCGCCCAGTACGGGCCCCGCGGCAAACGACAGGACCAGCAGACCGGATTCCAGTACCGAGCGGTCTATCCACTGTGCTCCGAGGGCGACGGCGATCTGGGCAATGCCCCAGGCGATGGTTGCATACCGCGAAACCCGCATCAGGCGCACCTGGTCCGCATCGGGTCGGATGTACTTCACGTAGAAGTCGTTGACCGTGGTGGCGGCGAGCGCGTTGATGGAAGGCGAGAGCGCCGCGGCGACGATCGCCGCGATGATGAAGCCGGAGATCCCCTCCGGAATGCCGGTGACGACGAAGAGCGGCAGGATCTCGTCCGTTCGCGCCAGCTCCCGGGGCAGCGGCGCCTGCTGGTAGTACGTATAGAGCATGACCCCGATCAGCAGGAACAGCACGAACTGCGCGAAGACGATGAATCCGCTGAGCACGAGCCCCCGCTGAGCGTCGCGGGCCGACCGCGCCGAGAGCAGCCGTTGCACGAGAAACTGGTCGGTGCCGTGCGTCGCGAGGGTGAGCGCGATCCCGCCGAGCAGCCCCGACCAGAACGTGTAGACGCGGGTCGTGCTGAAGGTCAGATCGATGATCTGAAACTTGCCGGCGGCGCCGCCGACCTCCGCCACCGTGCTCCATCCTCCCGGAATGCGCCACAGCAGCGCGAAGAACACGATGACGGCGCCGGCGATGTACACGAACATCTGCACGACGTCCGTCCAGATGACGGCCGCGACGCCGCCGCGGACGGTGTAGACGATCATCGCGGCCCCGAGCAGCACGATGATCCACGGCACCGGCACCTGGGTGACGACGGAGATGACGAGAGCGGTCGCGAAGAGACGGATGCCGTCCGCGAGCGTCCGCGTAATCATGAAGATGACGGCCGCGGTGTTCTTCACGGACGGGCCGAACCGCCGCTGCAGCAGCTCGTAGGAGGTGAAGAGCTCCCCCCGGAAATACGCGGGGATGAACAGCAGGCTCACGAGAAAGCGGCCGGCGATGTAGCCGAGGGCCAGCTGGAGAAACGTCATGGATCCGGCGTACGCGCTGGCGGGGACGCCGATGAAGCTGAGCGTGCTCGTCTCAGTGGCAACGATCGTGAAGCAGATGGCCCACCAGGGCACCGATCGGCCGGTCAGGAAATAGTCGCGCGTGGTTTTCTGGAATCGCGCGAACCACGATCCGAAAGCTGTGATTGCCAGGAGATACCCGGCGATGACGACGTAGTCCAGCCAGGTGAGGACCATCGGTCTCGGCAGTAGAGCGTGTGGTCAGCGCGACCCGGCGGCCGGGGTCGGTGCGGCTGCGAACGCGCCACGGCCGACGACCGACAGATAGTCGGGCGACGTCTGCCTTGGGTTGGTGAGGCTGTCGTAAGAGAAGAGGACGACGCCGGTGGCGCCCAGACGGCGCGCCGTCTGGATGTTGTCGATCGTCTCCCTTGGGGACAATCGGTACGCGCCGATCCCGGCCCATACCGCGCGGCTGCCTGCGGCTTCGCGCGCCGCGGCGATCTGCTCGGCGAAGCGCGCCGGCTCGGTGGTGTAGGCCATCGGACAGATCGCGTCGATGAATCCGGCGTCGAGCCAGCCCCGCCAGTCCTGCAGGCGCCGATCGTATGCGTCGCGCAGATCAGGGGCGGCGGCAGCGGTCACGAGCGCCTGGGGACGCTCGGTCTTGACGGCGCTACGCAGGCGGCCGACAAGGGCCGTCATTCGTGCGAGGCGGAAGCCGCGCCATTGATCGGGCAGCGCGTCCGGGTAGGCAAACAGATCCACCGCTTCGTCGGCGTCGAGCCCCCGTCGCGTGGCGTCGTCCAGACCCGCCCGGGCCGAGGCCCGGAACTCGCGGATTGCCCCGCGGCTGTAGTCGAATCGATCGGACGGATACCGCGCGTAGTCGAAATGCACGCCGTCGACCGCGTACCGCCGCGCGATGTCGCGTACGATCGACTCGATGTATTCGGCGGCGTCGGGCAGGATCGGCGAGATGTAGAGCCCTTCGATCTCCGCCGGCTGCGCACGCGTCCAGCGCGCGAGCTTGCCCACGTACGCCGGGCTTTCCGGCTCGATGTTCGCGAGCTCCTGCGCGATGTCGCGCGGCACCATCAGCCACGACGGGTGGCGGTAGACGACATGCTCGCGCGCGGCTGGCAGATCGAAAGCGCTCGAGATCAGGTTGACGTTGACCCACGCGTGGACGCGGAGGCCCGCGGCATGCGCCGCGTCGAGGACCGCCGCAAGTGGATCGAAGGCCTCGGGCTGCCGCAGTAAATCGGCGGAGCGTGGCTCGAGGCCTCCGCGATAGTACGCATCGCCGCGTCCGCGCACCTGAACCAGGAGCGTGTTGAACCCATGCTCGTGGGCGGAACGCACGAGCGTCGCGATGCTTTCGGGAGTCGCGAGCGATGTGCGCAGCACCCACAACGCGCGCGTTTCTTCGGGCGCGGGCCTAGCGGCGAGCGACGCGGTGAAAGGTCCCGTGCGAATCGGCAGAGCCGCGCACGCGGCGCACACCGCCAGCGCGATCGCAAGCGCGGCGGCCGCGCGCCGGCGAGATCGAGGTCCGGCAAGACACATAAAACGCCCGAATGTAACAGGTCGCAACTCAGACTGTCAACGCGGAGACTGGCCGATTTGTGTGCCTTTCTGCCTTTTGCCTTGACACTGGTCGTCTTTCCGCAACCTCCTAGAGTATGGCTCACGTTCTTGGCATCGACGCCGGCGGCACGAAGACCGTGTGCCTGCTGGCGGATGGGCAATGTCGCGTCATCGCCGAAGCGCGCCGCGGCGGCGCGAATTTGCAGGCGGTGGGGGAGCTCGAAGTCGAGAAGGTCCTGCACGACGTGATGGAAGAGGCGCTCGGCTATCGCGACATCGTGCCCGCGGCGATCTGCCTCGGAATCGCGGGCGTCGATCGGCCGGACGACTCCGCGGTCGTCCGCGGCATCATGAAGCGCATCGGCTACAAGGCGCGCGTGCTCATCGTCAACGACGCGCTCGTCGCTCTCGAGGCCGGAGCTCCGGGGCAGCCAGGGGTGGTCGTGATCTCCGGCACCGGGTCGATCTGCTACGGACGGAACGCCCGGGGAGAGGCGGCCAGATCCGGCGGGTGGGGATACGTCCTGGGCGACGAGGGGAGCGGTTACTGGATCGGCCGCGCGGCGCTGCGGGCCGTGCTGCGCGAGGCGGACCGCCGCGGCCCGCGGACCGCGCTGTCGCAGCTCCTGCTCGAGCATTTCGGCGTCACGCAGGCCCAGGGTCTGATTCATGCGGTGTATCACGGCAATCTCAAGCCGACGGCCATCGGCGCGCTCGCCAAATACGTGCAGGCGGCGTTTTCGCAGGGAGACGACGTGGCGAGCGGCATTCTGCGCGACGCGGCGGAAGAGCTCGAAGCCTCCGCGCTGTCGGTGGCGCGGCGGCTGGAGATCATCGGCGACCCCTTCGCGTTCATTCTGTCGGGCGGCATCTTCCAGGCCGTGCCGTGGCTGCAGCAGGAGCTCGAGCGGCGGCTGCCGGCCGCCGCCCCCGGGAGCACCGTGCGATTGCTCGATCGCGAGCCGGCGACAGGGGCCGTCGCGCTGGCACTTCAGGAAGCGCGTGGCGGCGCGCACCTTCCAGCTTATAAACTGGACTGATGGGCTTCGAACAGCAGGACAAGGCACGCAGTCCGCGCGTGACCGTTTTCCCGAGCGATCGTGCGGCCGCCCGCGCGCTCGGACGAAGGATCGCGGCCGCCGTCGAGGCAAATCCCCGTCTCGTGCTCGGGCTCCCGACCGGGCGCACGCCGCTGGCGCTCTACAACGAGCTCGTCGCGCTGCTCGCCCACGGGCGCGTCGACTTCTCGCAGGTCACCACGTTCAATCTCGATGAATTCCTCGGGATCCCCGCATCACACCCGGGGAGCTATCGCAGCTACATGGAGGAGCACCTGTTCAGCCGCGTGAACATCCCGGTGGAGCACCGTCACTTCCTCGACGGCGCGACGACGGATCCCGACCGTGAATGCGCGCGATACGAGCGCGAGATTGTCGAGGCGGGGGGCATCGATCTCCAGGTCCTGGGCATCGGCACGAACGGCCACATCGGCTTCAACGAGCCGGCGCCGGTGCTGCAGCCGCGGACGCACCGCGTGACGCTGAAGCCGGAGACCCGGCGCAGCAACGCGTCGCTGTTCGGAGGCGATCCCGCGAGCGTCCCGCCCGAAGCGCTCTCGATGGGCATGGCGACGATCCTGGCGGCGCGCGCCATCGTCCTGCTCGCGACCGGACGCTCGAAGGCGCCGTGCATCGAGCGCGCGATCACAGGCGCGCTGACGACGGCGCTGCCTGCGTCGTTCCTGCAGTTGCATCACGACGTCGACATCATGCTGGATGCCGCCGCGGCGGAGAGAATCGGGCCCTCTCTCCTACCTTCCGCCTCCTGATTCCAGTTTGATCGCGGCTGCCAGCAGCCCTCTGAGGTGGGTTTCGGCGTCCTTGCCGATGGCTTCGCTGACCGAGTCGTGCGCCTTCTTCAGACGCCGCAGCGCCTGGGGCAGCGTCAGGTCCGCGCGCTCCATGATGATCGCGGCCTTCACGTTCCACTTCGCGCGTCTCAGCAGCGCGTCGGCGGCATCGTAGTCGAGCCCGGTGACCATCCCGAGGATCCGGCGGGCGCGGTCCTTCAGTTTCTCCGAACCGGTCTGGACGTCGACCATCAGGTTTCCGTAGGTCTTCCCCAGCTTGATCATGGCGATCGTCGTGAGCATGTTGAGGACGAGCTTCGTGGCCGTGCCCGCCTTCAGTCGCGTGGATCCGGCGATGATCTCCGGACCGACGGCCGGCGCGATCTGCAGGTCGACGAAATTCTGCAGCTCGGACCCGGGCCAGCACGTCACGAAGATGATCTTCGCCCCCGCCTTGCGGGCGCGGGTGAGAGCGCCGCGGACGAACGGCGTCATTCCGCTCGCCGAGACGCCGATGACGACGTCCTTCTTCCCGAGGCGAAGGCGCCCGATGCTCCGCGCCCCTTCCTCGTAGTTGTCCTCGACGCCTTCCTTCGCGCGGAACACGGCGTCCTGGCCCCCCGCCATGATGGCCTGCACCAGCAAGGGGTCGGTGCCGAACGTCGGCGGCATCTCGGAGGCCTCGACGACGCCGAGACGGCCGCTCGTGCCGGCGCCGACGAAAATGATCCGCCCGCCCTTGCGCAGCGCCTGCGTGACGATCTCCACGCCGTGCGCGATCCGCTCCTTTTCTTTCTGGACCGCCACGATGACCTTGCGATCCTCGTTGACGATCATGTCGATGATGTCCGGCACCGGGGACTTGTCGACCGTGAGGCTGATGGGGTTGATGGCTTCGGTCGGGAGAGACTGCCACTTCGATTGCGTCGGCATGAATGGATTCCGTCTGCGGAGAAACCTCTGAGCAGCGTGCGCACGGCGCACGCGAGCAACCGCGTACACTACTCCTCACTGGAGGGGCTGTCAAACAGGTTGGGGCGGAAACGGTTCAGAGTTCAGGGTTGAACCCTGAACCCTTGAACCCACGTGGTACACTCACGCCAATGCCGGATCACGTCACCGAAGGGCGCGCCGCCGAGCCGCCGGCGCTCGAGCGCGTGGCGGAGGTGGCCGGGCGCCGAGGTGCCCGGTGATCGACGGATACCTGACCTACCTGCGGGACGTCCGGCGTATGTCGCCGAACACGATCGAGAGCTACGCGCGCGACCTCGCGCTGCTGGCCGGATTTGCCGAACAGCGCGGCATGCAGGTCGACGATCTGCAGCGCAAGGACCTCGAAGCCTTCGTCCGTCAGTTGATGGGGAACGGCCTCGCGCCACGCTCCGTCGCGCGCGCGGTGGCGTGTGTCCGTGGCTTTTACCGGTTTCGCGCGATCGAGCGCAAGCAGGATCAGAGTCCGGCCGACGATCTTCGTCCCCCCCGCGCGTGGCCTGCACTGCCGAAGTCCCTCGCGATCGAAGAGGTCGATCGCCTGCTCGCCCAACCCGACACGGCATCTCCGCGGGGACTGCGCGACAAGGCGCTGATCGAGGTGCTCTACGCCACAGGGCTGCGCGTCTCCGAGCTCCTCAGCCTGCGGGCCGGAGATCTGCATCCCGAGGAGGGCTATCTCACCTGCATCGGCAAGGGGGACAAGCAGCGCATGGTGCCGCTCGGCCGTGAAGCGGCGGACTGGGTCCGCCGCTATCTTCGGGACGCCCGCTCCGCGTTGCTGCACAGGAAGACCTCTCCGTGGCTCTTCGTCAACGCGCGCGACGGGGGACCGCTGTCGCGGGTGGGATTCTGGAAGATTCTCAAGGAGTATGGCATCAAAGCCGGGATCACGCGCCCCCTGAGCCCGCACGCGCTGCGCCACTCGTTCGCCACCCACCTGCTCGAACGAGGGGCCGACCTGCGAATGATCCAGGTGATGCTCGGCCATGCGGATTTGTCGACGACGCAGATCTACACGCACGTGCTCGAGGCGCGATTGCGGACGGTGTACGACAAGTTCCATCCGCGGCGATGACGCCGCGCGCGCTGAGCCCTCTGCCCCCTCTGCGTGCTCCAATGGAACCCACCGCGCGCCAGGCCGTCTAAACTCATGCGGATCGGCAGCCCTGAAGGGCTGCGCTACGGGAGCATCCGGCACCATCGAATTGAGGGACACATGGAACGCACGCTCTGGGAAAAGCTGGAGGGCACGACCGAGCAGGTCGTGAATCAACTCAAGAAGCTCGTCGAGGAGGGGAACATCCGCCGGGTCGTCGTCAGGCAGCGGGGCCGGACGATCGCCGAGTTTCCGTTGACCGCGAGTGTGATCGGCGCCGTCATCGCACCCGTGGCGGCCGCGATCGGCGTGCTGAGCGCGCTCGTGGCGGAGTGCAGCATCGAGGTCGAAAAGACCGCGACCGAGCCCGAATCCACACCGGCGAACCAGGAGACCGGGGTCTGACGACCCGGCCTCCAGCAGTTTTCGTATTGCCCAAGCCCTCCAAAAACCGCTAGACTTGCCGGATTTGAAAGGTTCCGCCGGAACAGGCGGGGCCCCTGCTTCCTCGGAACATCCGAGCAAGTCCCCGAGAATACCCTGCGTAGACACGCCGGCCTCCCGGTACGCGCCCGCGCAGCACAAGGAGCTCGATACGCATGAGCCGTAAAGGCCGCCATCTTTTCACGTCCGAATCAGTGACCGAGGGGCATCCCGACAAGATTGCCGACCAGATATCCGACGCCATCCTCGATGCGATCCTCGCCCAGGATCCGGTGGGACGCGTCGCCTGCGAAACGCTCGTGACGACCGGTCTCGCGATCATCGCGGGGGAAATCACCACGAGCTGCTACGTCGATTTTCCGAAGATCGTGCGCGAGACGATCAAGGACGTCGGATACACGCGCGCGAAGTTCGGCTTCGACTCTGAGACCTGCGCCGTGCTGTCGTCGATCCACGAACAGTCGCCCGATATCGCGATGGGCGTCGACCCCGGCGGCGCCGGCGACCAGGGACTGATGTTCGGCTACG
>CAYZBZ010000110.1:0-12881 GCA_964476725.1 uncultured Vicinamibacterales bacterium
TGATACGATTCGCATCGGGCTTGTAACCTGTTCGGAGGTTTCCTGATGCGCGGAGTCATCCTGCCGGTCGTTACTGTCGTCGCCATCGGCCTGGGAGGTCTTTTGGCGCAGCAGCCGCCGCAGGGATCCGGACAGCTGCGGCCGCGGCCGGGGCAGGGACGCGAGCCCGAGTTCCCGGCGCCGAAGATCACTGATTACAAGCCGCGCTCGACGCTGGTCGTTCCTCAGCACCCTGTTCCGCGCGCCAAGTACCCCGTCATCGACATCCACGGCCATCCGCCCGCGCTCGTCTCGGCGGAAGTCATCAAGACCGTCGTGGGCGCGATGGATCCGCTCAACCTCCGGGTGATCGTGCAGGCGAGCGGCGCGTCGGGCGAGAGGCTGAAGCTGCAGCTCGACGCGATTCGCTCCAGCGGGCGACAGGACCGTCTGGCGATGTTCACGAGCGTCAATTTCCGGGACATCGGGCCGGGCTTTGGATCGCGAGCGGCGCTGCAACTCGAGGCCGACATCAAAGCCGGGGCGCTCGGCCTGGGGGAGATCGGCAAAGATCTCGGGATGCGGATCCGGAAGCCGGACGGCACGCGGCTGAAACTCGACGATCCGGAGCTCGATCAGGTGTGGGACACCTGCGCGCGCCTGAAGGTGCCGGTGTTCATCCACACTGCGGACCCGGCGGAGTTCTTCCAGCCGCTCGACTACAACAACGAGCGGTGGCTCGAGATGGCGCTCTTCAGAGAGCGCCGGTATTTCGATCGGTCGCAGTTCCCCGCGTTCGAGGAGCTGATGGAGGAGCGCGATCGCCTCCTGGCGAAGCATCCGAAGACCACGTTCATTCTTGCCCACCTTGGATGGCACGCGAACGACCTCGCGCGCCTGGGAAGGATGTTCGACAAGATGCCGAACGTCTACGGGGAAGTCGGCGCTGTTCTTTACGATCTCGGCCGGCAGCCGCGGACGGCCCACGACTTCTTCGGCAAGTATCAGGACCGGATCCTCTTCGGCAAGGACAGCTACCAGCCGGACGAGTTTCCGTATTACTGGCGGACGTTCGAAACCGCGGACGAGTACTTCGACTACTACCGGGACTATCACGCGTTCTGGAAGCTGTATGGCATGGCGCTTCCGGACGAAGTGCTCAAGAAGCTCTACTATAAGAATGCGCTGACGCTCGTGCCGGGGCTGCCCAAGGCCGGTTTCCCTCGGTAGTTTCGGAATTCAGCGGGCCCGAGAGCGGCCGCGCAATGCATCCTGCTTCGTGAAGGTCAGCCCATGGCTCACTATCTCGTCACCGGCGGCGCCGGATTCATCGGCTCGCATCTGTCCGAAGAACTGCGGCGTCGGGGGCACCAGGTCCGCGTCGCCGACTCGCTCATCACAGGCAAGCGCGCCAACCTGGATCACATTCCGCAGGTGGAGTTCATCGAAGGGGACTTGGCGGATGTGGAGTTCGCTCGAGCAGCGGTCGCCGGGTGCGACTTCGTCCTGCACCAGGCGGCGATCCCGTCCGTCCCGCGCTCGGTCAAGGACCCGATTACGTCCAATCGTGCGAACGTCGACGGGACGCTGAACGTCCTCGTGGCCGCACGCGACGCGGGCGTCCGGCGCGTGGTGTTCGCCGGCTCCTCATCGGCCTACGGAGACACGCCGACGCTGCCGAAGCACGAGGGGATGCCGACCAATCCGCTGTCGCCATACGCGCTGCAGAAGGTTATCGGCGAGCAGTATCTCCAGATGTTCACGAAGCTGTACGGCCTGGAGACCGTCAGCATTCGCTACTTCAACGTCTTCGGTCCCAGGCAGGATCCCACGTCGCCGTACTCCGGCGTCATCTCCGTGTTCGCCACAGCCCTCATCGAGGGCCGCTCTCCGCGGATCTACGGCGACGGCGAGCAGACCCGCGACTTCACCTACGTCGCCAACGTCGTGGACGGCGTGCTGCGCGCGTGCGAGGCGCCAAAGGCCAGCGGGGAAGTGATCAACGTGGCGACTGGCGGGCGCATCTCGCTCAACACGCTGTTCCGGACGATGCGCGACGTGATTGGCTCGGATGTCGAGCCCACGTACGAAGAGGCGCGGAAGGGGGACGTGCGCGACTCGCAGGCCGACATTCGCAAAGCGAAAGAGCTGCTGGGCTACGAGCCCACCGTGTCGTTCGAGGAGGGCCTCAGCCGCACGATCGAGTGGTACCGCACGGCGAACGCGGCGGCAACGACTGGCAGCTAGGGTCGTGAATCAGTCGAATCGGCAGTGCGGCGCGTCCGATCTTCCGGCTGAAGCCGGAAGCCACGAACGGTCTTAGTTTAGTCAGTCCCCCGTGGCTTCCGCCTTTAGGCGGAAGTCCCGACGCGCACACGGCGCCCTCCACCGCCGGCGCGGGCGGGTCTGCGCCCGTCGGCGTGCCGGCTGCTCGCCGTTGCGGCGCGCGCCGCGGAGACGATCTCGACGAAGCGCCGAACCAGCGGCACCTGGTCGGAGTCGCGGTGCCAGGCCAGCGCGATCTTCCAGGCGGCTTCCGGCAGCGTGAGCTCGCGGAAGCGCACACCCGGCACGCGCATGAGGGCCGTGGACCGCGGCACCAGCGAGACGCCCAGCCCGGCACGCACGAGCGACAGGATGGTGAACAGCTCGTTGGCCTCCTGAACGATCCGCGGCGCAAAGCCGGCGGCGGCGCAGACGCTGAGCGCGTGATCGTAGAAGCTCGCCGATCTCCCCCGCGCGATGATGATGAACGGCTCGGCCGCGACCGAACGCAGGCCGAGCCGCGGTTCCCAGGGGCTGCGCGGACCGAGCGCCGCGACGAGCCGCTCGTCGAGGACGGGCCGCATCACGAGCCGCTCGTCCGAGATGGGACGCCGCACGAAGCCGACGTCGATGTCGCCGCCGATGAGCGCGTTCACCTGATCGGGCGTGGACATGTCGCGGAGCTGCAGTTGGACTCCGGGATAGGCACGGCGAAAGCGCAGCAGCACCTCGGGCAGCAGGCCGAGGAGGCTCGCGATGCCGAAGCCGATCCGCAGCAGGCCGGCTTCCCCCCGCGCGGCTCGCTGTGAGAGCGACACCGCCGCAGCTGATTCGTGGAGGAGGTGGCGTGCGCGGTCGGCCAGCAGGCGCCCCGCCTCGGTCAGGCGCACGTCGCGGTAGCGCCGGACCAGCAACGGTCCCCCGATGCGCTCTTCCAGCCGCCGGATCCGCTTGCTCAGCGCCGGCTGCGAGACGTGCAGCCGATCGGCCGCACGGCCGAAGTGCAACGTCTCGGCGAGCATGACGATCGCTTCCAGATCGCTCAGATCGACATCCATGACGCCTGGTTCCTCCGGGTTCCGCAGGGTTCCTCGGGGTTCTGCGAGGTTCTGTTCCGCAGCGTTCTGCTGAGTTCCGCAAGGTTGGTCCCGCAGGGTTCTGCTGGTTCGCTTTGGGCTGCTCATGCACGGAACCGAACCGAACCCGGCGGAACCCTGCGGAACCCGGCGGAACCCGCGCTAGGTCGCAGACCCCTCTCTCCCGACTCCCAGCGCATCCGCCACGCGGTTGATGTAGTTGAACCACGACGCGATGAGCGTGATCTGCAGGATGCCGCGGTCGTCGAAGCCGGCCGCGCGGAGCCGGTCGTGGAACTCCGGCGTGATCCGGGTCGCGTCGCGTGTGATCTGCTCCGCGTATTCGAGCATCACACGGTCCTGGGCGGAGATCGGCGCCGAGCGGAAGTCGCGTTTCAGCGCATCCACGAACGCCTCGTCAAGCGTGACCCTACGCAGAAACTCTGCGTGTGAGTCTATTCAATACTGGCACCGGTTGACGGCCGAGACGACGGTCGTGATCATCTCGTGCTGCCGCCGCGTCAGTGGCAGGTCGGGCGACATCAGCGCGCCGAACGCGGCAAACGAATGATGCAGGGCCTCCGGGATAAGCGAGTGCGAGGCGACGATGCCGTCGGTCTCCTTGAGATCCGGGTGCGTCGGCTCGGCGTACTCGGCTGGGTACAGCGCGCGCTGCGCCTCGCGCGCACGCCGGAGCTGCTCGTTGCTGTCGAAAGAAAGCGTGCGAATCCACGTCATGGTTGTACCTCTGGACGAATGGCAGCCGAAGCCGCGAGGGGCCGCTGGGCCATGCGATACACCGGCACGCCGAGCGCCACGATCGCTGCTCCGAGTATCGCCTGCAAGGGACTGTTCAGCAGCAGGAGAAGCAACAGGACGCCGACCATGGCGAGGAAGGCCAAGGCCGTCCATGGATGACCCGGTACCCGAAACGCGGCGTCGCGGCGGGCGAACACGAAGACCGTCCCCACGGTCAGCGCGACGAATGCGACCGTAATGAAGATGAAATACGCCACGATGGTGTCGAACGTGCCGAGCGCGACCAGCACGGACGCCAGCACGGCCTGGGCGGCGATCGCGCGCGCGGGCGTGCCGAACCGCGGGTGCACCACGGCCGCGGCGGATGGGAACACGCCGTCCCTGGCCATCGCGAAATACACCCGCGGCGCCAGCATCAGCATCGCGCCGAGGCTTCCCGATATGCACACGACGACGATCGCGGCGACGGTGACGCCACCGGCGGGTCCGAGCAGCACGGCGCCGACCTGTGCCACGAACGCCTCGCCGGCCCCCACCTGTTCTATGGGAATGACGTAGATGAAGGCGAGTGTGGCCATGACATAGATGAGCGTGACCGCGCTGAGTCCCAGCCGCAGCGCACGGGGGAGCGTGCGTGTCGGATCCCGCACTTCGCCGGCAATCTTCGTGACCTCCCACCATCCACCGAACGAGAAGAACGCCGCGATCAGGCCGCCGGCGAGGGCGCCCGCGAGCGGTGCCGCGTCAGGGCGCCTGGCCGCAAACGGCAGGAAGTGGCGCCAGTCCCCGGCGGGACTGGTGAACGCGATGCCGATGAGCCCTGCGATCAGCGCAATCTTGAGCGCCGCCAGGGTGGTCAGCATCCGCGTGCCGGGCCGGACTCCCGCGATATGCACGAGCGCGAGCGACAGGATCGCGCTGACACCCACCAGCCGGAGCGCCACCGGCCCGAGCGGCACGATGTAGCCGACATAGCTGGCCAGCCCGGTGGCCAGCGCGGCGGTGATGCCCGGATCCATGATGAGGAAACATTTCCACCCGTACAGGAACGCCACGCGGGGTCCGTATGCTTCCCGCAAGTACACGTAGCCCCCACCGGCGTGCGGGTATCGCGCCGCCAACGCGCCGTAACAGAGCGCGCCGCAGAGCGCCATGCCGCCGACGAGCGCCCACACGATCAGCACCCACAACGGCGACGCCAGCGTGCGGATGATCGTCCCGGGAGTCAGGAAGATGCCGACCGCGATCACCTGGCCCACCACCAGGGCCGCTGCCGCCGGCAGGGTCAGCTCGCGAGTGAGTGAGCCGTCGGACATCAGAACGTGGCGCGCACGGCAAACTGAAATGCACGGGGGCCGCCCGATCCGAAGACGCCGCCGGCAGAGGTCACGGGCTGACCGAACGCTGACGAGCGGAGATAGCCGGCACGGGCAGGATCGCTGCTGTCGCGTACGAGCACGTTGGAGAAGCCTGAGTAGTTCCTGACCGACACGCCGAGGATGTTCGTCACGTTGAACACGTTGAACAGTTCGAGAATCGGCTCGAGCGTGATCTGCCGCAGCGTGACGGGACGCGACACGCGCAGGTCCAGCGAGTTGAAGCTGTCGGCGAAGTGCGCCCCATCGCTCACGAGCGGCAACGGCTGCGCCGCGACCCCGCCGCCCGCGTTGAGCTCGGTGATCGCGCGATTCAGCTCTGCCGCCGTCTTGAAGAGGCGGCCTCCGGCATTGCGCTGGAAGGGGGGCACGCGTGACTGGCCATCGGGCATGAGGATGTCCATCGGCACCGCGGACGCGATCGTCCAGATCGGCGCCACGAAGAACCCGGCGGGCGCGTGGCCCCATGCTGCGAGCGTAAGACGATGCCGCTGGTCGTTCGGCGTGGGTCCGTATTCGCGCCGCAGATTGTTCGGGTCAATCGGGCCGTTCGCGAAGGGGATCTGGTCGTCGTTGGCGTAGTTGAAGGCCTTCGACAGGGCGTAGCCGGCGCGGAATCCGAACCGCGGCCGCCGCTGTTCAGCGCTGACGAGCAGCGCGTCGTAGCTGGTGTTCACGCTCGACTCGAGGTTCACCACGCGGTCCGGTCCGCCGACGACAGGGTTGATGACGGTGCCTGCCGTGCGGCCGATGATGAAGTGCGTGCCCAGGTTGTGGACGCCGTCCACGCTCAGGACCACCCGCCCTGGCAGCTCGCGCTGAAGGCCCAGGTTGAACTGCTGCACCTCCGGATTCTGCAGCCCGTTGTCGATGATGTTGATCCCGGACGCGCCGGCGCCCGGCAGGATGAAGCCCGTGAAGGGACTTGTCGTGGATGGCGCGAAGGCCGGAAACCGGCCCGTCGCCGGATCGATGAAGAACACGTTCCCGGCCCGCACTTCGATCGGCAGCGCGCGGCCATCGAGGCCTCGCTCGAGCGATTGAATCTCGAGCGTGATGCGGTCGTAGTAGATGCCATACCCGCCGTGGACGCTCGTGCGGCCCTGCCCCGGCGCCCAGTTGAAGCCGATTCTGGGACCGATGTTGTTCAGATCCTTTCCGCGTGTGCCGGTCAGGAACGATTGCACGAGCGGATTGATCTCGCCCACTCGGCTGATGTTCTTCACGTCGGTGTCGAACTCGTAGCGGACGCCGAGATTAAGCGTGAGGTCTGGCCTCACTCGCCAGTCATCCTGAACGAAGAGCGCGACGTAGTTGTTGTTGGCGTCCGGGATGATCAACGACTGGTTCGGCTTGCCGCTCCTCAGGGTCACCGCAAACAGCAGATCGCCATCGTCGATGCGGCCGTCGCCGTTGTGATCGAAGTCGGCGAAGTCCTCCACGAGCTCGATGCGGCCCTGCCGGAAGACGTCGAGATCGAACCGCGACATGACGTGCTGCCACTCCCCACCTGTGTGGACCGTGTGGACGCCGTGAACCAGCGTGGCGGAGTTGCTGACCTGCAGGCGTTGCTGCCTGGTGCCCTGGGGCACCCGGAACGACGCGCCGTCCACGAGGCTTGGGAACGTCAATTGCGGCAAGGCGCTTACCGGGTCGATCCGGTTGCGGAACGCGCTGTAGGACGCCGAAAACGCGTTCACCACTGTGGGGGACACGACGCGCGTCCAGGATCCGACGATGGATTGGAAACGGTTTTCGCTGGCCTGGCGGTACGAAGCCGACCCGATGGCCCGATCGAGCGTGCTCGCCCCCGTGTCGTCCGCGCGCTCGCCCGAGTATCGGACCATCAGCGAGTCGGGCTCACGCGGATGCCAGTCGACGCGGAGCGAGCCGAGCAGATCGTCGAGCGGCGCGGGGGCGAACGTACGCCGAATCGTGCGCGTGGCGAGATCGCGAGACCCGACCAGCGTGGCGCCGTCCTGGTTTCGGTACTCGATCGCGCCGAACCAGAAGGCCCGCTGGGCGATCACCGGGCCTCCCGCGGCCGCCGCGAGCTGCTGACGGTCGAAGGGCGGCTTGTCTCCAAAGGATCGGTCGTAGGTCGCCGGGAGGGATTGCCAGCGCCGATCGCGCGCGAAAAACGACGCAGACCCGCGCAGCTCGTCGCCGCCAGACCTGGTCACGACGTTAATCGTCGACGACGCGGATCGGCCGGACTCGGCGGTCATGCGGTTGGTGACGATCTGAAACTCCTGCACCGATTCCTGCGTGACGTTCTGCAGCGGTCCGCCGACCACATCGTCGTTGTTGTCGGCTCCGTCGATGGTGATGTTGCCGCCGCGGCCGAGCTGCCCGGCCGAGGAGATGGCAACCGTGTTGGATTTGGTCGGGTCGAAATTGGGTGCCGGCGCATTGCCAGGCACGAGCAGCGAGAGCTCGAGGAAGTTGCGGCCGTTCAAGGGGAGCACGTCGATCAATGAGGCGGGAATCACCGCATCCACAACCGAGCGACTGGTGTCCACCGCCGCCAGGCCGATGCCTCCCGGCACCACGACGGTCTCGCGCACGGTGGCCACCGGTAGCTCGACGACCAGCGAGGCGGTCTGGCCCACTTCGAGCAGGATCGCTTCGCGCTTGACCTCGCCGAACCCGGGGGCTGTCACCGAGACGTCAACCGTGCCGGGCGGCAGGTTCGGCACGACGAAGCTGCCGTCGGCCTCCGTTGTCATTCGCCTCGTCAGGGCGGTGTCACGGGCGGCAATTGTCACGACAGCCGCCGGGACGGGGGCGCCGCGAACATCGAGAACCCGCCCTCGCATGGTGGCGGTCGTGGTCTGTCCGCTCGCCGGCATCGGCAGCGAGACGGTCAACAGAAGGCACACCGCTAGTCCGCAGACGCGTTCCATGCGCACCACCCTCACGATCTGAAGAGGTTATACGCGGGGCACGATACGACAACACGCTCAGTGTCGGCTATAGCTCTAACAGGCTACGATCGAGTACCACGCGGACTCGGATCAGCGACGTGGCAGGCCGGAGGTCTCGGATGAAATACGACAGAGGCGGTAGACGAACGCGGGCGGAACGTTGGCCAACGCGCAGCCGATGCGGACGGCTTCCAGGTCCATCTCATGCATCAGCCGCCAGGGCACCGGGCACCGCGGGAAGTAAGTGAACTGGTACATGGCGCCGCCGGGGCGCAGGTGCCGGAACGCCCCCTGTAGAATGAGACCGACCTTTTCGAGGGGCGTCGAGACGAGCGGCAGGCCGCTGACCACGGCGCCGACGGGCTCGTCGAAGAGATCCGCAAGGTCCAGGAGACGGGTCGCATCCATGGCGAGCACGCGCGCGCGCGGAAACCGGACTTTGAGAGTCTGGGCAAAGGCAGGGTCCGCTTCGACCAGGACGAGACGATGCTCCGGGACGCCGCGCTCGATCAGGACTTGCGTGAAGGCGCCGGTGCCTGGTCCCAGCTCGATGATGGGTTTGTCGAACGCCGTGAGGTCGGCCGTAATCAGATTCGCCAGTGAGCGGCCGGAAGGGGCCACGGCGCCAATGCGCGAGGGATCCCGCAGGAGGGAACGCAGGAACAGCAGCGTGTCGCCCAATGTCGTTCCTACGAAGCGTACATCAAATGGTTAACGACCTGCTGAAATCCCTGCCCCTTCGACTAATGCCTCCCGCCCCTCGTGATCACCTGCTCTGCAAACGCTCTCGCGCCCGCAGTGTCGGTCGAGATGCCGGGCGCTCCCCACACGGCATGCGCGCGGCTTTCAGCAGGGGTGTCCACGCCCAGAATGAGCCGCCATTCGTGCGCATCCGGACGATAGAATAAGCTCCATTTCCAGCCGGCGTAGCGCGACAGGTCTGCAGAGATCGGCGTCCAGCCGCCGTTGCCGCTCGAGAGGGAGACATGCGCAAGCGTTTCGTAGACGCGATGATCGGAGACGCCCACGCGGAACACGAGAGTCTCCTCGGCGCCACCATCGCTGCGCACGTGGAGTTGCGCGTTGAAGGAGCCGCGGGCCGGCAGGCGGAGCGTCCAGGTCAGCCGGCTCGGAGCAGGGGAGACGATCGACGGCCGCGGCACGCCGCCGGCGCGGTAGTCGGCGACGTCAAACGCGGATTCAGCCGGCCGTTTCTCGGCAGCACCGAGCTGTCTCACGAGATCGATCACCTCGACAGCAGGCGGCGCGGGCGAGCTCCGGCAGCCGAGGGTGACGGGCAGCAGGAGCAGGATCGACAGCGTGGCGCACGGCGGGAACCCTGCGCCCAGGATCTGGCGTCCGCGTGCTGAAGAGATCGAATGATGGCTCGGAGGGGGCGTGGCGCCGGCGGACGATTTGTCGGGCGCTGGCGATCGCCCTCGTCGCGCTCTTCCTCGCATCGGTTGCGCGATTCTACCATCGCGACACTGGGTTCACCTCGCTGATCGGCTTGCCGGAGAGTCACGCCAACGAAGTGCCGGCGCTCCGGGAAGTTCCACACCACGTGTATCCGTCGGGCGTCACGTACGACGGCCAGTACTACGCGCAACTCGCACTGGAGCCATTGCTGCGCGACCCCGCGATCGACCGGGCGATCGACGTCGCCCCGTATCGCGCCCGCCGAATCCTCTTCAGCTGGACCGCGTGGTTGCTGGGGCTCGGACGTCCTGCGTGGGTGCTCGAGGCGTTCGCGCTGCAGAACGTGTTGTGCTGGCTGATTCTGGCGGCGCTGATGACGCGGTGGCTGCCCCCCGAATCCCCCCGGCAGCTCGCCTCGTGGAGCGCGTGCCTGTTCGCGTTCGGCCTGTTGTGGTCTGTCCGTTTCGCGCTGCTCGACGGCCCCAGCCTGGTCCTGCTCGTGTGCGCGATTCTGGCCGCCGAGCGCGGCAGGACGCTCGTCAGCGCGGCCATCGTCGGTCTTGCAGGACTCGCTCGCGAGACGAACCTGCTTGGCGCAGCCATCCTGCCCGCCCCCTCCGACCGCGCGAGCTGGCTTCGTCTGCTGCTGGCGCTCGGCCTGATCGCGCTGCCCATTGCGATCTGGCTCGACTATCTCTGGTCGATCTACCGGACGACGACGTTCGCGGCGACCGACCAGTTGACGATGCCGTTCGTGTCCTACGTGGCGGCAGGGCGCCGGGCCATGCGGTTTCTCGGCAATCCGGAAAGCCGGGGGTACGGGCTCGTCGTGCTCATGTCGGTCGTCGCTCTCAGCGTGCAGACCGTGTATCTCGCGATCTCGCGGGAACGCCACTCACCCTGGTGGCGCCTGGCGGTCGTTTACGCGCTGCTCATGCTGACCGCGGATCGCTCTCTTTGGGAGCCCGGCGCCATCAACCGGTTTCTTCTTCCGCTGACCGTCGGCTTCAACGTGCTGCTCTCGAGATCGAGCGGACCGTTCTGGCCATGGTTTGCCGCCGGCAATCTGACGCTGCTGCCAACCATCGAGCGGCTGCTCACGACCGGATGGGTTTTGTAGCAGCGGCTGCACAATTCGCTCAGCGCTCCTTCCTATCCCGCAGGCGGAGAGTAGCCAGGTCAGGCCGACGATTGCGACGTTCTCTGCGCTGGACCAGCTCGTGCCGTCGCCGATCCCGGAGACGCTCCAGTCGAGTCGCCCGAATCTTCGATGGCGCATGTCGACGATTCTACATTTACAATCTGAACCGATGATCGCCGAACAGATCGGCGCCGGCATGCGCCCAAAAGCGAGACGGTGGACCCGGGCGCCTGGATCGCGTCCGACGGAGGGTCAGCTCTGTTGTTGAACCGCGCGTGGCTGCATCGGCGGCTGGGCACGCTGCGGCGTCATCTTCCGAACGCGACGTGTCGGGCAAGAAATGCCGTGGCGCTCGCGGCCTGGTACGGCGACCGCGTGCGAAGACACTTCCGGTCCCAGTCCGAAGCCTACGACGAAACGTTCTGGGACTTTCACGACACCGGCGACTGGACGGGGTTCGCGCGGGTCGTGCTTCGACTCTTTCCGTCCACGTCCGTCGTCGACATCGGGTGCGGACACGGATTGGCGCTCCAGGGCTTGCGTGAGGTCGATCCCCAGCTGATACTCAGAGGGTTCGACGACTCGCCGATCGCCGTGGCCCGCGCGCGCGCGCGCCAGCTGCCCGTTGCGCCGCTCGACATCGTGGCCTTGACGAGAAGCCAGGCCCGAGCGTTTGCCGAAGCGAGCGAACCGTTCGATCTCGCCCTGTGCCTCGAAGTGGCCGAACACCTGCCGGCCTGGCACAGCGGCAAGCTGCTCGACGTGCTCACGTGCGCCCGGAGGGTGATCTTCTCTGCCGCTCACCCAAACCAGGGAGGAATCCGGCACGTCAACGAACGCGCAGCGAGCTACTGGATCGCGCGTCTGGCCGACCGTGGATTCCACCTCTCAGAGGTCGACGACAGGCTCAGAGCGGACGTGGCCGCGCTGGCGCTTGCGCCGTGGTACAAAGAAAACATCCACGCGTTCGAGAAACGCGACAGGCGATGACGCACGCGGCTGAGCGGCTCGGTTCGGCGCGAGAAGCGGCCGGCACGGTCGACGGATGGCTGACCGCCGCCGAGGGAGAGCTCCTCTTCAGCTTTGCAGCTGCCTGTCCGCGTGACGGAACGATTGTTGAGATCGGCTCGTGGAAAGGGAAGTCGACGACGTGGCTCGCTCTGGGCGCCGGTGACGATCGCGGTATCCGCATCTTTGCCGTCGATCCTCACGAGCCGTATCTCGCCGACCCGCTCGCCGACTCGCTCCGCGATTTTCGCGCGAATATGGAACGGCTCGGTCTGACGCGCATCGTGACGCCGATTGTCGCGCGGTCGCAGGCGGCCGCCCGGTCGTTCGATGCCCCCATCGACGTCCTCTTCATCGACGGAGATCACGAGGAAGCGGCCGTCGTCTCGGATTTGGCGCTCTGGCTGCCCAAGCTGCGCGTCGGCGGATTTCTCGCCATGCACGACGTTCGCAATCGACAGTGGCCGGGGGTCAGTCGAGAACTGAGCCGCCTCTTGTGGCGATCGTCGACGCTCGGCGAGGTCCGCTTTGCCGATTCGATTGCCGCGATGAGACGGGTGGCACGCTGCAGCGTTCGCGCGCGGCTGCGAAATCGATGGCTCGCAATCTGCCTGCGGGCTTACGCGGAGTCGCCCGCGCTGCCACGTCCCCTGGTCTCTTTGGCGCGCAAGGTCGTCTTTCGCTCGTAGCTCGGACACGCTCCTGGCCTCACTCTATCCTGGTAGAATTTGTAGCCGCTTTCTAGAGAAGCAGTCTATGGTGAAGGGACCGAGTGGAGATCGCCCTGGGCAAGAATGAAACAAATGGCACAAAAGAAGAAAGCACGCCAGTCATCTTCCAAAACGTTGCCGAAAGCAGCCACCGGCATCCAGGGTCTGGACGAAATCACGGGGGGAGGGTTGCCGCGCGGCCGTCCCACTCTTGTCAGTGG
>CAYZBZ010000111.1:0-12849 GCA_964476725.1 uncultured Vicinamibacterales bacterium
GCGCCGTCGCCACGGTGAGAATCGCCGCTATGAAGACCGCAGAAATGCGCCGCATATATCCTCCTCCGACCTTTTGTTGCTTCCGCCAAGGCGGAAGCAACGGGCTTCGTTTCGGTCCCGTTTACGCCGCTCGCGCCGAGGGCGTTTCAGTTGCCGGAGTTGTCCCGGTAGGTCGCGAGCATGAGCGCGGCTGTCAACGGGAAGGCTAGCGCTGCACCTTCACAATCACATACGGCATGTCCTTCGCGAGGTCCGGCCACATTGTGCCATTGCCGGCCGCGTCGATCGCTTCGATGAAATACATGAAATCCCACTGCCGCGACAGCGCCTCGGCGGGGACGGTGGCGGCATACGAGTTGGGCTCGCCGGCTGGCTGCATGTCGAGAGTCTCGTACTCTTCGAACTGCGTGACGTGCCGGTAGCGCAGGCGCACGGACTGCACGCCGGACACGTCGGTCACATGCGCGATGATGCGTAAGGCGCGGCCGGAACGTGCGATCGTGATCGGCTCGTGTTCGACGCGGGGCGGCATGCTGTCAGCGATCGGCCTGGAGGAGCCAGCGTTGCGCGCCGGCGAAGGCGTCGCGTTGCGGCGCTGCTGCTCGAGCTGGGCGAAGCCGGTTTCCAGCTTCACGAGCTCGTCGCGCCAGTGACCACACAGGTCGAAGTTGCAGGCTCCCATCGCGAGGTCGAACACGTAGCGGTCGCCCGCGGCGACCACGATGCCGCGCCACGCTTCGATCGCGGCGCGCTCACCCGCAATCGCATCGTCGAGTGCGCCCACATCGCCGGTCAATCCGAACAGGTTGTAGCGGACAGCCGCCAGCGAGCGCCGCGCGTGGAAGCGCGCGAGGCTGGCCAGAATGCGCAGGTCCGTGATCGTCGACTCGAACTCGTTGTCGCGCTTGTCGCCGATCGCAGCCTCTGCCTGTGCGACCGAGGAGAGAATCGCGTCGGCCGTCCCGTCGAACCACCGGCTCGTGGCTTCGGGTGTGCGCCGCGGCGTGACGCCCCCGGCCACGATGCGCCGGGCCGCTTCCGCAAAACTTTCGAACTGCTGGACGTCGCTGCCTTCGTTTCGCGTGTACTGGGCGAGCGTCGCGCCGAGGCTCTGGCGTTCCGCCCAGCCGCGAGTCGTCGGAAACAGACGATACGGGTAGACCGACGCCACGATCATCGGCAGCACCTGACTGGCGCGGTGCAAAGCGGCCTCGACGTGCGGCGCGGCGGCGGTTCCGAACCGTCGCTGAAACTGATGCTGCCAGACCTCGGCGGGTGTCTCGGGGTTGTAGCCGAGGCGGCCCCACACCTGGAAGAAGTGCCAGTAGCGCTCGAACTCATAGTCGTAGTATCGATACTTACCGGGCAGCAGATCGAAGGGCGACGCGTCGGGGCGCTGCGCTTCCATCTTCGTCGCCAGCGGTTCGTTCACGTCCCAGTTTGGGCTGTTGTAAAGCAGAGTCGACCGCGAATAGCGACGCACGTAGTCCGGGTCGCCCCACAGAAGCACGCGCGACGTCCCGCCGTTCCAGAGCCGCCAGTTCATCTGATAGCGCTGCGGGTATCGGAGCAGGTCCGCGTAGCCGTGCCGACGCTCGCGTTGATTGGGTGGGTTGACATGAGTGGGATGAAACGGAAGGCCCATCTGTTCCATCCAGAACTTGGTCTCGACGCGCAGGTTGACGCCAAGCGCAAGCGCGGCATCGATGATGCTATCCGGTGTGCCTTTGGCGCGAGCCTCGAGAAGCATCCCGGGTCTCTCCTGCTGCACGTGCTGAAACACGGCGCGCCAGAAGCCCTCCATCTCCTCGCGCTTCAGCCCTGACTCTTCATGGACGCGGAACTGGAGGGAATCGACCTGAGGCACGAGGGCCAGAAGCCGCTTGAGCGACGCGAGCGTGTACGCGCTCAAATTGTCCGCCGTCAGCCCCTGTACCGAATTTGGCACCGGACGATCCTTGTAGTCGCCGACCCACTCGGCGCCACCGGTCTGGACTCCGGCGCGGTAGATGTGGTCCCAGAGACCCAGTCCCACCGCGATCCCCCGATCGTGCGCCATCTCGATCAAGTGGTTCAGCGCCGCAAGATTGCGCTGCTGCTGGGCCGGCGCCAGATCCACCATCCGCACTCCCGGAAATCCGGGCGTGTCGAAAAAGTACGGATAGGACGGCGCGAGAAAGCCGCCGTTCTCGTAGCCGAAAATGATCAGGAAACGGTTGAAGCGATTCGCCGCGAGCGTATCCAGGTAACGCGCCCAGTAGCGTTCGTCGTAGAACCGGCTCTCCCAGTAGGCACGGTTCATCGTGTAGACCGACAACGAGCGCTCGACGACGGACGGGCTCTCCTCGACGTCGTGCACGTCGCTGAACGGATTCGCGGGATCGGAGGACCAGCCGATGCGATCGGCCGTGTCGAGCGTGGCATACATGAGCCCGCGATCGTCCGCGCCGCAAAGGACGACCGCCGGCTTACCGAGCACTTGGGTGTTCCGGACCGCCAGCGACTCGGCAGCCGAGGGGACCGTCAGCCCCGCCTCACGCCGCAGGCGCACGGCCATGCCGTTGCCCGTCGTCGTTCCCACCACGACGAGTCGGTCTCCGGTCGCTGCCCCCACCGACGGCGCGATCTGCACAGCCCAGCCGCGGGCCCGCAGGGCCGCCTGCAGCTTGTCCACGCCATACCGGCTCGCGCGTCCGAGCGCTGCATCCGGCACGAGCGACACCGAGGGTTCCCTGCGAGCTGTGCCCGCCGCGCCGGGTTGTCCGCTGACCACGGCGCAAAGGGCGGTAAGAAGAATCGCAACGAGAAACCGCGCTCTTTGCATCTGTTCGTCTCTCTTGACCCGGTTCACGGGATCCGGCGCGTCGCCGATTCCCGAATCGCGCGCCCCGCCGCGCGCAGATTGTCCAGCCG
The DNA here is from genome assembly GCA_964476725.1 of uncultured Vicinamibacterales bacterium. GTDB lineage: Bacteria > Acidobacteriota > Vicinamibacteria > Vicinamibacterales > 2-12-FULL-66-21 > JALZOC01. The sequence continues at coordinate 2,914 of CAYZBZ010000111.1, forward strand.
CATCTCCGAGTACTTCCGCGACAGGATGATGCCGTGCGCGCCGCCGTCGAACGTGGCCTTCACCGCCTGATACACGTCCTCGGGGGTCGTCTTTTTTTCCTTCTCTCCGGTCGGGATGTCGATCTCGATTCCAGGCCAGATGCCACGCGGCTGACGTCCGCCGATGCCGCGACCGTACGTGAACGTGGCCAGGAACAGCGTGTCGATGCCGGCCATCTCGGCGAAGATGTCCAGGACCTTGTCGGTCCCTTCGTCGAGAAACGAGACCGCTCCCACCTGAATCCCGATCGCGGGCGATGCCTCCTGCGCCTCCAGGCCCGGCACCGACCCGAACATGGCGGCGCCCGCTGCCGCGCCCGAGATCTCGATGAACTCTCTTCGGTCCATGACTACTCCTCCACGCGACAGGAGCCGCGTCGCTGCTGCGCACCTTCCGCAGGTCTTCATGCAGGCCTCCCGGACGCGACGGCGATGAACTTTCAGCGCACCATCGTCAGTGGGACGGATTCAAACTCCGGCGGCCCGTCACTGTCAAGCGCGGCCGCGTGCCTGGAGAAGTGATGAGTCGATCTCATCGGCCGCCTGCATCGTAATCGCCGCGGTGTGCGCGCTGGGGATGCAAGGAACCACCGGCCTGCGGCACGCGGTCGCGGACCGCGGCTGATCGAGCCTTCGCCAGCGGTCAGCCGGTGACCAGACGCGTGAAGGGATAGACGTATGCCTGTAGCAGGACGAGCAGCGCCATCAGGACGGCCAACACGAGACTATGGAAGAACACGTATCGGAGAATCTCCCCCTCGTGGCCGTACCAGCGGGTCGCCGTGGACGCCACCACAATGCTCTGGGCGTCAATCATCTTGCCCATGACCCCTCCCGAGCTGTTGGCCGCGGCCATCAGAACGGGACTCAGTCCCAGCTGTTCGGCCGTGATCCGCTGCAGACTGCCGAAGAGCACGTTCGAGGACGTGTCGGAGCCGGTCAGCGCCACGCCGAGCCATCCGAGCAGCGTGCCGAAAAAGGGGTACAGCACCCCGGTGGTGGCGAAGGCCAGCCCCAGCGTCGCGTCCACACCGGAGTATCGAGTGGTGAAACCGAGCGCCAGCATGGCGGCAATCGTCAGCAGCGGAAGCCGCACCAGTTTGAGCGTCTGCCAGTACACCCGGGCCAGCCCGGCGAACGAGTACCCCATCCCGAGCCCGGCGACGATCGCCGCCAGGAAGATCGGAGTGCCGGTCGCCGACAGCCAGTTCAGCGTGAAGACCGCGGGCTCCGGCCTCGCCGCAGCCACGACCGGCGGCACGCGCAGAATCAGGTTGTGGAGCCCGGATACGGGGAACCGCACGATGGACACACTATCGAGCAGGCTCTTTACCTGCGGCAGTCCCCAGACGAAGACGAGCACGCTCAGAATGAGCCAGGGCATCCAGGCGCGCCGCAGGTCCGCCCGGGAGTGCATGACGGGGGGCGCGGACGGGCCAACGCCTGCACCTCCGGGTTCCCACCGATCCCGCGGACGCCATACGCGCAGGAACAGCGTCAGCGCGCCGATTGACACCAGTGCCGCCACCACGTCCACCAGCCACGGGCCGTGAAAGTTGGACATGAGGAACTGCGGGATCGCAAACGAAACCCCAGCGACCGCGATCGCCGGCCAGATGCCCAGCATGCCGCGCCGGCCGGCGAAGGTCCACACGAGCCAGAACGGCACGATGACCGAGAACAGCGGGAGCTGGCGCCCGACCATTCCGCTCAGCTCGAGAAGGTCGAGTCCCGTGACACTCTGCAGCGCAATGATGGGTGTGCCGAGCGCCCCGTAAGCCACCGGCGCAGTGTTGGCAATCAAGGACAGGCCCGACGCCGCCAGCGGCGAGAAGCCGAGGCCGATCAGGATGGCACCGGTCACGGCAACCGGCGTACCGAAGCCGCACGCGCCTTCGAAGAAGGCGCCGAAACAGAATGCCACGAGCAGCAGCTGCAGCCGCGCATCCTGCGTCACGGTCGTGATGCTCTCGCGCAGGATGGTGAAGAGTCCCCGCTCGGTCGTGAGCTGGTACAGAAAGATGACATTGATGATGATCCAGCCGATCGGCATGAGCCCGTAGGCCCCCCCGAGCGCGGCGGTCCTCAGCGCCATCGCCGGCGGCATGCTGAAGACGACGCACGCGATCGCCAGCGCGGCCGCCAGGCCAAGGAGGGCGGCGTAGTGGGCCCGCACGCGGAGCGCGCCCAGCGTACCGAGCAGCACGACAATCGGGATGGCTGCAACGGCCGTCGAAAGGACCACGCTGTGCAGAGGGTCGTATACCTGAGACCACATGCGCGCTACTCCTGATTCTTTTTCGCTGGGCGCCCCATCGGAGCGGATCGACGCGAAGAGACGAATCGGCGGAGTATATTACCGTTCGACGGAGGACTCGTGAACGCGATACGGCGTCGCACCGCGTCGGCCAGGTTCGCCTGCCCTGCGAGCACGTTCTCCCACCATCACGATACGAACGAGAGTAATGGTGAAGCGACGCGCCCGCCGCTGACGCTCCCCCAATTACACGACGTTGCAAATGTGCTGGCATTTCCGCTGCGAGATGCGTAATCTGCCGGCGGGAGAACAGACATGACGCCAGCGAAAAGTGCCGTGACCCGCCGCAGCTTCCTGCGCGACACCTTGGCGACCGCCCTTGTCGTCGGCGGCGGCTCGACCGTCGTCGGGCATGCGGACGCACAGGCGCAGACGACGGCGTCCGGAGTGCCCTGGTATCGGCGCGCATATCTGTGGGGCCAGACGAACATTACCGAGAAGGATCCGGTGCGCTACGACATTCCGTGGTGGCGCGAGTACTGGAAACGGACACAAGTGCAGGCCGTCATCATCAATGCCGGCGGCATCGTCGCGTACTATCCCAGCAAGTTTCCGCTGCACCACCGGGCGGAGTTTCTTGGAGAGCGCGACCTCTTCGGCGAACTGACGAAGGCCGCGCATGACGACGGTCTGTTCGTGATGGCCCGAATGGATTCCAACCGGACCGCCGAGGATTTCTTCCAGGCGCATCCGGACTGGTTTGCTCGCGACGGCGAAGGCCGACCGTATCGGGCCGCCGACAAGTACATCGCCTGCATCAACAGTCCCTATTACGACGAATACCTTCCGGGCGTCCTTCGCGAGATCATCGACCGTTCACGTCCCGATGGGTTTACCGACAACAGTTGGGCCGGCATGGGACGCGAGAACATCTGCTTCTGCGCACACTGCGACCGGAAGTTCCGCGCGAAGACCGGACAGCCGCTTCCCCGGAACGCGGACTGGGATGATCCGGCCTACCGGGCATGGATCATGTGGAACTACGAGCGCCGCATCGAGGTGTGGGAGTCGAACGACCGCACGACTCGCGCCGCAGGCGGCCCGGACTGCATCTGGTCCGGCATGAACAGCGGCTCCGTTACGTCACAAGCGCGTTCCTTCCGCGACCTGAAGGAGATCTGCAAGCGTGCCGACATCATGATGCTGGACCACCAGCGGCGCGACGACAACACCGGGTTTCAGCAGAATGGCGACACCGGCAAGCGCGTACACGGCTTGCTGGGTTGGGAGAAGCTCGCGCCGGAATCCATGGCCATGTACCAGTCTGGGCCTGGCTACTACCGAGTCGCCAGCAAGCCGGCAGCAGAGGCGCGGATGTGGATGATCGCAGGCGTCGCAGGCGGGATCCAGCCATGGTGGCATCACGTCGGGGCCTATCATGAGGACCGCCGCATGTATCGCAGTGCGGAGCCGGTCATGCGCTGGTGGAAGGCGAACGAGCGATACCTGATCAACCGGACCCCCGTGGCGGACGTGGGCGTGGCGTGGTCGCAGCGCAACACCGATTTCTTCGGCCGCGATGATGCTGCCGAGCGGGTAGATGCGCCGTACACAGGCTTCATGCACGCTCTGGTACGCGCACGGATCCCGTATCTTCCGATTCACCTCGATGATATCGGGGAGAACAGCGCGAATCTGAAGGTGCTGATCCTGCCGAATGTCGGCGCCCTGTCGGATGCGCAGGCGGCGTCGATCCGGCGCTTCGTCCAGGGCGGCGGTTCGTTGTTCGCGACGGGCGATACCGGCTTGTACAACGAGTGGGGAGATCCCAGGCCCGATTCCGTGCTCGCGGATCTGTTCGCCTGTCACAGGATTGGCGGCGCACCGGCGTTGCGCGGGGCGGGTCGTCGAGAGGATGCCGGCGGCTCTGGAGCGTTTGCACCCAGTGCCAGTGGCCACACCTACCTGAGGCTGAGCCCCGAGTGGCGGGCGCGCGTCGATGGGCCGAAGGCAGGGGATGAACCCGCGCCCGTGGGCGAGCGGCACGCGGTGTTGCGCGGATTCGACGAGACGGACATTCTGCCGTTCGGGGGGGGCCTCCAGGCGTTGAAAGTCGATGCCGCCGCGACGGTACCGCTGACGCTGGTTCCCGCGTTCCCGACGTATCCCCCGGAAACATCCTGGATGCGTCAGCCGAAGAGCGATATTCCCGGGCTGATTCTGTCTCAACACGGCGCTTCTCGCGTCGCTTACATGCCTGCGGATCTCGATCGGCGGTACGCGAGGGAGCATCTGCCCGATCATGCCGCGCTACTCGCGAACATCGTCCGGTGGGCCAGCGGGCAGGGTGGACCACTCGCTGTCGAAGGCCCAGGCCTGGTTGATTGCCATCTCTATCGGCAATCCGGCCGGATGATTCTCCACATGGTCAATCTGACGAGTGAGGCCACCTGGCGCGCGCCCTTGCACGAGCTGATCAAGTTGGGACCGTTCACTGTGAAGCTTCGTCTTCCGCAAACCATGCAGAAGCCTTCCGCGCGCCTGCTGGTGTCGGGAGCTGAAAGGCCCGTCACCGTCGAGAGTGGCATGAGTGTGATCGAGATCCCATCCATCCTCGACCACGAAGTCCTCGTGGTGGAGTAGTCCATTTCCTTGTCCCGTGTCCCTTGCATCCCCTCACCTTGCCATCGCGACCCGGATCGCGATGAGTTGCTGCTCGGTCGTCTCTCCAGCTTTGGCGTTCACCTCGATCAGGTAGTCTCCGATGCTGAGTGGGGCGAGCGCGACCACGCCGGACAGCGTCGTCCTGCCCTCCGACTCGCGTGTGGCCAGGCTGACAGGCACGGCGAGCGGCTTCCCGTTGCGATCCAACAGCCGGGCCGTCTGGGACTCGAGCGGTTGCAGGACCGGCCAGTCGATCCGCAACCGTTCCGTGCGGCGGAAATAGAACGCCGCAACCGGCCGGAAGGCTGAGACTGCCGCTGACGCGGCGCGGTAGGCGATCGGCCGGCCGAGAAGCTTCGTGTTGCCCCGGTCGATCGACACGCTGTCTGACTCGGGCATGATGTCCTCGCCTCGCACTTTCACGATCGCCAGCCACGGCCCCGCGTTTGCGCCTACAGGGATGCGCACGATCGTTCCTCGAGATCCCGGGTCGATGCGGCCTGCGGCGGTTGCCATACCGCCGTCCTTCGAGGTGAGAGTTACGTCCACCTGGGCCCCCTGCTTCCAGCGTCCCTCTTCGATCTCCGTGGCGGCGATTTCCGCGATCACCGCGACGTCGGTGTCCAGCGCGGCGCCGTACGCCTGCACGCGCGCTGCGGGGCGCAGGCGTGAAAGCGCACTCAGTGCGGCGTCGGGCGCGGAGGGCGCGGCGGGCCCGGCTGCGGCTGCGGTGCTGGCGTTTCGGATCGCGGCCATTTCCGCTTCCGTCGGGGCGCGATACTCGCGGCGAGCCCGTATCGTCCGCCCACTGGCTTTGAGGCGTACGGTGAGCTTGCGTGGGCGGCCGTCCCACCGGGTGTTATTCGTGTAGTAGCCGAGGACGTAGTGGGAGGACAGATCCTCGGCGACCCTGCCGAGACCCGCCCGCAGATCGTTGCTGCCCAGCACGGCGATCCCGTCGGTCTGCTCCGCGAGCACCTGAAGGTTCGAGACGCCCTGATTGAAGAGGCTCGAGCTCGTGTCGAGGCCGCCGGGCCGGACCGTATAGAAGGCGACATTGGCCTGGCGGGAACGCTGGAGGATCTCGCGGAACCGCAGATCGAAGTCGATCGACAGCAGGCGCGCGCGCTCGGCGGTCATCCGCAGCCGATCCGGCTCACCGGCGTTCTGGCTCCCCATGGTCAACTTGCCATGCGGATCGACGCCGATCGCGGGGGGCTGGCCGCGTCCGCCGGGGTCGCTGGCCAAGCTCGAAAACCGGGTATTCGGAGAAGGCAGGCTGTCGGAAAAGAAGATGATGTTCTTTCGCTCGTCGCGCAGGTTGCCGAGTACGTCGACGAGTCCCTCGAGGTCGGAGTACACCTTGTCGAGTCGCCGAAGAGCGACGAGATACTTGCCGTCCCGAGGGAACGTGAACTCCAGCTCGCTTTCCCCTGGTTGTGGCTCCAACCGGCCGGCGATCCCCCACATGGGGTGGTTTTCGAGCTGTTCCTGGATCGTTTGCGTCAACTGGCCGAGCAGGAGGTCCTTCGGGGATTGAGCGGGGGTGAGCACACCGAAGAGGTCCTGCGGGCCCATCATCCGGTTGAGCATGTCGGCAATCGGGACCCGCGCCCTGTGCGAGCCGGAGAGGTCCACGTGAAACGCGTCCAGATAGAGCACGAACACGCGGTATTTGGGATCGCTCGCGAGCTCCATGCCCGCGCGCTGTGAGTTGGGATCACGGCGCTCGACGAGCGGTGTCCACGCCGGATGCTCGATGAATTCAAGGCTGTCGATCGTTTGCGGCTTGCCGTCTTCGAGGAGCTCGAAATCCGCCGCCGCGAGGCCAGGAATGGGTTTCCCGTCGCGCGACGGGTACGCATCCACCCGCACGTAGTGGGCGCCGGATCGAAACGTCGGTTGCTGGAGCTCGTTCCTGGGATCCTGGGCCTTCCGGTCCTGAGCCCGTCCCGCCGTCGACGCGGCGAGAACGGCCACAGCGCACACCGCCGCAAGCACGCGAGTCATTGGGGACTCCGAGGCGTTGGCACAGCCGACTATACCACCAGCGTTGATCACGGCGGGCCGCACGTGACAAGCGCACGGACCTGCGGTATCGTCACGCGGTTCCTTCTGCTCCCATGGCCTCTCTCACGAACAAGATTGCGCTCGTCACGGGATCGGTCTCCGGGATCGGTCGTGGGATTGCCGACCTCTTCGCGTCGATTGGCGCGAAGGTCGTCGTCCATGGTCCAGACGCTGCCGCTGCGCGCGGGAAGGCGGAACAGCTGCAGGCCGCCGGCCACGACGCGGCGTTCGTGTCGGGCGACCTCGCGGATCCAGCCGTCTGCCGTCACGTCGTGCAGTTTGCGGTCGAGCGGTATGGCGGCCTCGACGTGCTCGTCAACAACGCCGGCAACACCGCGCGCGGCTCGCTCGAGGAATCCACGCTCGAGTTCTGGGACATGATGATGGCGGTGAATCTGCGGGCGCCGTTTCTGTGCCTGCAGGAAGCGGTCAAGGCGATGAAGACGCGCGGCGGCGGTTCGATCGTCAACATAGGATCGGTCAACGCCTACGTCGGCCTGCCAAACCTCGGCCCGTACTCCGTCTCGAAGGGCGGCTTGATGACGATGACGAGGAACGCCGCGGTCCTGTTGAACCGCCATTGCATCCGCGTGAATCAGATCAACGTCGGCTGGACCCTCACCGAAGGGGAGCACCAGGTGCAGCTGTCCGACGGGAAAGGTCCGGACTGGCTGGAGAAAGTCGTCCCGACCCGGCCGTTCGGCCGCCTCCTCCTTCCGAAAGACATCGCGCTCGCGGCCGCCTACTTCGCGTCGGACGACGGGGCGCTCGTGACGGGCACGGTCATGGATCTCGAGCAGGTGCCGGTGGGTGCGCTGTCGGCGTACTGAGCGCAAAATATCAACGATGAAACAGGAGAACGGGAGAACGGGAGAAAACCGAAATCTCAAAAAATCTCAAAACCCAAAACCCAAAACCCAAAACACCAAAACACCAAAAACACCAAAACAAGATCCGATCCCCAGGATTGCTCCCGTGCTCCCGTCCTCCTGTTAATTTCTTGATTTGGTGCTCAGCGTCACGCGAGAAGCCCACGATGAACCTGATTCGACTCCTGCAGGGTGACGCACAGCCCGAGGTGGACCTCAAACGCACCTACGATGCCGTCGTGATCGGGTCGGGCGCGGCCGGCGGGATGGCGGCGCACGTGCTGACGTCTCGCGGCATGAAAGTCCTGATGCTCGAGGCCGGCAAGAAGCTCGACATCAACAAGGAGCTGAAGTCCACGGAGTGGCCGTACGAACATCCGAGGCGGGGCGACATGGCACCCGGCCAGCATCCGCTCTCGCTCAACGAGTACAACATCCGTCAGCCGCCGTATGCCGCCGACTCGAAGTTCACGAAGGTCTATTCCTACGTGCAAGGCTGGAACGGCAGCGACTACTCCAGCGCAGAACGAGAAGGAGCCGCGGCAGCCGGAAGAGCTGTTCTTCGCGACGCTGAAGTCGCGGGTCGTGCACGCGTACTACACGTCCGAGATCGGCATCAAACAGGAGATGGAATACAAGGGCAACAGCTACCTCGCTGAGTTCGTTGGTGTCGACGTGAGCTGAGATAGCGGAGCGGACGGAGACAACGAAGGCTCAACAGCCCCGTTGACTCCGTCCCCTCCGGTCCGTCTTCGCCTAGAAGCTGTACCGCACCGCCAGCCGCACCTGCCGCTCTGCATACGCGCTGTAAAGACCGAAGATGCGCATGAAGTCGCCGCTGGTGATGTTGGACGTCGGATTGCCGAACTTCGGCGTGTTCGTCAGGTTGGACGCTTCCACCCGGAACTCGAGCTTCTGCCTCGCCGCGATCGGGAACGTCCGGAACACGGAGAAGTCCAGGTTCCAGCCGCCAGGGCCGCGGAACTGGTTGAGCCGCGTCTCGCCGAAGCGGACGCCTTCCGGTTGCGCCCAGGCCGCCGGGTCGAAGTAGACGCCCTCGGCGCCGATCCCGCCGACCTTCGTGACCGTGCCCACCAGGTCAGCTGTCTGGGTGTTGTTGGGCGTATTGAGCGTCGTCGCGTCCGCGGTGACCGTGAACGGGGATCCGCTGAACGCCTGGAAGATGCCGTTCACCTGCCAGTCGTTGATGATCGTCTTCACGATGCTTCGCCCGCCGGTGCTGGTCTGCCATGGCAGCAGGTACACGAAGGACATCGTCAACGTGTGAGGGCGGTCACCGTTTGCGAGCGCCCAGTTGCGATCCTGCGCTTCCGCAGTGGGGAGCTGATAACTGTATGCAAGCGCCCTCGAACGACTGTACGTGTAGTGCCCCTTGAGGAGCAGCCCGTTGGTGAGCGGCCGCGTCGCGCCGATCTGCAGCGCGTTGTACTCCGACCTCGTGTAGGGCCGGTACACGTTGACCGCGAGTTGCCGGCCGTTCGTCACGAAGTACGGACGATCTGCCGCGCCCCCGCCGAGCGTCTGCACGGGATTCACGTTGATCTGCGCCAGGCCGCCGACGCGCTTGTTGCCGACATACGCGACGTCCACTGAGACGATCGGCAGGCGCCGCTCGAACGCCACGTTCCAGGAATGCGTCTTGCCGCGATGCATCGTTTCCGGTGCGACGGTCTGCATGCCGATGGCGTTCGGCAGCGGGACGCGGCCGCTGCTCACGTCCGGTCCCTCGAGCAGCGGGATACCTTGATTCAGCGTGCCGTACCAACCGAAGTTGGCCTGCGCCGCCGGCGTCAGGTAGCTCGCGTTGAGGGCGAGCGGGTACTGCTGGTATCCGGCAAACGCTATCTGCGCGCCCATCGCCTGCGCGTCGTAGGTCAGGCCGTAGCCGCTCCGAAGCACCGTCTTCTCGTCGAGGCGGTAGACCGCGCCGACCCGCGGCGCAAACCCGTCCAGCGGCGCCTTGAGGCCCATGTTCTTCGGGTTGCCGCCCAGCCCGCCAATCAGCACGTCGAGCGT
>CAYZBZ010000112.1:0-2126 GCA_964476725.1 uncultured Vicinamibacterales bacterium
CGCTCCCCCGCGGCCTCGAGCCCGGCGCGCGCCATCCATACGACGCCTTCGTGCCGCAGGGCCGAGCGCCACTCCGATCGCACGCCGAACGTCCACGTGTCAACGCCGCCGCGCCATCCGCCCGCACGCGCTTCGACGTACGCGCGGTCGCCGGCGAACCGCTGCTGCGCGGAGAGCGCGAGCGATGCCGACCCGCGCTTTCCTCGCCAGCGATCCACACCGGCTTCGGCTTCCCATCGAAGACCACCAACCGTCCAGTTGCTCGCGTGGAACCCGGCGCGCCGGCGCCCCTCGGCAATGGTGGATCCTGCATCCGCGTAGGACTGGCGCTCGTCGTCGACGTCGACGCCCCAGACGCCGCCAAAGGGGGCCGGCGCTGCAAACCCGAGAGCGACCCGCCGCCTGTGTTCCCACCACCGCCACGCCGCCGTCCACATCTCTCCGCCGCCGCTCGGACTGGCCACGCCGAACGTCAGCTCGCGATCTGTCAATGCGCGCGCGCCGATTGCCGCGAGTGAGACGGGAGCCGTGGGAAGCCGCGGGCGCTCGAGCACCACCGCCTCGACCTGCGCGCGGCCATTCTCACCAGGGCGATACCCAAGGCGCGTCGTCTGAGCGGCGGGCAGATCCGACAACCGGCGACGCGCCGCCTGCAACGCGGCGGGCGTCAAGAGCGCCTGCGGCTCGAGCGCCAGCGTGCGCGCCACGACCATGTAGCGCGTGCGTTCCAGTCCAGTGATGTCAACCAGATCGATGAGCGGCTCGCCGACGTCGTTCCACGCGGCGAGCGCGCAGTCGGCGTCCCCTTCGAGATACAGCGCGGTGGCCAGGATACGCGACGCGAGCGGATCGGCGGGGACTTTCGATAACGCCCGCCGGGCATCCGCTGCCGCCTCGGCCCACTCGCTTCGTGACGCATGGAGACCCGCCATCTCGCGCCAGGGAGCAGCAGAGTCCGGGCAGGTGTCCGCAGCGACCTCGAAGAGCCGCCGTGCGCCCTCGCGATCGTCGGCCTCCGCCAGGCGGACGCCCTCGCTCACCATGGCGGCGCACGGCGACGCGCTCGAGGGGGCGACCGCGCCGTTGGCAGGGCCCGGCGGCACACGGGACCCCGCGTCGTCGGATGCCGCCGCGTCGGCGGGAGGACTGGCGAGGAGCGTCCAGTAGCCGGACTGCATCCATGCCTCGGAGAACGCTGGCTCATCGACCACACGGAACGGGGCGCGGGCGGGGTCGTGGACGATGACGCGTCCGCCGGCCCAGCCGACGACCACGACGTAGTGAAATCGTCCCGGGCGATCCTGGATCAGAACAATGACGGGTCTGCGGGCCGCGAGGTGGGACTGAACGAGTGCCGGATCGCCGCGACGCGAGGCGGCCTGCCAGCCGCGGGAGTGGAGCGTCTGCAACAGATCCTCGCCGCGGATCCCTCCCGCCGCGCGATCTACGAGGTCGGCAAACGTCTCCGCGTACACATTGGTGACGCCCCAAAAGCGCATGACCATGGCGAGGGCCGCGCCGCCGCAGAGCGCCTCGCTCTGCGGCAGATAGGGGACGTCGAGCAGATGGCGCGCGCCGCCCGCGGCCTGCGCGCGCGCTGGCGGAGCGTACACCGCCGCCGTCAGGATGACGGCGGCGGCTGAAACGAGGCGTGCTGCTCGCGAGATCAATCAGCGACTACGACGATCAGGAGGACGAGCAGCAGCACGATGATGATCGTGGTCGTCGAGATCACGACGGTCGACGCCCCGCCCGCGAGGTCGTTCCGGGCCTGCCGCGCCTGCGCGGCTGCCTGCTCGAGGTCGTCTCCCTGCAGCATCGCGACCGCCGCCTGGGCCTTGTCCAGCGTAAGGCCTGCTTTCGCCGCGATGTCGCGCACCTCCGCGCGCTGCAGCAACGACAGGATCGCCGCGCGGTCCGCCTGCTCGTTGCTAACGCGCTGCTGGACCGCTTTGTCCAGCGCGGCCTTGCTGATCACATGATCCTGCGCGCCAGCCGTCGGGACCGCGAACAGGACTGCCAGACAGACTGCGAGCGAGCTCCGAACGATTTTCATCTGAAGCCTCCGTGAATACACCAACTACCAGGCACCAGAGTAGCATCATCCGTGCCGGGGGAGGGATGAG
>CAYZBZ010000112.1:2226-12848 GCA_964476725.1 uncultured Vicinamibacterales bacterium
ATACACCAACTACCAGGCACCAGAGTAGCATCATCCGTGCCGGGGGAGGGATGAGTAGACGGGGTTCAGGGGAACCCCTTGCCGCGCAGAGCGCCATGAACGCAGCGACCGCGCATGCGGACGGCCATCAGAGTTTCCTCACGTCCGGATCGGGGTGGCCATGCCAGCTCAGCTCGTAGTGTCCTCCGGCGCGCACGTTGCGAACGAGCCGCGGCCGAAAACAGGCGAGACACTCCCCGTCCGGATCCCGCACGCTTCTGTAGACGACGCCGTTGCTGCCGGACTCGAGCGCGCGCCGCCCGAAGTCCTGCGACGCGGCGTACGACTCGGGATCGTAGAGCGCCGCGTAAGCGGACCGTGCGCCGCGGGTGTCGAGAAAGCGCGCGCTGAAGTCAGCCAGGTACACGCGCATCTGCACACGCGTCTCGAACCCGCCGACCTCGCGCAGCTCCTGCGTGCGATGGTAGATGGACTCGGCCAGCGCGGTGTCGATGGCGCGCGCGGCGTACCACGCTCCCCGCTCTCCAGAGGAGAAACGGCTGCCTCCCTGGCGCGGATGGCAGAACGCGGCCATCACCACGCTGGCCATCGGCTGGCCCGTGAGCCACTCAGCGGGCGGGATCGTATGAAGGAGCCCCACCTCGGCGCTGATGCGGTCGTTCGTCCAGCTCTCGAGCTCGAAGAGCGCGTCAAGATCGTCCGGGCTCGCGACGCGATCGAGCAGACCCACGACCGGATACCGGCTCGGCACGAGCCTCGGCGCCCCCTTCCAGCGCACGAGAGCGGCCGGCGCGCTCAGTTCCATCCGCCCCTGCGCCCGTCGAGCAGCCGGCGCACGCGATACAGCCCGTCGATGCCCCCATCGGTCATCAGCCAGAGCGCCGGACGGCCGCCGAAGATCTCCTGGCTGTTGGGCATCCTCACCCACCGGTCCGAGAATGCCGGCTCCGGATAGAGAACCTGCAGGCTCTTGTAGATGCCGATGACGAGCGAGATGCGCGTGAGCTTATCGAACGACAGAGTGCCGTGGCCGCCGCTCTTGTATTTGTGAAAGGTCGAGCTGGCAGGCCACCCGAGGAGGGCACGCTGCTCGTTCACGGTGAGCTCCCACGCGGCGGCGATGTTGAAGAACGTCCGGAAGGCCGGCCCGGAGAGCCTGCGGCGCTCTTCGGGCTCCGGCCTGACCGCGACCCCCGCGCCGCCGCCGTGGCGCTTCCGTTCGACCCGCGACTCCATATATGGATATAGTAGCACACATATGGATTAACGGGGGACGCGCGGGATCCGCCGAGCTACGTGCCCCTGGCCGAGAGGTTTTTCGGCGATCGGCGGTTCAACTGGGCGATGAGATCCTCGCCTTCCTTGGGCACCGCCACGCGGCCGCCCCGCACGATCTCGCGAGCCGTCAGCTTGCGGCCGTAGACCGCTTCGTTCGCATCGCCGTCGGATCGCAGCGTCGATCCTTCGAGCGACACACCGGCGAACAGCCCGCGCGAGCGCGAATACGTCAGGATTTCCGCCTGCATGACGATGTCGGTCGAGGCTCCCACAGTGCGCCCCTTCGGACCCGCCGCCGCCGACGCGTCCGCACCGAGCTTGACCTTGCTGCCGAGGACGGACTCGGCGCCGCGGTCGTTCATCACGAGCAGCACGAAATCGGTGGCCTGCCCTCCGAGCTGGAAGCCGATGCTGCCCCCTTCGAGCGCAAACATGGCGGGGGCGCTCCAGGGCCCTTCGAAAGTGTCGCCGCCCCGGCACGAAATGGCTCCCCGTCCGTAGCTGCCGCCCACCCCTACGGCGATCTTCTTCACCGACGGGAACACGATGACGCACTCCGCGCGGTCGAGCAGGTCCTTCGGGACGCTGTCGGGCATGCCGAAGATCTCCTTGAGCACGAGGGCGCAGTTACGCAGGCGGTCCGCTTCCTTCTGCGCCGCAAGCGGCGCGGCCAGACCCCAGATCAGCATCAATGTCCATGCAGTACGTTTCACGACTACTCTCCTTTGAACCCGCAGGCGCAATTTGCGCGTGCCTACATTAGACTGCTTCTACTCGGGGCTCACAAGACATGTCGCTCAGAACCCGCCTGATCATCGCGTTTCTCCTCCTGTCGGTCGTGCCGCTGTCCGCCGTGACCTTCTTCTCGTACACCTCATCAGTCCGTGCGTTCGAGCAGGCCGCCCAGCGCGAGGCGACGGAAAGCGCGACGGACGTCAGCCGGCGCATGGAGATGATTACCGCTGACGTCGGGCGGCGCATGGACCGGCTGTTCGTCGCCGGCGCGGGATCGTCCGGGCGTCCCTTCAGTCCCGATCCGCAGATGGTGCGCGAGAGCGTGGCCCCGCTCCTCGGCGACGCGGCGGCGCTCGTCGATCGGGTCGAGTTCCACCCCGCGCCCGATGTCCCGCACCCGCCGGAAACTGCCGGCGCGGAAAGCGTGCCGGTCCCGATCCCGCCGAGTATTCCCCGCCGCGGCGGGCCGAGCCGACGCATGGGGCCGCCTCCCGGTGATCCGAGGCCGCCGGGCCCGCCCCCGGCTCCCGGCTCGCAGGTTATCGTGATGGACATCCCGAAGATCGTCGAGGACGCGACGCGCGCCCCAGCGGCCGCCGGCGTCGCAGCCGCCGATCCAAAGATCGCCAGGATGGTCGAGCAGCGGATTGCCGAGCAGCTGGCCGCCAATCAGCACGGGCTGCAGGCGATGGCACAGGCGCTCACGCGCGAAGCGGCCGCGCGCGCCGACGGACCACAGGTCTCCGTGGACGTCGAGGGACGCAAGGTCGAGGTCGCGGTCGAGAAGAACGGCCGCGTCATCGGCCGCGCCAACGCGACGCTGAACATGGACCGCACGCTCCGGGCGGTCCTGGGCCTGGCGCGCCGCGACCAGGGGGAGATCCCGTTCGCCATCGATCGGACCGGCGCGCTGTACACGCCGGCCTCGGGCGACAAGGCGCACCTGAAGGAGCTCGGGGTCGAGCGCACCGCCCCGATCGCGGCCGCCGGCACGCCGCGCCGCACCGGCGATTGGATCATCGTCGCGCGCAAGGCGCCGAGCGGGATCATCTTCGGCATCGCGCGCCCGATCGGCGAGTCCCTCCGCGAGATACGCCGTGCCTCGGCGCGCAACCTCGGGCTCGGTCTGCTCGTCATCGCCCTCGCGTTCGCCGGCATCATCCCGATTTCTCACCGCATGACACAGCATCTCGCCACGCTGACGACCGGCGTCCGCCAGCTTGCGGGAGGGGACTTTCACACCCGCGTGCCGGTGCGGTCCCGCGACGAGTTTGGTGTGCTGGCGGGTGCCTTCAACCAGATGGCCGAAGACCTCGAGCGCCACGAGGCATCCGCCGTCGAACAGGAACACATGCGGCGGGAGCTCGAACTGTCCCGTCTGATTCAGACCGAGATGCTGCCGCGCGCCCCGCTCCGATCGGGGCCGGCGGAGATCGCCGGGATCTCGATCCCCGCGCGAGAGGTCGGAGGCGACTTCTTCAACTACTTCGTGCTCCCGGACGGCCGGCTCGCGCTGCTCGTCGGCGACGTCTCCGGCAAAGGCGTCAGCGCCGCCCTCCTGATGGCCAACATCCAGGCGACCCTCCGTGCACGGCTGCCGCACGAGACCGATCTCGCGCAGCTCGCAGATCGGCTGGATCGCGAGCTCGATCAGAACACTCCCGGCGGGGTCTATCTCACGCTGTTCCTCGGCATTCTCGAGATGGACGCTCGCGTGCTCCGCTACGTCAACGCAGGTCACAATCCGCAGTTCGTTCTGCGGGCGCGCGGAGGCATCGAGCCGCTGTCGTCGACCGGGATGCCGATCGCGCTGTACGCCGGCCACGGCTACTCGGAGTCGCGCGTCGCTCTGGCTGCGGGCGATCTGCTCTTCTTCTACACCGACGGCCTCGTCGAGACGGAAAACGAAGCGGGCGAGATGTTCGGCGCCGACCGGCTGCAGGCCCTGCTCGCGGCCGAACAGACGCACGCCATCGACAGGGTGCTCCATCAAGTCGAAGAGCAGATCGCCCTGTTCCGCGGCAAGACCGAGCCGTTCGACGACGCGACGATGATGGCGCTGCGGATCACCGCATAGTGCCGGCGTCACGCGCCTGCGGCCCGAGGACCCTTCGACCTACAACTCGACCTGCATTCCGAGCTCCACGACCCGTTCCGGCGGGATCTTGAAGAACGTGTTCGCGCGCACCGCGTTGCGCGCGATCCACACGAACAGCCGCTCGCGCCAGAGCGGCATGCCGGGCCGGCTGCTCGCCAGGAGCGTTTCCACGCCGAGGAAGAACGTCGTCTCCTCCAGGTTGACGGAGAATCCGCGCTGCGACGCCTCGAGGAGGGCAGCCGGAACATCCGGCTCCTCCATGAAGCCGTAGCGCAGCGTGAGACGGAAGAAGCCCTGGCCGAGCGGCGTGACCTCCGTTCGCTCCTCGGGCGGCACGTGCGGCACGTCGTTGGTGACCACGGTCAACAGAATGACCCGGTCGTGCAGGACCTTGTTGTGCTGCAGGTTGTGCAGCAGCGTGGCGGGAGTGCCCTGCAGGTTGCTCGTCATGAAGATCGCGGTGCCGGCGACCCGCTGCGGGGGACGCTCCTCGATGTCCTTCAGGAACTGCTCGAACGGATACATCCGCTCGCGCATCCGGGACGCGAGCAGCGCCCGGCCGCGCTTCCACGTCGAGAGCCCGGTGTACACCACCGCGCCAATCACCAGGGGGAACCAGCCGCCGTGGGCGATCTTGACGAGATTGGCTCCAAAGAACGCCATCTCGATGCCAAGGAAAAACACGGCGATCGTCCCCGCGATCGCACGGCTCACGCCCCACGAGCTTCGCGCGACGAGGTACGCGAGCATCGTCGTGATCACCATCGTCGAGGTGACCGCCATGCCGTACGCCGCCGCCAGCGCGCTGGAGGTCTGAAAGCCGAGGACGAGGCCGATCGTCGCGAGCATCAGCGCCCAGTTGACCTGCGGGATGTAGATCTGTCCCTGTTGCGTCTCGGAGGTGTACTCGATGTCGAGGCGCGGACAGTAGCCGAGCTGGATGGCCTGACGGGTCAGCGAGAATGCGCCCGAGATCAAGGCCTGCGACGCGATGATTGCCGCCATCGTCGCCAGCGTGACGAGTGGATACAGCGCCCAGCGCGGCGCCATGAGATAGAACGGAGACACCGCCGTCGCGGGATCGTTGAGGATCATCGCGCCCTGTCCCAGATAGTTGAGGAGCAGCGCGGGAAGGACCATGAGGAACCACGCAGTGCGGATCGGCCTCCTTCCGAAATGCCCCATGTCGGCGTAGAGCGCTTCCCCTCCGGTGACGACAAGGAACACCGAGCCCAGGACGACGAAGCCGTGCCAGCCGTTGTCGCGGAAGAAGCTGAAGGCGTGGAGCGGACTGAACGCGCTGAGCACGTGCGGATCCCGGATGATCCAGCGAATCCCGAGAACCGAGATCGTCACGAACCACACGATCATCACCGGCCCGAACAATGCCCCCACGCGCGCGGTCCCGCGCGACTGGATCAGGAACAGCCCCAGGAGAATCACGACCGTCAGCGGGACGATGTAGGGCTCGAAGATGTGCGTCGCGACCTGCAGCCCTTCGACCGCGCCCAGCACCGAGATGGCGGGCGTGATCATGCCGTCGCCGTAGAGCAGCGCCGCGCCGAACAGCCCGAGCGCCACGAGCGTCGCGCGGCTACGCCGCCGCGCATCGGGAGATTGCGCCACGAGTGCCAGCAGGGCGAGGATGCCCCCTTCCCCTTTATTGTCGGCGCGCAGGACGAAGAGGATGTACTTGATCGAGATGATGAGCGTCAGCGACCAGAAGATCAGCGACAGCACGCCGAGCACGTTCTCGCGCGTCGGCGGCACGGCGTGGAGGCCGTGAAAGCACTCCCGCAGCGCGTACAACGGACTCGTGCCGATGTCACCGTAGACGACGCCGAGCGCGCCGAGCGTCAGAAACGCCAGGCTCGCCGGGATGGGAGCTCCAGGAACGTGATGGGAGGGAATCGTCGAAGCCGAGCCGCCGGAAAGCAGACGCCGGACCCCGCTGAGCGAGGGCATGCACACCTCCAATAGCGCCTGCGGGGTTAGCTGACGGGCTGGAGGTTGAAGGTCCTCCTCCGGTGTCACGCACCGGACATGCCCCCTGACGAGCGATACGCTCTCGCACCTGGGTCCCCCGCTCCGGCCTCGTGAGGCTGCGGATTCGGCAAGTCGAGCATACGCCCAGACGTGGGTGCCGTCAAAACGCGAACCTGAATAAGTCAGCCCGGTCTGGTAAGCTACCGGCGCCGAGAGCCGCTGAGCTCCCGGCAGGAGGATGGCATGGCCAGTCTCGGAGAGCGCATGGTCGGAGCGATGAAGGCGGATGTGAAGACGTTCCAGGAGATCGAGGCGGACCCGAACGCAATGAGTCAGGCTGTGACGGTCATCGTGATCGCGGGGGTCGCGTCGCTCATCGGCAACATCTTCCGGGTCGGGGTGTTCGGCGGAGTCATGAGCCTTGTGGTGTCGCTGATAGGCTACGCGCTCTGGTCTCTTTCGATCGTGCTGATCGGCACGAAGCTGATGCCGGAGCCCACCACGAAGGCGGATTTCAACGAAGCCTTCCGCGTCGTCGGGTTCACGGCCGCCCCAGGCGTGTTCAACATCGTCGCGATCATTCCGTTCCTGGGTCCTCTGATCTCGTTTGCGATCGCGATCTGGACGCTCGTCATCGGCGTCATCGCCGTGCGCGAGGTGCTCGACTACTCCAATACCGGGCGCGCGATCGTCGTTTGCCTGATTGCCGCGGTCGTGGTGTGGTGCGTGACGTTCCTGCTTCTGGCGCCGCTGCTGATCGGCGGAGCGATGGTGGGGGGCATGAGGGGCTGACGTATCCTGATTGGCCCGGATCTGACCATCAGACTCCGATTCTGACGGACGCTGCAATCAGGCGGGGTGTGCGGTCAGCGCTATCTACTCTCCGGCGTCCCACAAGAACCGCAAGGTCGGCGGGCCGGCTACGCGGACGCTGCGGCGTCGCTGCGCGTGTCAACGGATTGGGCCGCGGGGCGCCAATCATGGGTCACGCGGAGCACCTCTTCGAGCGTCGTGTCGCCGCGCGCGACGAGGGCGAGGCACTCCTCGCGGAGCGACACCATGCCGTTTACCCGGGCGGCTTCGTAGAAACGGATGTCGGCGGCGCGCGTCAGCACGAGCTCGCTGATGTTGGTCTGCATCTGCAGGAGCTCGAAGATCCCCATGCGGCCCCGGAAGCCGGTGCCACGGCAGTCGTGGCAGCCGCGGCCCCGAAAGTAAGACGCCGGCTCGCCGCGGCGGAACATCGCGCGCAACGCGGGTGGCGTCTCTACCTCCACGCGGCATGTCGTGCAGATGCGCCGCACGAGCCGCTGCGCCACGATACCGATCACGCTCGATGCCAGCAGGTACGGTTCCAGGCCCATCTCGAAGAGACGCGTCACGGTCGCCACGGCGCTGTTCGTGTGCAGCGTCGAAAGCACCAGGTGGCCGGTCAGCGACGCTTCCATTGCGACTTCGAGCGTTTCGGAGTCGCGAATCTCGCCGACCATGATCACGTCGGGGTCCTGCCGCAAGATCGAGCGCAGCCCATTCGCGAAGGTGAAGCCCGCCTTGTCGTTGGTCTGCCCCTGGTTTACGCCGGGCAACGCGTACTCGACCGGGTCTTCGATCGTGACGATGTTCTTGCCCGTCTGCGCGAGCTCGCCGAGGGCGGCATAGAGCGTCGACGTTTTGCCGCTGCCGGTTGGTCCGGTGATGAGCAGAATGCCCTCCGGCCGATGAATCAGCTCCCGCATCGTCTGGAGGGTCACGCCCGTCATGCCGGCATGGTCGAGTTGCAGGCGGAGACGGCCGCTGTCGAGCAGCCGCAGGACCGCCTTCTCGCCGTGCACGGTCGGATACGTCGAGCCTCGGAGATCGAGTCGTTGATCGCCGACCGTGGCGCTGAAGCGGCCATCCTGCGGCAACCGATGCTCGGCGATGTCCATGCCCGACAGCACCTTGACGCGCGCGACGACGGCTGGTGCGAGCGCCGACGGCAGCACCGCGATCTCGCGGAAGGTACCGTCTACGCGGAATCGGATGTGGAACTCGTCCTGGCGCCGCTCGAAGTGGATGTCGCTTGCGCCGTCGGCAGCCGCGCGCGCGATGACGCGTTCGAGCACCGATACGGCGGATCGCTCCGCGGCTTCGTCGCGCGTCAGCAGCTGTGCGGCCGGCGAGTCGATGACAACCGCGCCAGCTTCCTCCTGCGCGATGTCCGGCATCCATTCGTCGCGATAGTACCGGTTGAGCGCGCTGATGATCTCGTCCTCGAGTGCGAGGACAGTCTGGATCTCGCAGCCCGACGCGAAGCGCAGATCGTCGAGCACGGCGAGGTCTTTTGGCATTGCGAGCGCGACGAGCAGCGTCGTTCCGGTCTTCTGCAGTGGAAACGCGGTGTGGCGCCGCGCAACTTTTTCCGGGAGCGCTGCCAGCGCGTCCGGGTTTACCGTGTACGCGTTGATCCGCGTGGTCGCGACACCGAGCTGTGCGCTCAGGACTTCGAGCAGTACTTCCGGCGTGAGCACGCCACGCTCGACGAGCACACGGCCGAGGCGGCGCCCCGTTTTCTTCTGGTCGTTTACCGCCGCTTCGAGCTCGGCAAGCGTGATCAGCCCGCGATCCACCAGCAGGCCGCCGAGCGCCATGTGTCCGCGCGGGACCGCCGCCGGCCTGACCTCGGCCGGCACGGGGCCCGTCGTCGACGCCACTCTCAACTGTGGACCAGCACGACCGGACGAATCGCTGGAGTTGTCGCGGGAAGGGGATATGAGCACCGTGGGCGGGGGAGCAAAGGCAGAGCCAAATCCGTGGGGACATCTAACCTGTTGCAATGGGCGATGTTAGCCTTTTAGCGCGCCGCCGCCGGCACGAGTTTGTGTTCCATGCTTGGACACCTTGGATGGAACTCGTGATCGGGACGGTACCGAAGCTGTGCTCGAACGCACGATACGTGACACGCCACGTCGCGTTAGCGCTCAATGCGCCGGGGCCGATCCAACCGTGCGTATTAGGCAGTAAATGTCTAATTCTAAGGAAGTGCCGGGGGCGGGGATCGAACCCACACGACCTTACGGTCACGGGATTTTAAGTCCCGAGCGTCTGCCAGTTCCGCCACCCCGGCGTCGCCGACAGGATACCGCAATCGTTTCAGGCGGTCTCGTGGAGCCCAAAACGCGGCCGCGCGAGGCGGCCGGCCAACCGAGAGATTCGAGGCCGGGGCGCGGGCCAGTTCAGGCCGTGCTACTGCTTGTTGACAAGGACGATCTTCACCCAGCCGCTCGCCGACGCGCTCTGCACGTTGATGTACCCGTCTTTCTCCTCGCCGATGACCACGAGCTCGTCTCCCTTGCCGAGCGTCGCCAGCACCTTGCCGGTGTCGCTGGGCTGCGCCAGCATGCGGACGTTCGCGATTTTCGGCATCAGCACGTCCCCTTCGCTGAACACCGCGCCAGTCTTGGTCGCGCCGCCGGACGCGGCTTCCTGCTTCAGCGTGCCGACGTTGCGCTGCAGGCTCGGATCGTTTCGAACGACGCGGACGACTTTGTTGTAGTTGTCCATGAACGCCGCCGCGATGATCTTCCCTTCGTTCGTGTTGCCGTACCCGCCAGCCACCGCACCCGCGCCGCCGCCGAAGAACGCGCCGCCGATTGCGATATCGGCCTTCTTCGTGCTCCCCTCTGCCGCCGACACCTGCACGCCGCTCCGCGCGTCGGCGACCAGCATGCTCGTCTGCGCTTCCTTGAACTTGAGCCCCGCGGCAACCGCCCCGAGCACCGGAGCCCGGCGGCCGAGAAGACCGCCGACAGCCCCGCCCATGCCGCCGGCGTTGTTCTCCGAAAACACCACCGCCGGCGTGAGGACGAAATCAGCCGTCACCATCTGCCCGCCCCCCATGTTCGACGCTTGGCGGAGCTGACCGGACGAGGCGAGCGCGCGTTCCTGCATGATGTTCTGCATCCCGGCGCCGCGCTCGACGACGATGAAGCAGTTGGACTGCTGGATCATGAGGCGAATGAGCCCGACCGGGGAGGCCAGGTTGTACCGCCTGAGCGATGCGATGATGAAATCCTGCGGCTCGACGACGGCCATCGCCCCCATCGGCTTGTCGCAGTGCTCGAGCCCCTTGTCGCCAACGCTGCCGTCGGTGCCGGCGGCTCCTTTCACCACGCTGCCCCCTTGCCCCTGTTTGGGCTGCGTGATCCCCTGGCCGCGCGCGGGGGCCGCCGACAGAGCGAGAGTGGCCGCAACAATGAGGGTGCAAGGCGTGGAGATCTTCAACATCGTTTCCTCCAAGCTCAAAAGCCAGCTCGTGAGGCGCGCCACGAACGAAGAGCAGCGCCCCCTAGGCGGACAAAGGCTCCCGCGGGTAAGTGTTCTGGAACTGGCACAGAGTATCAGACCCCGGGCAGATTTCAACTGCTTCGGCGCCCTGAACGAACACTCACCAGGGAATGACTGGCACCCACGATCGGTGCCTGGTAAAACTACTGGCGGCCGACGCGAATCGACGAGACGCAGTCGTCGTAGTTGGAAGGAAGAA
>CAYZBZ010000113.1:0-12843 GCA_964476725.1 uncultured Vicinamibacterales bacterium
ACGGACGGGTCGCCCCACGCCGTCGCGGCGGCGAAGCGCAACGCAATTACGCCGTGCCTGGAGAATGCGCGCCGGTAACCGCGCGCATCCAGCGTCACCGCGGCGGCGTCCCCATCGGCGCCAAGGTCCTGCCGCGTGGTTTCCGACGTGACGCGGATCGTCGTCCCGGTTTCGCGGCTGATTGAATAGCCGTAGGATTTCGCGCTGTCGAAACGCCATCCGAGGCGGATGGCGCGCCGCTTTGCGGACGCGCCAATCGCGGGCTCGCACCCGGGGCAGTCGAAGGCGTCGGTCGATCCGCTGAACGCGGCCAGCAGGGTCGACGTCCAGCGCACGCGACGCACCGGGAACAGCGCGCCCGCGTGCACCTCGCGCGTACGCACCTCGCCGTCTCGCCAGGGATCCGTGTCGTCGGACACGGCCGCAAAGACCGTGGGCCACCAGCGATCGTAGGCGTACGCGACGAGCCAGTCCGGACGCAGCCGGGACGGGGACCATCCGACGGTCCCGGCATAGCCATGCCTGCCCAGCGCGTCGGCTCCGGCGGTCCCCGCGCCGCCGACGACCTCGCCATTATCGGAGTCGACGACCGGGACCCAGAACTGCGGGGCCAGTGTCCGCCACGGGCGGTAGGCGCCTTCCACCGCGCCCGTGCCTGTGACGGGCGCGATCGGAGCGGGCTTGACGGCACGCGGAGGCTCGGGCGGGACGTCTTTCCACGTCGCCGATGCCATCGGCAGAGAGAACAAATCGTACCCCTCGACGGTGTAGCCGACGAACACGAGCTCCCGGCCGTCCGGCGATACCTCCGGCGACTGCGCGCTGCGGCCGGCGCCGCTCAGTTTTCGCGTGCCCCCCGTCGCGATATCCGCCAGGTAGATCTCGAACGGCGCGCCGTTCCTGTCGGATGCGAAGAGCACGGCCTTGCCGTCCGGCAGCCAGACCGGGCTCACATTGCGTGCGGCGACCGACGACACGATCGTCCGCGCGTGGCCCGTCGCGGCGTCGACGACGACGATCTCCGATGGGCCTTCGAGCTGTCGCCGTTCGGCGACGATGGTGCGCCCGTCAGGCGACCATCGCGGCGACGAAAAGTCAGTTGACGGCTCAGAGACGAGGGGAGCCGGCGTCGCGGCGGGGCCCTGGGCAGAGAACGGCAGCGTCGCGAGAGCGCGGCGATCCGCCGACTGCACGGTGCAGACAATCGTGCGGCCGTCCGGGGACACGTCCGGATTCGCGGCCCTGGCCCCCACGGTCAGGCGCCGTGCGGGTCCGCCATTCTCGGGGGCGACGTAGAGGTCGGACTGCAACGCGACGTTGTGAACGACCTCCACCTGATCGTACACAAGTGCGCCACCGCTCGCCGCGATGCGCCCGCCGAGGTATTTCGTCGCAACCTGCCGCGGCGCGGATCCGTCGCGAGGGAGCTCCATCAACGCAGGAAACCCGTGCGGATTGACGATCGAGTAGAAGAGCCGCCCGGATGCGCTGAACCGCGGCGCGCCGACCGAGAAGCCGTGACGCGTGAGGCGCGTGCTCGCATCCTCGTCACGGCGCACCCGCGCACGTGTGTCCGCTTCGAAGTCGTCCCACAGTGCGCCGAGCGATCGCCCGTACACGTTCCGGAACGCCCGTGCCCCGAAATAGGGGAGACGCCGGGCCGTTTCCTCCGAGAGTCGAACCAGGGAGTCCGGGCCGAACCGATCGGCGAGGTATTGATGAAAGTACGCGCCGTACGCATACGGCGCGGCGCCCGACGGCCAGTCGACGAGCCCGCCGTTCGCGCGGTCGAGCGGCTCGAAGCGGCCCACGGCGGCGGCGCGATCGACCACGAGGCGGAAATCTCCTGCCGGCACCCGCCCCTCGCCCGTCAGCACGCTTTCGTGGTAGGTCGCGATCCCTTCGATTTGCCAGAGCGGCAGAAACAGATTCGGGTACAGCACCGGCGCCCGGCCGAACACGCCTCGGAGACCGCCGATCCACCCGCGCGACTTGTCGAGATGCACGATGTGGGTGTACTCGTGAGAGAACACGAGGCGGAGCCAGTCATCCGTGTTCCCGATCAGGCTCTCGCCTGACGGCGCCGCCGCCGTCATCTCGATGAGGTTGTACGGCGTCGGCGTCGCCCACCCGTTCGACAGATCGGTCTGATCCACCAGGATGACGTGCACACGGCCGGTCGGCCCGCCGAGGTCGCGCCGCAGCCGTTCCGCCACGTCCTCCGCGATCCCCGCCAGCCGGCGCGCCAGCGCTTCCTCCCCCTGGTGGAAATAGATGTTGAAGTGCGCCGTTGAAATCGTCCGGAACCGGAAGCGCGGATCGTAGCGATTGGCTGCGGACAGTGGCTGGCAGAGCAGCAGCAGCAGGGACGCCAGGGCCGCGCCGGCGAGATCACGTCTCGTCACGGTCGCGTCGTGCCCGCGACAGGCTCGCGATACACGCCCTTGAGGAACGTGAAGTCGGCGATCGGCGAAAGCGAGACGCCGTGGATATCCGGCTGGAAGATGGCCACGTTCGTTTTGTACCAGAGGCTGATGTAAGGGACGTCCTGCGCGATGAGCCGCTGCGCATCCGCGTACGCCTGCCGCCGCCGGACATCGTCTGTCGCGGCGGACGCGGCTTCGATCAGACGATCGACCTCGGGATTGCTGTAGTGCACGCGGTTCACGCCGGCGGGGGGCGCCTGGCTGGAGTGATACACCAGCCGGAGCATGTCGGGATCCGTGACGCCGACCCATTGCAGCGAGTACATCTGGAAGTTGCCGCGGCGGACGTCGGCGGAAAGCGTCTGCAGTTCCGAAGACCGGACGTCGACCGCGATGCCGACGCGCGCCAGGTCGTGCTGGATCGCGGCCGCCTGCAGCCGGTACACCTCCGAGGTCGACGTCTTAAAGGAGAGTCGCAGACGGGGCAACGGTCCAGGGCCGTCGGGATCGCGAAAGCCGGCCGCGTCCAGAAGGCGCTCGGCCTCCGTTGGATCGTGCGTGAAGTCGAAGACGTTGCGCTCGAACGCCCACGACATCGGCGGGACGATGCCGACCGCCGTCGTGGCAAACCCGCGCCGCAGGTACTTCACGATCGCGTCGCGGTCGATCGCAAAGCCGATGGCCTTCCGCACCTCGAGGTGGCTGAGGACGGGATCGCGCAGGTTCAAGCCTATGTACGCGTAGTCGCTGCCGGGGGCGGTCGCGACCTGCACCCGCCCCTCCTGGCGCAGCTCCCACACGATGTCCGGCGACAGGTCGTTGACGACGAGGTCAATCGTGCCCTTGCGCAGCTCGAGACCTCGCATTGTGTCGTCCGGAATGACCTTGAGAACCACGCCGTCGTTGCGCGGGCGCCCGCCGTAGTACTGGTCGAATGCCGTGAGCACCACACGATCGTCCGCCACGAACCGCGCGACGCGATACGGCCCGGTGCCGATCGGCTGCCGCACGTTGGCGTCCCCCGAGCCCGTCTGCACGATGCCCATCACGAGGTTAATCGGGAAGGACGCGGCCGGCTGCTTCAGCTTGAATTCGACGGTGTAACGATCGAGCGGGTTGACGGCGGCGAGTTGTCGATACGCCGCCGACCTGCCGCGAAAGTTGGGATCCAGAAAGCTCCGGAACGTATACACGACGTCGTCCGAGCTCAGCTCACGGCCGTTGTGAAACAGCACTCCGTGGCGCAGGCGAGCGACATACGTCGTCGGATCCCGCAGCTCGATCGATTCCGCGAGATCGGGAACGATCCGCAGCTCTCGATCGAGACGAACCAGAGAGCTGAAGACGATCTGGTGGATTTTCTGAGAAGCTTCGTCGATGCCGACGCGCGGATCCAGATTGACGGCCGAGTTCGCCATGCCGACGACGATGGCGTTCCCTTCCGGCCGCGACTCCGTGCAGGAGGAGAGAGGCAGGAGGGCAACGAGCAGCAGGGGCCACGGGCGCCCTTGCCGGCACGTCATGGCCCCGCCTCGTCTTTGAGATCAGCGAGCAGGGACAACGCCTGCATCGGCGTCAGCTCGTTGATGTCGATGGCGCGCAACCGCCGATGGATCGGATCGTCCCCCGGTACCGGTGCCTGAAAGAGTCCTGGCTGCCGCTGCCGATCCTCGGCGGCGCCGCTGAGGGAGGGGCGGCCGCCCCGCGACAGCTCATCGCGTTCGAGGCCGTTCAGGATCTCGCGCGCACGGGCGACGACGGCCGGGGGCAGACCGGCGAGCCGCGCGACCTGGATGCCGTAGCTGCGGTCGGACCGGCCCGGCACGACCTTGCGCAGGAACACGATGTCGTCTTTCCACTCGCGGACGACCACGTGAAGATTGACGACGCCCGGCAGGCCGTCCGCGAGGTCCGTCAGCTCGTGGTAGTGCGTGGCGAAAATAGTCTTCGGACGGGCTCGCGGATTCGACGCGAGGTGCTCCGCGACCGCCCACGCCAGACTCAGACCGTCGAACGTCGACGTGCCGCGTCCGATCTCGTCGAGGATCACGAGGCTCCGCGACGACGCGCTGTGGAGGATGTTCGCCGTCTCCTGCATCTCGACCATGAAAGTCGACTGGCCGCGCGCGATGTTGTCGGACGCTCCCACGCGCGCAAACAGCCTGTCAACGACCGGCAGCTTCGCGGTGCGCGCCGGAACGAACGAGCCCGCCTGCGCCATCAGGCAGAGGAGGGCCGACTGGCGGAGATAGGTGGACTTGCCCCCCATGTTCGGACCGGTGAGGATGACGAGCTGGTGTGCCCCGCCATCGAGCGTGACGTCGTTCGGCACGAAGGCGTCCGCGACGTGCCGTTCGACCACCGCATGCCGCGCGTCGGTCGCGACGAGCTCGTCCCCGGCGTGCATGAGGGGCTTGGTGTAGTTCTGGACCGCCGCGGTCTCGGCAAGGGCGCACAGCACATCGAACGACGCAAGCCCGCGCGCGGTGTCCTGGATCCGGGGGGCCTCTGAAGCGACGCGCCGGCGCAGCGCCTCGAAGATCTCGACCTCGCGCTCGACGATGCGCTCGTCGGCGCCGAGGACCTTCTCTTCGTACGCCTTCAGGGCGGGAGTGATGAAGCGTTCGCCGCCCGCAATCGTCTGCTTGCGATGGTAGTCGTCCGGCACGTTCCCGAGGTTGGACCTCGAGATCTCGATGTAGTACCCGAACACGCGGTTGTACCGGATCTTGAGTGACGAGATGCCGGTGCGCGCGCGCTCCGCTTCCTCCATCTCGGCGATCCGCTGCCTGCCGGAGCGGCTGATGCCGCGAAGATCGTCGAGCTCGGGGTCCACGCCGTCGCGGACCGCCCCGCCATCGCGGGCCATCGCGGGAGGCTCGTCGAGCAGCGTACGGTCCAGCTCGTCTCGAAGCTCCGCGAGGTCGTCGAGCTCGCTTGCCAGGCTTCGCACGAGCGGCGCCTGGAACGGATCGAGCAGCATCCGGACGCGCGGGATCGCGGCAATCGACTGGCGGAGCGACACGAGATCCCGCGGGCCGGCCGTCCCCAGCGCCGCGCGGGCGACCAGCCGCTCGATGTCGTGCACCGTCTTCAGCGTCTCGCGCATCTTCGCGCGCTCAGTGCTGCGGAACGCGAACTCCTCGACGGCGTCCAGACGATCCTGGATGCGCTCGAGCGCGACCAGCGGCCGCAGCAGCCACGACCGGATCAGCCTGCCGCCCATCGGCGTGACCGTGCGATCGATTTCGTGCAGCAGCGAGCCGGTGCGGCCGCCGTCCGCCGCCTCGATCACTTCGAGATTCCTGAGGGTGGTTGGATCGATCACCATGCAGTCGGCGCCAGTGCGGAACGCAATCTCGCGGACGTGGGCGAGATCCGCCTTCTGCGTATCGCGCAGGTAGTGGACGAGGGCACCGGCCGCGCAGGTGGCGGCCGGGCGGCCGTCGAGGCCGAAGCCGTGGAGGCTGTCGGCCTGCATCTGCGAGAGCAGCGAGCGCCGGGCCGACTCGAACTCGAACGTCCATTCCTCCGCCGCGGTGACTCGAGCGCCGAGCCGCAGCTCCTCGACGAGGGCCGGCACGTCCTCGAACCCCGCCGGCGCGACGATCTCGCGTGGCCGCAGGACCGCAAGCTCGTCCGCCAGCGCCTGGCGCGCGTCGGCCCCCGCATACTCCGCCGCCGTGAACTCGCCGGTCGAAAGATCCAGAAGAGCCACGCCGTAGCCGGGGCCTGGACGGGCAGGGGAGATGCCCATCAGGAACGCGGGCTCGCGGGCGTCGAGATAGCTCGCATCGGTCAGCGTCCCGGGTGAGACGACGCGAACGACTTCGCGGCGGACGAGCCCCTTTGCCTTCCTGGGGTCTTCCATCTGCTCGCAGACGGCGACGCGGAACCCCTTCCTGACGAGGCGCGCGATGTAGCCGTCGGCGGCGTGATACGGGACGCCGCACATCGGGATCGCGCCCCCCGTCGAGTCCTTCGATCGCGAGGTGAGGGTCAGCTCGAGCGCGCGCGCGGCCGTCAGCGCGTCCTCGTAGAACATCTCGTAGAAATCCCCCATGCGAAAGAACACGATGGCGTCGCGGTACTGCCGCTTCGCCTCGAAGTACTGCCGCATGGCCGGGGTTGCGCCGGCGGGCTCGGACGACACAGGGGGGGACGCCATTCGGGGAGCTCGGTGTCGCGAGTATAACATTGGGGATCCTGATGCTCGTCCTGGCCCTCGACACGACCACGCGCGCCGGGAGCGCCGCGATCCTGCGGGACGCGATCGTGGTCGCCGAGCGGATCGGCGACCCGGAGCTGACCCACGGCGAGCGTCTGCCCACCGAGTTGATGCGTCTGCTGGAAGAGGCGGCCGTCCGCATCGAAGACGTCGAGCTGTTCGCCGTGGCGGCCGGCCCTGGCTCGTTCACCGGCTTGCGCGTCGGCATCGCGACCGTCCAGGGACTCGCGATGGCGCGCGGCCGGCGGGTGGTGCCGGTCTCGGCGCTCGAGGCGCTCGCGCGCGCCGGGACGAATGCGCACCGGCCGATTGCGACGTGGATGGACGCACAGCGCGCGGAGATCTTCGCCGCGTTGTACGCGCCCGACGGACGGGACATTCTGATCGCGGCTCGATCCGCGGAGCCCGGCGACGTGCTCGCGGCGACCGACCTTCACGAGACGGTCTTCATAGGCGACGGCGCCGTGCGATACCGCGACATCATCATCAGCCGCGTCGGCGAAGGAGCGACGATCGTTCCGCCGCCGCCGCTGGCGGGCCTCATCGGGCAAATCGCCGCCGCCGACCCGGCCCGCGCGATCCTGCCTCACGCAGTGGTTCCCATCTACATCCGCAAATCGGACGCCGAGCTGGCCCGGGCCCGCCGCGCCGGGGGGCACTGACGCCGCTCATGGCGAACGCCGGGCCTTATTCGATTACGCGGCTCGGGTCCGGCGATCCGCTCGACGAGGTCGCGGCGCTCGAGGCGGCGGCGTTCACGAACCCGTGGTCCCAGGACATGCTCGCGCGCGAGCTGAGCAACTCGGACGTCGCGCGCGTGTACATCCTCCGCGGGCCCGACGATCGCCTCCTGGCCTTCTGTGCCTGCTGGGTCATCTTCGACGAGCTGCACATCAACACGCTGGCCGTGGAGCCGGCTGCGCGCCGGCAGGGACTGGCCACGCGTCTGCTTCTCTTCGTGTTCGCCGAAGCCGTCGCCGCGGGCGTGCGGCGGGCCACGCTCGAGGTCCGGCGATCGAACGACGCGGCGCTCCGCCTGTATGAGCGGCTGGGCTTCGTCGTGCATGCGGTACGGCCCAGGTACTACACGCACCCGGAGGAGGACGGACTCATCCTGTGGCATGCAGATCTCGGGCACCGCGTCTGAAAAACCGGATCCTTGAAGCGCTGCAGGTCTTGTGGTAGGTTGCCTTCGATGGCCCACTGCGATCGAAGATCCTCTTCCCAAGGAGGCGGAAATGCCGAAAGACTTCGAAGAGCTGAAGCGTGAACTGCTGGCGAGCGACGAGCAATACCGCCAGCTGGCCACGCAACATCACGACCTGGACGAACGGATTCACACCCTCACGACCCAGCACTACCTCTCGGAACCCGAACAGCTCGAAGAAGTCCGGTTGAAGAAACGCAAGCTCCACCTGAAAGATCAGATGGAGAGCATTCTGCGCCGTCATAGTATCGACGGCGAGGCGCCGCACGCCGCGCGCCACTGAAAGAAAACCGCCGCCACACCTCTTGCGTTCACAGGGGCCGGCGGGCCGCCCGCGCGCAGCAGCACGCAGCATCCGGCTCCTGGCCCCTCGTGACTTTCTGCCGACTTCCGGTCATCCTCTCTCCATGAAAATCGATCGTGCCGGGTATCCGTTCATCGCGGCCGCGCTCGTGCCGGCCGCGGCGCTTGCCGCAATGCGCGGTCCCGGCCTCGCAACCTCGTTCGCGCTGCTCGGCGGATTCTTCGCATACTTCTTCCGCGATCCGGAGCGCCAGATCCCGCAGGAGGCCGGCCTCGTCGTCTCGCCGGCCGACGGCCGCATCATGATCGCCGGGCCGGGCGACACGCGATGGGCCCCGCCGGGCGAGTGGAAGCAGATCACCGTTTTCCTCTCGCCGATGGACGTCCACATCAACCGCACGCCGGTTGGCGGACGGGTCGCGCGTGTGGACTATCGCCCCGGAAAGTTTCTTCCGGCCTACAATGAGGGCTCGAACGACAACGAGCTGAACGAAGTGTGGATCGAGTACGACGGACGGACCGTCGTGTTCAGGCAGGTGGTAGGAATGCTCGCACGCCGGATCGTCTGCCGCGTGCACGAGGGGGACATGCTCGATCGCGGCCAGCGCGTCGGCCTGATGAAGTTCGGATCGCGGATGGACGTCTTCCTGCCGGTGGACGCGGAGCTGCGCGTCCGGGTCGGGGACCGCGTCGTAGGCGGCGAGACCGTTCTGGCCATCCTGCGGAGCGCCGGTGCTCGATAACCTGCCGCGGCGGCGACGCCGGGACAATCACTTCAGGCGCGGCGTGTTCCTGCTGCCGTCGCTGTTCACCGTCGCGAACCTGTTCTGCGGCTACGCGTGCGTCGTGTACGCGACGCGCCAGGACTTCGACACTGCGGCGCTTTTCATCGGCATCGCCATGGTGCTCGACACCCTCGACGGGTTCTTTGCGCGGCTCACCAACTCGTCGACCGCGTTCGGCGTGCAGCTGGATTCGCTGGCCGATGTCGTGTCGTTCGGCCTCGCCCCCGCGATTCTCGCGTTTACGTGGGGGCTCTGGCCGCTGCACCGGCTGGGTTGGGCCGCGGGCTTCCTTTTCGTCACCGCCGCGGCGATGCGCCTCGCGCGGTTCAACGTGCAGACCAGCACGACCACCGCGTCGACCGATAAGCGCTATTTCGTCGGCATGCCGAGCCCCGCGGCGGCCTCGGTGATCGCGTCGACCGTCTTCCTGTATCCCTACGGGCTGCAGGAACGCCAGACCGCGCTCCCCGCGCTCGCGATGGTCCTCGTTCCCGCGTTCCTGATGATCAGCACCATCCGGTTCCGCAGCGTCAAAGCCATCGACGTCGGATGGCGCCGATCGTACCTCGCGCTGTTCCTTGCAGCCGTCGCCCTCGCGCTCGTCGCCTTGCACCCCCGCCTCGCGCTCGTCGTGCTGTCGTATGCCTACGTCGCGGGGGCGCTCATCTTCTGGGCTTACGGGCGGCTCCGTAAACGTCCACATGAGGCAGGCGGAGGAGACGGAGAGACCGGACCTTCGGCCCCGTAACGCAGGTTGTCCTTCACCACGGAGCCGCGCAGGACACGGCGACGCACGAAGAACGTCGATCTGCGGGGCGGTCGCGCGAAGCGCGGCCGCGACCGTCCGTGCGTCTCCGTGCCTTCCGTGGCTCCGTGGTAAAAGGACAAGCACGTCCCTATCACTTGGGCGCGACCGGCAGCCGAACCTTCACCGCGGTCCCCTGGCCCCTCGCGCTCTCGACCTCGACGGCGCCGCCGTTCAATTCGACGTTCCGCTGCGCGATTGGCAGGCCGAGGCCCGTACCCGTGGTCTTGGTCGAGAAGTACGGCTCGAAGACGCGCGCGAGCGATTCCTCGTCCATCCCGGCGCCCGTGTCCCGCACCTCCACGGTGACGAAGTCGGCGCCAGCCGACGCGTCGAGCGTGAGGACGCCGGTGCCGGGCATGGCATGCAGTGCGTTTTCGACGATGTTGGTGAGGCTGCGCGCGATGAGGGTGCGGTCGACGAACACGCGCGGCAGCGGCGCGCTGACGCGATTGTTGATCTCGACCCGTCCGGCAAGCCCCGTGCGGTACGGATCGACGACCTCGGCGACGAGATCCGGGACGTCCACGGCGCCCGGCTTCGCTGTGGGGGAGGATGCAAAGCTGGAGAACTCGGCGGAGATCTGCCGCAGGAGGCGGACCTGGCCCAGGATCGAGCTGACGCAGCTCTCGAGCACCTCGCCCATCGGCGCGCCGCGGTCGGCGTGCACGCGGCGCAGATGCTCGGCGGAGAGCTGGATCGGCGTCAGCGGATTCTTGATCTCGTGCGCCACCTGGCGCGCCATTTCGGCCCACGCCTCGAAACGGTGCGTGCGCTCGAGCTGCGTGCGCTGCGCCTTGAGCTCGGCCGCCATGCTGTTGAAGGCGTCCACCAGGCGGCGGAGCTCGTCGGAGGACTTCACCGCGACCTGCGCGTCGAAGTCTCCGCGCGCGATCCGCCGCGTGGCGCGGGTGAGCCGGCGCACGGGATCGGCGATGCGCTCGGCCATGTAGAGCCCCATCGCGGCGCCAAGGAGCACGAAAAAGAGCGCCGCGAGATGCACTCCTCGATCGAGATCGTCGATTTCTCGATCGATGTCGCGCTGGCGATTGGCGAGCGGCACAGTGAGGATGACCTTGCGCCCGCCCGCCCGCACCGGTGCGGCCGCGATCATGTACGGCACGGTGCCAATCAGATCCTCGCCGACGAAGCTCGGCAGGCGCTGCAGGGCGATCGCGCGATAGACGTCGTCCGGCGTGCGGGTCGGGAGAAGGCCGGACGCGAACAGATCCCGCTCGCTGGTCGCGATGAGCTGCGGCCCGTCGAAGATGTTGACGTCCTGGTCGATGACCTGGCTGATCCAGATCATCACGTCGTCGCTCGCGGGCGCCAGGCCGTCGGTGCGCTGCAGCAGCGCGTTCGACTGCTCGATGACGCGCTGGGCGACGGCGGCGGTCCGCGCAGCCTCGCGCGCGACATCGGCCGTGAGCAGGTTCGCGAAATACGTGCCGATCACCAGCGCGAGGATCAGCACGGGGATGATCGACGCGAGCACGAACGCCAGGAAGAGCTTCCGGTAGAAGCTGGCGCGTATCTCGCGCAGCAGGGCCCGGCCGAGGCGCGGCCGCTCCCGCGCGACGCGCGTGAACAGCGCCGTCCCGAAGAGCACGAGGACATAGACCGCGGCGGACAGTGTCGTCAGCTCCGCCAGGTGGACCAGGTGATCGAAGAGCGTCAGCGCGGCGTAACCGATGGCGTAGATGAAGACGCGATCGTTCGAGAAGTACACCTGATACCGGGACTCGGCAGTCCGGATGGTGGCCCAGAAGGGCCGCCGTGACGGGTCGTAAATCCGCGCGAAGAGGTCATCGGTGATGGGCCACGCGGCGCGACCGGACGTGTAGATGGGGCTGAGACTCCAGCCGTAAATCACCACGTCGACGTCGCTGCCCGTGGTGCCTTCGCCCGGAGTGCCCCCTTCGGCGGCGCGGAACACTTCGAAGTACGGATTCTGCGACGTGATGAACGGCAACGTGCGGTAGTCGGGGACCACGTGGACGATGATGGTGCCGACCGGTTCCGGCGGACCGCCAGGCGTCAGGCTCGTGCAGATCCGGCGTTCCGCATGGAGCATCCGGCGCTCCTCCGAGCCAAAGAGCGCGGCCTCCCCGAAGATGTCCCATCCGCAGCCGGACGCAGCCTGCGGCGGCTGCGTGGTCGACGAGTACTCCGGCAGGTTCAGAGCGAACCGGCTGATGAGTGTCCCCGACCTGTCGTACAGCTCGATGGCCGACGTCAGCCGCGCGCGCGCCAGCGCCGTCTGCCTCCACACGTGGTACGCGCTGTCCGTCCTGGGCGCTGTCAGCGGGACGCCGCCGTCGGCCATGACGAGATCGGGGAGGACCGTGAGCGCATCGATTTCGCGGCGGGCTTCCGCCAGCCGCTCCTGCAGCGTCTCCGCGTGCTTCTGCGCCTGGACGGCGTACCGCGTGGCGATGAGCGAGCGTGTCGCCGCTTCCGCGAAGAAGTCGACCGATGGATACAGGAGGAGCGCCGGCACGAGAAACGTCACGAACAGCGCCAGGATGCGCGCCGCAACGGTGGCGTGGCGATACCAGACGACGACGCGGCGCCCGAGCAGCGCGGCGAGCGCGCATGCCATCGCGGCAGACGCCAGTCCGAGCGCAGGCAGCATCCATCCCTGCGATCGCGCCACCACGGCAATCGCCAGCGACGGAGCGATCCAGATGACGGCAATACGCAATCTCAGGCCGGTGGCCGAGGCCGGAAGACGCCAGCGCGCCAGCGCCGCGCTCAGGATCAGCGTGCCCGTCCAGAGCGCCGCGATGTGGCACGCCAACATCCCGGTCAGCAGCACGATCCGCGTCGTGATCCATGGGTGCAGGGAAAAGCGGCGAAAGTCGACCGTGGCGGGATCAACGGCGCGGTACAGCAGGCGCTCGAAGAGGACGAGGACGCCTGCGACGGCCGCCCCCGCGAGGAGTTGGAGCAGCAGGAAACGGAGCGGCGCTCGGTCAGTTCCTCTCCGGCGCGTGCGCAACGCGAGGCGCAGCCTGACGGCCGGTCCCGCGAGCAGGCCGACGGCACCGGCGGCCGTCAGGCCGCCAAGGAGCAGCATGGCCGCGGGG
>CAYZBZ010000114.1:0-2649 GCA_964476725.1 uncultured Vicinamibacterales bacterium
CCGGTTGTACTGCGACTGGTTGTAGGGGCGCCCGCCGACGAGCGCGAGCACTTCGCCCGTGCGCGGATCGACGGCGATGAGCGCCGCCTGCGCGCGCTGGCGCTTGCGCCGCGCCAGCAGCTCGTCGACGCGCACCAGCCCGGCGCGGATGGCGTCCTGGGCGATGCGCTGCAGGTGGAGGTCGAGCGTCGTGTACACGTCGATCGCGCCAGAGGCGATTGACGGGTACTTGTCCTGCAGCTCCTGCCCGATGTAGTCGACGAAGTAAGGGGCTTCCGCATCGAGCGCACGGGGAGCCAACTGCAGCGGCTCGTGCGCCGCGCGCTCGGCCGCGTCCTGGCTGATGTATCCGGCGTCCGCCATCTCTCGAAGGACGACGTTGCGACGCTCTTTCGCGCGATCGGGGTTGTTGAACGGCGAGAGCCGCGGCGGCGACTGGATCACGCCCGCGATCGTCGCGGCCTCGCTCAGCGACACGTTCGACACGTCCTTGGCGAAGAACAGCCGCGCCGCTTCGGGCACGCCGTGTATCGCGAAGGACCCGCGCTGGCCGAGCCACACGTCGTTCAGATACAGCTCGAGGACCTGGTCCTTGGAGAGCCGGCGCTCGAGCGCGATCGACATGATCCACTCGGAGAACTTCCGCTTGAGCGTCCGCTCCTGCGTGAGGAACGTGTTCTTCACCAGCTGCTGCGTGAGCGTGCTGCCCCCGCGCATGTAGGTCTTGTCGCCGAACACGTAGGTGAAGACGGCGCTGACAATGCCGATCGGATCGACGCCCGCGTGATCGTAGAACCGGCGATCCTCGATCGCGAGGACGGCCTGGATCATCCGCTGGGGAATCATCGCCAGCGGCACGTCCCGCCGCTTTTCCCGGGCCGAGGTGATGAGCGCTGTGATGAGCGGCGCGTCGAGCCTCAGGCGCTCGATGCTGCCTTTCGAGGGCGGCAGCTCGATGCGCTGGATGCCCGACGGTTCGGCCCCCTTGGCGCCCCTTGCCCCGAAGACGATCCGGACGACCTTCCCCTTGCGATCGCCGTCGCGCGGAATCATGACCACGACGTCCCGTCCGATGGTGAACTCGCCTGGCTGCCCGGACTTCGCGCGATGGGAATAGCCCAGATCGTTCAGTCGCTCGACGATCTGCGTCGGCGTCACGGACAGCCCCCGCCGCAACTCGAACGGGCGGGCGAAGACGCGTGGGTCCGCGCGCTGCATCTCCCCGTGCAGGCGGGCGTCGATCATCCGCGAGAACGTGACGTAGAAGTAGCCCGAGATGACGATCAGGAACAGAAGCGGCACGCCGAGGCCCGCCAGGACGTAGAACTTCCACCCGCGGCGGCGCCTGGGCACGCGCGGTTTCGTCGCGACAGCGGGACCCGGGGGCTTGGAAGACACGGAGGATCTATTGTATTGCTGGTTGTCGATTTCGGATTGCTGATTGATTTGCCAATCAGCAGTCAACAATCAGAAATCAGCAATCGGAATTGTGTAGTCTAGAAACTGCACATGGCTGCTCAGACCCCCGTTGACCTGCTCGTCTTCGGCCCGCATCCCGACGACATTGAAATCGGCTTCGCCGGCACCGTGGCGCTGCACGCGGCGCTCGGTTTCCGCGTCGGCCTGTGCGATCTCACCCGCGGCGAGCTGGGGTCGAACGGCACCCCTGAGGAGCGCGAGACGGAAGCGGAAGAGGCGCGTGCGGTCCTCGGCGCCGAGTGGCGCGTGAATCTGAGATGGCCGGACGGCGGCATCACGGGCGCCGCGAATCAAATATCGGACGTCGTCCGGCTGATCCGCGCGGCGCGTCCGCGTACGGTTGCTTTGCCGTACTGGAACGATCGCCACCCGGATCACCGTGCGGCGAGCGACGCGCTGACGCGCGCCGCGTTCACGAGCGGCCTCCGCCGCTTTGCGCCAGGCGAAGGGGACCCGTGGCGTCCGGACTGGGTCTGCTACTACTTCATCAACGACGCCGGGCCCGAGTCGTTCGCCGTCGACGTGTCGGCGCACTACGCAACGAAGCGCAAGGCGCTCGCCTGTCACCGTTCACAGTTCGGGCCGTCCGAGCCCGGCAGCGTCGCGACCCGGTTGATGGCCCCGCAGTTCCAGCAGCTCATCGAAAGCCGCGACGCGCATCTCGGCGCGCGATCCGGGGTCGCGTACGCGGAAGGCGTCGTCGTGCGTGAGCCGATCCTCCGCCCCCACGTGATCAAGAACTGGAACGTCACGTCCGGCCTCGGAAAGAGCTCCGCGTGAACATCGGCATCATCTGTTACGCGTCGGTCGGCGGCAGCGGAATCGTGGCAACCGAGCTGGCCAAAGCGCTCGCGGCCCGCGGCCACGATGTTCACGTCCTGAGCGCTGACGCCCCGTTCCGACTCGGCAGCTACCAGCCCGGCCTCACCTTCCACCGCGTCACGATGCTGGCCTACCCGTTGTTCCGCGAGCCGGAGTACCTGCTCGCCCTGGCCAGCCGCACCGTTCAGGTGTCGCGCGACGCCGGCCTCGATATCGTGCACGCTCACTATGCGGTGCCGCATGCGACGGCGGCGTACCTCGCGAAGCAGATGCTCTCCTCGTCGGGGGCCGAAGGACCGGGGGATAGGGGCCCCCGGACCACCGGACCGGGGGATAGGGGCCCCCGGA
>CAYZBZ010000114.1:2749-10859 GCA_964476725.1 uncultured Vicinamibacterales bacterium
GGACCGGGGGATAGGGGCCCCCGGACCACCGGACCGGGGGATAGGGGCCCCCGGAGTAATAAAGTCCCGCGCGTCATCACCACGCTGCACGGCACCGACATCACGCTCGTCGGCAGCGATCACTCATATGCCGAGACCGTCGCGTTTTCGATCGAACGGTCCGACGGCGTGACCGCCGTGTCGGAGAGCCTGAAGGCCGATACGTATCGGACGCTGGCCGTGCGAAACGACATCACCGTGATTCCCAACTTTCTCGATTGCGACGTCTACCGGCGCGTGCCCAACCCTGCTCTGCGCGCGCGGTACTGCCCGGCCGGCTGCGAGAAGCTCGTGATCCACGTCTCGAACTTCCGGCCGGTGAAGCGCGCGCCGGCGGTCGTGGACGTGTTCGCGCGGATCGCCGCGAAGGTCAAAGCGCGGCTGTTGCTGGTCGGGGACGGCCCTGACCTGCCTCAGGCGCTCGACACCGCCAAAGCGCTCGGCGTCGCGAAAGACGTGGAGGCGCTGGGCGAGCAGGATCAGACCGTGCCGCTGCTGTCGATCGCGGATCTCTTCCTGCTGCCGTCGACGCAGGAAAGCTTCGGGTTGGCCGCGCTCGAGGCGATGGCGTGCAAAGTGCCCGTCGTGGCATCCCGCGTGGGCGGCCTCCATGAGGTCATCGACCATGGCGCCACGGGCTTTCTTCACGATGTCGACGATCTCCAGGGCATGGCCGACAGCGGGATCACACTGCTGACCGATCCCGACCTGCACGCGCGCATCGCGGCCGCCGGACGCCGGGTCGTCCGCGAGCGCTTCTGCCACGATCTGATCGTGCCTCGATACGAAGAGTACTACGCGCAAGTCCTCGCGAAGTGAGCCTCGCGCCGCGAGAGGGAGCGCGCAGAGACGAGGTCGAAACGCAGAGACCGCAAAGTGGCAGAGAAAACAATCAGGCTGGCTCTGCCTCCCCGCGTGCCCCGCGTTGAGGCGGCGTCTAGTCGTTCGCGGCCTGTACCGGCACGCTATACTCATCAACGTCCCCTCAGGAGGTTTTCCATGGTTCGCGTGTCACGGGTGGTGTTCGTGCTGGTGCTGCAGCTGCTGTCGGGCGTCGCGCCGGCGTTCGCGCAGTCGCAGGCCGTCAACGGCACCATCGAAGGGACGATCAGCGATCAGTCGGGCGCGGCGCTGCCGGGCGTCAGCATCACCGTGTCGAATCTCGACACCGGCGACACCCGCATCGTCGTCACGAACGAGCGCGGCGGGTACCGCGCACCGCTGCTGCCGCTCGGCCGGTATCGCGTGGCCGCGGAGCTGCAGGGATTCAAGAAGTTCGAGCAGCAGGGGATCAGCCTGTCGGCCGGTCAGACCGCGCTGATTGACGTGACGCTCGAGGTCGGCAACGTGTCCGAGACGGTCACGGTGACGCGCGAGTCGCCGATCGCCGAGCCCAGCAGGATCGACCTCGGGCGGACCATCGGCGAGACGGAGATCAGGAACCTGCCGCTCGTGTCCCGCAACCCGTACAACTTCGCGTTCCTCCAGGCGAACGTCACCGGCTACGAGAACAACGAGTTCGGCGTGCCGCGCATCAACGCGAATGGCTCGCAGATGCACACGAACTACCAGATCGACGGCAACACGAACAGCGAGAAGGATCGAGCCGGGCTGCGCATGCTCCCGGTGTCCGAAGTGCTGGTGCGCGAGGTGAAGGTCATCACCAACGGCTTCGCGCCCGAATTCGGCCAGACGACCGGTATGGTCTACAACGCGATCACCCCGTCGGGCACCAACGCGGTGCACGGGTCCGCGAGCTTCCGCTTCAAGCGAAACTCGATGTCGTCGAAGCCCTTCTTTCTCGCCGCCACCGCGCGCAAGCCGGACACCGAGGCAAACGACGTAACGGCGACGCTCGGGGGACCGATCAAGAAGGACCGGTGGCACTACTTCGGGGCGTATGAATACGTCGATCGAAGCCTCGTCACCGGCGGTCAGGTGATCACGGTGGCTGCGGCCGACGCACAGGCCCTCGGCATCACGCTGCCGGCAAGCGGCGTCATCCCCGCGCACCAGAAGGTGAACTTCGGGTTCGGCAAGACCGACTACCAGTTGTCGCCAGGCAGCCTGCTGTCGGTCCGGTATTTCGGCTTCAAGAACCTGTCGCCGTCGAACATCGGCGGCGGCCTGACGACGACCGACCGCGCGACCGACTTCACGGACCGGATGGACTCGACCTCCGCGCAGGTCGTGTCCACGATCGGTCGCTCAATGCTGAACGAGCTGCGCGTGCAGTACGCGCGGCGCCACCAGTTCCGCACGCAGGGCATCTCCGTGGATGGGCCTGCCATCACCGTGGCGGGGCGGGCACAGTTTGGAGGCGCGCGCATCGGCGACGGCAACTCGGTGGGCTTCGACTTCCACCAGGGGATCACGCAGGTCATCGACAACGTCAGCCTGATCCGCGGCACGCACGCGTACAAAGCCGGTGTCGACGCGCAGTGGATTGGCGACAAGCGCGTCAGGGGAGAGCTCTTCCTCTACAACTTCGCGACCACTGCCGACTACCTGGCGGCGAAGAGCGGCGCCAATCTGCGGTCGTATTCGAACTTCCAGCAGCTGGCAGGCGACACCAGCGCGAAATACAACTCCGGGTTTTACGGCCTGTTCGTCCAGGACGACTGGCAGGCCACCCCGCGCCTGAAGCTCCTGTACGGCGTGCGGTACGACGTGTTCGACGTCCCGTCGACACGGCCGTTCGCGCCGAACACGTATTCGCAGGGCTTCACCATCGACAAGAACAACTTCGGGCCGCGTGCCGGCCTCTCGTGGTCGGTGGACGAGCGAGCGCGCACGGTCGTTCGCGCGTCGGTGGGGCTAATGTACGAGCCGCCACTCCTCGACTTCTACGACAACGCGATCCTGAACAATGGCGATCCGAAGAGCTACAACGTCGGGCCCGTGCTGCCGACAGCCGTCGGCGCCCCCGCGTTTCCGGCCAGCCTCGCGGCGGCGCCCCCCGGATTCGTCCTCCCGAAGCAGAGCATCAACGCCGTCGATCCGGAGTTCAGGACGCAGTCCGCCTGGCTGAGCAACGTTCAGGTCGAACGCGCGTTGAACGACGACGTCTCGGTGACCGTCGGGTACGTCAATGCGATCGGCCGCAACCTGCCGGTCCTCATCGACGTCAACCTCGTGCCGTCGGGCCAGACCCTCTCGGACGGGCGGCCGATCTTCTCGTCGGCGCGCGCGAACACGACATTCGACCGCATCAACGTGTTCAAGTCGATCGCCGAGTCCACCTACAACGCGTTCACCGCGACCGTGAGGAAGCGGATGACGCACGGATGGATGACGCAGGCGACCTACACGCTGGCTCGCGGCGAGGACAACGCCCCTCTCACGGGCACCTATGTCGTCGGCAGCGGCGACGACCGCGTGTCGGATCCGACCAACCTCGATCGCGATAAAGGCGTCACCCCCTTCCACCAGACGCACACGCTGTCGGTGTCGGCGGTGCTCGCGCCGCAGGTTGGCGGGAGCGGGGTCGGCGCCCTGCTGCTCAACAACAACCAGCTCGGGATCATCCTGCAGGCCAACAGCGGGCTGCCGTTCAACATCCGGTCGAACGTGGATCTGAATCTGGACGGCAACCCCAACGATCGGCCGATCGACGTCGAGCGCAATGCCGGCCGCCTGGGCCGGGTCGTCAACCTCGACCTGCGCTACTCGCGCTTCATCCCGATCAACAGCTGGAAGGGAGAGCTGTTCTTCGAGGCGAAGAACCTGTTCAACGCGGAGAACATCGCGGGCGTCAACCGGGTCGTTACAACCAGTGCGCTTGGCACACCCACCGGTACGCTGCTGTTCGACGGCAAGGACTACCCGAACGCGGGGAAGAGCGGCTACGACCAGCGCACGATGCAGCTCGGCGTGAAGTTCTCCTTCTAATGCGACCGTCGCGTGTTGTCGCCGGCGTCCTCTTCCTGCTGTGTCTGACCATCGCGGCGCCCGCGCAACTGCGCGTGCAACCCGTCGCCGAGCTGCCCGGCGACGTCGCGCTGCGCCTGATGCTGCGCAAACTGAGCTCTTCCGGCACGTTCATGGAAACCACCGCGCATCCCGACGACGAGGACAACGGGCTGCTCGCGATGATGAGTCACGGGCTGGGCATGCGGACCGTGCTCGTCAGCGCGACGCGCGGCGATGGCGGGCAGAACGAGATTGGCCCCGAGATCTTCCAGGCGCTTGGCGTGCTCCGCACGGAAGAGCTCCTGGCCGTCCACCGATTCGACGGCGCGGAACAGTACTTCACGCGCGCCATTGACTTCGGGTACTCCTTCAGCGTCGAGGAGTCGATCCAGAAGTGGGGACACGACGAGATCCTCGGCGACTTTGTGCGTCACATCCGTGCGATCCGTCCCGACGTCATAGCGGGCTTCGTATGCGGCGGCGGTGGCGGTGGTCAGCATCACCAGGCGTCCACGCGGTTGACGATAGAGGCCTTCCGCGCAGCGGCCGATCCGTCGCGATACCCGGAGCAGATCCGCGAAGGATTGCGACCGTGGCAGGCGAAGCGCGTCTTCTGCACGGAAGGCTTCGGGCCGCCGGGGCAGGGTGGGCCCGACCTGCTCCGCTCCACGACCTCCGGCTTCGATCCGCTGCTCGGCCGGACCTACAGCGAGCTCGGCCTCGAAGCCCGCAGCATGCACAAGTGTCAGGGCACGTCTCAGTTGCTGCTGCTGCCCGGCGCGTCGTCGTCGCGCACGTACCGGCTGAAAGACAGCGTGATCGGCGAGCCCGGTGTGGCGTTGAAGGACATGTTCGACGGCATCGACACGACGCTTGCGGGGCTTCTCGCGTACGCAGGCTCGCACCCGCCGCCGGTGCTCGTTACCGCGTTACAGGGAATTGGCTCCAGCGTCGTGGCCGCGAAAGAGGCGGTGGAAACGCGCGGTCCCGGTGCGGCGGCTGCGCCGCTTGCCTCCGGGCTTGCCGCGGTGCGCGATCTGCGC
Organism: uncultured Vicinamibacterales bacterium; assembly: GCA_964476725.1. Taxonomy (GTDB): domain Bacteria; phylum Acidobacteriota; class Vicinamibacteria; order Vicinamibacterales; family 2-12-FULL-66-21; genus JALZOC01. The sequence continues at coordinate 7,744 of CAYZBZ010000114.1, forward strand.
GCGAAGCTCGCGCCTATGACGGGGTCTAAAGACTCCACCCTGCAAGACGACGTCCGCTACGAGATTGACGTGCGGCTGGCGTGGAAGGAGTCGCAGTTCCAGGAAGCGCTGCTGCTGACGCACGGCATCCGTCTCGAGGCGCTGGCAGACGACGGGACAGTTGTCGTCGGGCAGCCGGTGAAGATCTCGGCGGTGGCGGGCAATAACGGGCCGGCGGACGTCACGCTGAAAAGGGTCAACCTCGCCGGTGTCGAACCCTCGACCGTGCTTCCGGCTGGCAGCCCTCCCGCAAGCAGCGGCGTGTGTGTGCCCATCGTTGGTTCGATACCATCGGGGGGAGCGGCAACCTGCGCGGCCAATGTCCGCGTCGGGCAGACGCCGCTCTCAACTCCTTACTGGACGCCCCGAAACGACGCCGCGCGTTACGACTTCGAGGCCGGCGTGCCGTTCGGCGCGCCGTTCAGGCCCACGCCTTTCCGCGCGACGTTCACGTTGACGATCGGTGGTGCCGAGGTGATCGTCGACCGCAACGTCGAGTTTCGCTATGGCGATCTCTTTGCGGGCGAGAAGCGGATGGAGCTTCAAGTCGTGCCGCCGTTTGCCGTGCGCATGACTCCCGGCATCGCGGTCATACCGCTCGCGCCGGCCGCCGTGCGAACGGCACGCGGTTCCGCAGCGGGCCCCGCGCGCGCGCGCACGATCGACCTCACCGTCAGCAACAATCTGAACGTCGCCGTCAGCACCAGCGCGTCGCTCGAGGTTCCCGCCGGCTGGAACGTGTCGCCGGCGTCGGCTCCCGTGAAGTTCGAGCGGGCGGAAGAGGAGGTGACGGTGTCGTTCACCGTGACGCCCGGGGCAGGTTCCCGTGCAGGCGAGTACGCGGTTGACGGCGTCGTCTCAGCTCTCGACGGCACGAACGCCACGTCGAATGCCGGCTACGAAGTCGTCGAGTACCCCCACATCCACCGCCGCCACGTCGTCGAGCCCGCGCGCATCCGCGTCAAAGTGATCGACGTGAAGATCGCGCCGGGGTTGCGCGTCGGCTACATCATGGGCGTGGGCGACGAGATGCCCGCGGCAATCGAGCAGCTCGGCGCTGACGTGCACCTGATTGGCGCGACCGAGCTGGCGTCTGGTGATCTCTCGAAATACGACGCGATCGTCACCGGCGTCCGCGCCTACGAGCGCCGTCCGGATCTGCGCGCGAACAACCATCGCCTCCTCTCATACGTGCAGAGTGGCGGGACCGTGCTGGTGAACTACAACAAGCAGGAGTTCAACCAGGCACAGTACGGTCCGTATCCCGCGAAGAACGGCACCGACCGCATCACGGACGAAAACGCGCCGATCGAGGTGCTCGTGCCGGCGCACCCGGTGTTCAACACCCCCAACAGGATCGGCCCGGCGGACTGGAGCGGGTGGGTCCAGGAGCGGGGGACCTACTTTCTTGCGCAACGCGACCCCCGGTATGTCGACCTGATCAGGTCCACCGATCCGTTCCCGCTCAACGCGGGGGCGAAGACGGGCGCGCTCGTCGAAGCACGGTACGGCAAGGGACGGTGGTTCTACCTCGGCCTCGGTCTGTGGCGCCAGCTGCCAGCGGGCACCGACGGCGCGTACAGACTGATGGCGAACCTCCTCAGTCCGGGAAAGACGTAGCCGTCCGCATGCCCTTTGCCGCCGAATACGTCGCCTGCGTCCTCAACGAGAACTTCGAGGACGCCAAGGCGCACTTCCTCGCGCCGTTGATGGGCATTCATTATGCGCACCTGGTGATGCTCACGGAGCGGGCGATCGTCCCGCCGCGCGACGCGCACGCGATCCGGACCGCGCTCGACGGCATCTTGCTGGACGACGTGCGCAACGTCCGCTACGACGGCACCTGCGAAGATCTGTTCTTCTTCGTCGACCGGCTGATAGGGGAGGCGTGCGGCGAGGAAGCGGCCGGCCGCCTGCACACCGCGCGCTCCCGCAACGACATCGACATGACGATGTACCGCATGCAGCAGCGCGAGATGATTCTCGCGCTCATCGACGGCACGAACGCCTTGCGGAAAGTCCTGATCGATCTCGCGGACGCGCACCGGGAGGACGTGTTCGCCGCGCATACCCACACGCAGCCGGCGCAGCCGTCCACCGTCGCTCACTACCTGCTGGCCGTCGTCGAACAGCTCGAGCGGGACGTCGTGCGCCTTCGCGCGGCGTACGCGAGCACCAATCTGAACCCGCTTGGCTCCTGTGCCATCACCGGCACGGGCTTTCCGATCGACCGCTCACGCACCACGGAGCTGCTCGGTTTCGATGCGGCCACCGGGAACACGTACGGCAGCATCGCGACGGTGGATTACCTGCTCGAGAGTGTGTCGGCGGCGGCCGTGCTGCTCGCGGGCCTTGGCCGCGTGGTGCAGGACCTGCTGCTGTGGTGCACGAGCGAGTTCGGGTACCTGCGGCTCGGCGACGGGTTCGTGCAGTGCAGCAGCATCATGCCGCAGAAGCGCAACCCCGTCGCGCTCGAGCACGCGCGCGCAATAGGCAGCAAGGCGCTCGGACAGACGGGCGCCATCCTGCTCACCGTCCACAACACGCCGTTCGGCGACATCGTCGACACGGAGGACGACCTGCAGCCGCTGGTCTTCTCGATGTTCAAGGACGCGAATCGCGTCGTGCGGCTCGTGTCGGCCGCCATGCGCTCCGCGGAGTTCAATCGAGCGCGGCTCGCGCAGTGCGCCGAGGAGGGGTGGATTACCGTGACGGAGCTGGCCGACACGCTCGCGCGCGACCACGGAGTGCCGTTCAAGACGAGCCACGCCATTGCCTCGAAGCTCGTGGAGGAGTGCACGCGACGGCCAGCCGAACCGCGGGCCGCCGTGCTGCGCGAAATCACGTCGTCCGTGCTCGGCCGGCCGATCGCGTACGACGACGGGGCGCTCGACGAGATCCTGAGTGCGCGGCACTTCGTGGCGGTGCGCCGGACGCCCGGCGGACCTGCGCCGTCGGAGACCAAGCGGGCGGTCGTGGCCTCGCGCGCGCAGCTCGCGGTGGATGAGGGGTGGATCGAAGGGGCGCGGAAGAAGCTGGGCGCCGCCGACGAGCGGTTGAAGACCGCGAGCGCGGCA
>CAYZBZ010000114.1:10959-12753 GCA_964476725.1 uncultured Vicinamibacterales bacterium
GGCGCGGAAGAAGCTGGGCGCCGCCGACGAGCGGTTGAAGACCGCGAGCGCGGCACTGTAGGGATGGGCATGTCCTTGTGTCTCTGTCGGTTCCGGGTTCCGGGTTCCGGGTTCCGGGTTCAGGTTCCACGTTCCGGGTTCAGGTTCCGGGTTCCACGGTCGGGTTCGCGTTCAGTGTTCCGAACCCGGCACGTGGAACCCGCACCCGGAACGTGGAACCCGGAACGTGGAACGTGGAACGTGGAACGTGGAACGTGGAACGTGGAACGTGGAACGTGGAACCTGAACCCGGAACGTGGAACCTGAACCCGGAACCTGGAACCCGGAACCTATTTGCCCTTGCACCATCGCCACGATCGTTAGCCCTGGCCGCACGGCCCCGTCAGATCGTCATCACCCAATGCCGCCCCATTTCGAGCGGCAATTCCTCCAGCAGGCGATCGACCAGCGCGGGGCCGTACCGATTCAGGAAGAATGCGATGTTCAGGGTGCGCTCCTGCGGGTGCCCGAGCGGGAAAATCTGCGCCTGCGCGCGCGTGAACTGACGGCGGAGCGTCTCGTCGCGCCGCTTCGCGGAGTGAATGACCTTCGACTGCAGAGACCGCAGGTCGTGCTCCATCCGCCCCTGCGTTGTCCTGGCCGCTCCCGCGAGCGTCGGATCGAGCGCCGGCATCGCGTCGATCACACGCTCGAGCGCGGTGCGGATGGCATCGTCTGCGTCCTTGAGCGACTGCTCGACTTCGGGCGGAAGCTGCGACTGCAGCAGCCGGTTCAGCGCCGACTCGCCCTGCGGCTGGAGATCCTCGAGCGGGAACTCATAGCGGCTCAGAAACCGCGCGGTCGCCGCGTCGACGAGCGTCGCGCTCGCGCGCGGATAGATGAGCGGCATCGGGATGCCGAAGTGCTCGTACACGTCGCGCAGCTGCCCGAGATACGCGAGCTCGCTCGGGCCGGCGACGTACGAGATCGTCGGGAACAGCGTGTCCTGGACGATGGGTCGCAGCAGCACGTTCGGGCTGAACCGGGCCGGATCGGCTTCCGCCTCCTGGATCAGCGCGCCGGCGGTCACGGGCGTGTCGCCAATCAGGAACTGATCGCCCTGACGGCGGATCGCGCGGCGCCTGCCGTTCAGATGAAAGAGCGCGAGGCTGTCGGGCGGCGGAACGACCTGCGGCTGATGGCCACGTGCGGCGAGCCGTTCGCCTGCGAATGCTGCGAGAGCCGACGTACGCCCTGGAGATCGCAGCTCCCGCAGAAAGACCGGAGCCGCCAGCCGCTTCGCGGCCGGATCGGCCGATTCGAACACCACGAGGCCGTGAGGACCGAGCAGCGACTCGATCCACGTCGAAAACGCCGCCGACATGCCGGCGCCCGGCCGATACGCGGCGCGAAGGGCCGCGAACATCCACTCCGTGAAATCGGTCGTTGCGCACGCGGCCGCGAGCTCCTCGAGGCTCTGCTCGATGCGGCCATCCAGGTTCAGCGCGGCCACCGGGAGCTCGCCGGCCCCTTCCGGCTGCGCCAGCGCGATGGTGCGCGGCTGGAAGTCGGCATCGAGCACGATACAGTTCCGCACTTCCTGCCAGTCGTGGTCTTCGGCGTCGACCCAGAACACGGGGACGACCGGCGTCCCGTGCTCTGCCGACGCGCGTCGAGCGAGCTGGATCGCGGTGACGGTTTTCAGCAGCGTGTACAGCGGTCCGCCAAACGCGCCCGCCTGCTGGCCCGTGACGACGGCGACCGTGCGAGCATCGGCAAGCCGTGCGGCCGCCTCGCGCGCCGCGGGTGGCGCCC
>CAYZBZ010000115.1:0-12738 GCA_964476725.1 uncultured Vicinamibacterales bacterium
ACGAGCGCAACCGCCGGTGCGGACGACGACAACCAGGGGCGCAGTCGGGCGCCGGTGCCGGCGTACAGCCGTCCGCGCGACGGCCGCACCACGCTCGGGACCGCGGTTGAACGGCGCGGCGAGGTTCCGGGGCGCGGCGGCAACGTCTATTACCCGAGCGTCATCTACGACCCGTACTACTCGAACTACTACGACCCGTACTACGGACGCCGGTATACGAGTATCTGGAGTCCCTACGGCTACGGGTACGGCATGGGGTACTTCTCCTACGACCCGTTCCTGTTCGGTGGGTACGGCTCCGGCTACGACCCCTATTCGGGCTACGGCTCGGGATACGGTTATGGCTCCGGCTACGGCTCCGGCTACGGCTACAGCCAGGGGTATCGCGATGTCGGGTCGCTCCGACTGAAGGTGAAGCCCTCCAACGCCCAGGTCTACATCGACGGCTACTACGTCGGCGTGATCGACAGCTTCGACGGTGCCTTCCAGAAGCTCGGCATCGAGGCGGGGGCGCACCGCGTCGAGTTGCGGGCTGAAGGGTACGAGCCCGCGCAGTTCGAAGTGATGATCACTCCCGGCGAGACGATTATCTACAAGGGCGAGCTCAAGCGCCGGTAAACATGCTCTCCGCTATCGCGGCAATCTCGGGCCTCTACGACGGTATCGTAGGGGCCCTTTTACTTTGCGCCCCCGATTCGCTCGCCTCGCTGTTCGGCGTCCCGCCTGCCAGTCCGCGCATCTTTTCCGATCTGAACAGCATCTTCCTGCTGGCGGTCGGCGTGGGGTACGCCCTTCCCTGGCGCGACCCGGTGCGATACCGCGGCTACTTGTGGGTCATGGGCCCGTTGCTGAAGGGAGCCGGCGCGGCGGTGTTCCTGGCCGACTACTACTTTCGGGGCTCGCCGGCGTCGTTCCTCTTGTTCGCCGCGAGCGATGGGCTTCTGGCGGCGGTGACGCTCTGGGCGTTGCTTACCACGGCGAACACTTTACGCTGGACGAGCCTGTAGGCCCGACCTTCAAGTCGGGCGCGCCACGAATCAACAACCAGCTGATTCGCACACGCCCGACCTGAAGGTCGGGCCTACGGGGGTGGCTTCCGCGCGAAGAGGTAGTACACGGGAATCCCAAGCCCAATCACGATGAGGCCGGCGGCTGATGGACCCCAGTTTGTGCCGCTCATGACCGGTCGCGCGAGATCGTTCCACAACGCATTGCCGAGGATGAGCACCGACGCAACAACGAAAATGGCGGGCCCGACGGGATAACCCCACGCTTTGAACGGCCGGGGAGCCTCCGGCTCGCGCGCACGCAGCACGAACACCGCGGCGACGGCAACCCCGGCGAACAGCGTAATGGCGAACCCGACATACGTCGTCAGCTTGTCGAGGCTGCCGGTGAGGATCAGGACGGTCGCCCAGATGGCCTGCGCCACGATGGATGCGACGGGCGTCTTGAATCGCGGATGCACGCGCGCCGCGGCCTTGAAGAACGCGCCGTCACGGGCCATCGCGTAATACACACGCGGTCCGGCGAACGTCCACGCATTAATACCCGCGGCCAGACTGATGAGCGAGACCACGCCCATGATGTTCCCAGCCTGGACGCCAAGCAGCTTCTCGGCAACGACATCGAGCACACTGCCACGCACGGCGGCAAGCTCGCCGACGGGCATCACGTAGAGGTACAGCGTGTTGAGGAGAAGGTAGATCCCGATGACGGCGATTGTGCCGGCGCCGAGCGCCAGCGGTACGTTGCGTCCCGGATCGCGAATCTCCTCAGCCATGTACGCCGCCGCGTTCCATCCCGAATACGTGAACATCACCGGGATCAGGGCAAGGAGCCAGCTACTGGCTGCAACCGTGCCAGCCGTCTGCTGGAGGTTCGCGCTCGAGCCTGCGCCGATCGAGAAACCCACCGCTATGAAGATGAGGAGCGCCGTGACCTTCAGCGTCGCGAGAGCGTTGCTGACAAGCCGACCCGGGCCCACGCCGCGGATGTGCACGACGGCGAATAGCCAGACCGCAGCAATCGCCACAATCGTCTGGCGTGAGAACGAGAGCGGTACGTAGGGGATCGGCACCACGAAGAAGGGCGTCGCGTTCGCGACGCCCGGTACGAACCGATCGAGATAGAGCACGAAGACGACCGCGCTGGCCGCCATCGCCCCTGCGAAGCCGGCCACGAACGACGTCCACCCGGTCAGGAACGCGGCCAGCCGCCCGTAGGCCGCCCGCAGGTAGACATACTCGCCACCCGCACGCGGCCGCAGTGCCGCCAGCTCCGCGTACGCCATCGCGCCCGCAAACGCGAGCGCGCCCCCAAACGCCCATACAGCCAGGAACCACCACGGGTTCGGGACCATCGCGGCAACCTGCGGCGGCGTAAAGAGAATCCCGCCGCCGATGACGTTGGACACGATAATCGCGGCGGCGTCAAAGGGACCAAGTCGCCGCTCGAGGGAGGGGCCGGCTGACTGCGCGCGCGGGGGGGAACGAGGGGAAGCGTCGCGCGTCACGAGGGTGTCTGCGGCGCTACTTCGTGAGGAGCTGCCGCGCGATCGTGACGCGGTGCAGCTCGATCCACTGCGACGAGGTCTGTCTCGCGAAGATCTGCACCGTCGAATCGCGGAACTGGCTGTTCTTCAGCATCTCGAGGCGTGTTTGCGGTGGATCTGCGGTGTAGCCGTACTGGGAGCGCACGGTGATGGGGGCCGTCTCCGTCCCGTTCACGAACTCCACGCGCTGGACGAAGACGTCGTCCCCCTCTGCGTCTCCCTCGGGCTTGAAGACCATGTTGAGCGACAGGACGGGCACGTCGACGTCGGCCTGCTTCTTCAAGCGGAAGGTGACGCTCGGGACCAGCTTGTTCTTGCCGGCGACGATGCCCACGTCGAACCAGCCGGAACTGACGCCGGTGACCTGGAGCACCTGCTTCAAGTCGATCGGCTTGCCGCAGGCGCCGCACGACAGGGCGGCTGCCAGCAGACCGAAGGCGAACAGCGTCGCGCGCGCCAGCATGTGCGGATTGTAGATCAGAACTCGCGGACTTCGACCTTCTGCCGGGCTTCGTCCTTCGTCAGCCGCCCGGCCAGGAAGTCGGCCAGGTCGCTGCCTTTGACGCGGAGAACGGTCGTCGTCAGGTTCAGGGTCTCGTTGGTCGACAGTCCGAACTCGCTGTTGCGGGCGGCAATCGTCAGCCACTCCTCGGGTCCCAGCTCGAGGTTCTTGCTGCTGTCGAGCATCGCGTCGATGAGCGCCAATCGGACCGTGGCGCGGTACTTCTGCCCCTCCGCGGCGATGTTGGCCAGGGATTCTCCGACCGTGGGGAGCGCCTGCGTCGCATCCGGGCGCAGGTTGTTGACCGGCTGCGCATCCCCACGCGGCTGCTGCGCTTCGGCGCGCAGCTGCGCGCTGCGCTCGAACTGCTCGACGCTCATCATCACGCTGAGGTCGAGGGTGGGGACCTCCACGTAGAAGAACACGCCGTGGCCCTCGAGCGTGAAGCCCTTCGCGCGCGCCTCGCCGATGAGGAGCATCGCGCTCGAGTCGATCGACTTGACGCCCTTCGCGACCTGCTTCGCCGCAACGCCCACCGATGCCGTCAACGTGGCTTCCATGATGCTGATCTTGTCGTACCGCCGCTGCTGCTCGGCCGAGGGCCGGATCGGCGTCTGCGGGCCCGCCACTGCCGGCGCCGCGATCGCCATTGCCACCGCGAGAACGACCCCTGTTTTCACGATCTCACCTCGTCCCGCTATTTCGTTTGATACGTCGCCTTGTACAAGCGCTGAATCGCGTCACGGTACTGCTTGACCTCGGCGCCGCTCGTGTTCTGCAGGCGGGTCATCCCCTGATCGATCGCCGCGAGGTCCAGCTTCCGCTGCGTGTCGAAGTCGCTGGTGAGCTGGGCGATGCGAAGCGCGAACGCACGCTGCTGGCGCGTCTCGCTCTGGCCGAGCATCTCGCGAACGCGCCGCAGCACCTCGGTGTCGGGGATGTCCGATCCGGCCGCGCTCTGCGCCGCCGGCGACTGCGCGCGCGCGGCCGTCGCCTCGAGGTCGCGCAGCCGTCGATCGAGGACGTCCGCCTGGGCCTTCCAGTCGACGAGGGTCGCGTTCGTCGCGGCGCCGCGCTGGACGGCGGCCGCCGAGGCGTCGGCGCTTCGGCTCCATCCGGTGCGCATGACCAACCCGTCGTTGCCGTAACGCACCTCAATGTTCGCAATGGCCGCCGCTGCTGCCATGACGAGCACCGCGGCGGCGGCAAGTCCCAGCGCGGGCGAGAAGCGAAAGCGTGGCGCCGGCGGCGGGGCGGCGGCGCCGCGGACGATGCGGAACCCGAAGTCCGGCTCCGGAGGAGTCCACGACGCGATCTGTCCACGCGTCGACCTCAGGCTCGCCAGCTCCTCGCGGCACTCCGCGCAGGTGGCAAGATGGTCCTGAAACGTCCGGCGATCCGACGCCTCGAGCTCGTCGTAGAGAAAGCCGACCAGTAGTTCCTTGCTGTCGCACATAGTGTCGTGTCCTGTAAGCCTGGGGCACATCGCTCGGCCTACTTGCCGAACGTACTCTTGACGCCGGCCTCCTGCAACTGCCTGCGCAGCACGTTGAGGCCCTGATAGAGACGTGTTTTTATCGTACTCAACGGACAATCCAGCAGGTCGGCGATCTCCTGAAACGTGAGGCCGTGGTACTCCTTCAGGATGATCGCGGTCCGCTGATCTTCGGGCAGCTGCGACATCGCTTTCCCCACGGCGCGGCCAAGCTCGTGCCGCGAGACCAGGTCCTCGATGGACTCCGACGGGGTCGTTTCGCCGGCCAGCTCGATGATGTCGACCCCCTCAGGGGCCTGAGCCACCGGGGTGCGGCGCTCACGGCGGATCCAGTCCCGGCAGAGGTTCAGGGCGATGCGGTAGAGCCAGGACGAGAATTTTGCCTGCCCCCTGAACCCCTTGATCGCGCGAAAGGCGCGAAGAAACGTCTCCTGCGCGACATCGCGCGCCTCTTCCTCCCGGCCGATGACCCGGTAGGCCAGGGCATAGATCGGCCGCTCCCAGCGCAGGACGAGCTGGTTGAAGCTGTCGAGATCGCCCCCCCTCGAGCGGGCGACCAGCTCTTCATCTGTTGACGGCATGCCCTGATGTTTCGTCGGGACCGCGATGTCGCCCGCCGAAGGTTTAGACGCCGGCGTGGCGGCGGCAGTCGGAGGCCAGTTTACCTTTTCAGCTCAAGCTCTTAGAATGCCTCGTCCCGGTCCGCATGTCCCAACAGATACCGTTCTCCATCCTGGCTCGGTCGGTCGCCCAAGGGGGGCAACCGTCGGACCTGCTGATGGAGCTCCATCGCGACGTGCTCACGGCGACCGGTGGGGGCCGGTCCGTGATTCTCCAGCGCAGCGGGCGATCCGGCGACTTCGTCGCGACGTCCGGGCGCGGGTTCGAGCAGCTCGGGGGGACGTGGCTGCAGGGGCCGTCGGCTGCGGCGCTCGCACGGGCGGCGGCAGCCGAGACGCCGCGGGTCTGCGCGCTCGACGATCTGCTGCCGTTGCGACAGCGGCTGGATGCGGCCAGAGCCCTCATCGTACCACTCGCGGGTCCGGGTTCGGCGACGTTCCTGATCGTAACCGACCCCGCCGTGCCGGCGGACGAGGCGATCGAGATCGGTGACGGCGCGCGCGTTGAATTCGCCCTGGCGCTGGAGCTGGTGCGACTCGGACGCGAGGCGGCCTTCCACCGCCGGATCCAGGAGCTGCTGCTTGGATTCTCGCGCGGCATCTCGGCGACGCTCAGCGTCGCGGGCGCGCTCGAGTCGCTGTCGACCGACACGAACGTGCTGTTCGGCACCCGGCGCGCGTCGGTGTGGCTGCACAACCGGCGCGACCGCGAGCTGGTCCTTGCCGCCTCCTCGGACCACGCCCATGCCGCCACGGGCAAGCGCGTGGCAACCGATTCCGACGCGACGGCAAGCCGGGGTCTTCGCCTGGATCGGCCCGAGATCGCGACCGACGGCGACGAGCGGGTGCTGATTGCGCCGCTGCGCGGCTGGCGGCGTGCGCTCGGCACGCTCGTCATCGAAGGCGATCCCGCCGATCTGGACGACCAGCAGTTCATCGACGCGGCGTACGACCTCGGACGGCAACTGTCGGTCGCGCTCGAGAACGTCCAGCTGCTCGAAGGTGTGCTGCAGCAGCGGCGCCTGCTGGAAGACACGTTCAACTCGCTCATCGACCTCGTAATAGTCACGGACAACAGCCTGCGGATCGTGCAGATGAACGAGGCGTTCGCGGCGCGCGTCGGAAGCGCACGGTCCGAGGTGCGCGAGCGGCCTCTGGCCGATCTCGTCGGCGCCGAGATGGCCGAGTGGGTGGCCGCACCGGAACCCGCGGGGCGGATCGCCGACGGCGCATCGCCCGATGTTTCGACCAGGGCGCGGACGAAACAGTTCACCGACGAGCGCCTGGGCGGCATCTTCGCGGCGACGGTCACGCCGCTGATCGACCAGGACGGAGAGCCGGTGGGCCGCGTGCTGGTCGCCCGCGACATCACGGCGCAGACACGTCTCGAGACGGAGCGCGAGGCGCTGCGGCAACGATTGGCGCAGTCCGAAAAGCTCGCGTCGCTCGGGCAGTTCGTCGCCGGCATCGCGCACGAGATGAACAATCCGCTCCAGGGGGTCCTCGGGCATCTCGAGCTGCTGATTGACACGTCGGAAGCGGCGCGCCCGGTCCGCTCCACCCTGCGCCGCATCTACCAGGAGGGTGAGCGCGCCGCGAAGATCGTGCGCAACCTGCTCGTCTTCACAGGGTCGCGGCGCGTGTCGAGGCGCCGTCTGCGAGTGGGGCGCGTCCTCGGACGTGCGCTCGCGAGCCGTGCCGCCGCGCTCCGTCGCGGCCGCATAGAGGTCGCACGTCAGGAGACCGACGGCGTGCCGGTCATCGCCGGTGACGCGCTGCTGCTGCAGCAGGCGCTGCTCAACATCCTGATCAATGCGGAGCACGCGATTCTATCGACCGGGGCGCCGGGCCGGATCGAGATCCGTGTCGCACCGACGGCCGACGGCGGGGGCGTGCGCTTGACGATCCGCGACACCGGCCCCGGGATCCCCCCCGAGATCCTGCCGCGCATTTTCGATCCGTTCTTCACGACGAAGGAGGTGGGCCAGGGCACAGGCCTGGGCCTGGCGATTACCTACGGGATCATTCAGGAGCATGGCGGCACGATCCAGGCGGCCAACGTTCCGGAGGGTGGGGCACAATTCACCATTGAGCTGCCCGCGCTGCTCGCGTGACGGCGGCGCGCACGGCGGGGACGGAGGCCACGGGAAGATGTCCGTGACCTCCGCGCCTCCGTGGTGGAATTTGCCGGGCTGTCCGTCCTCTCTGCGCCGGGACCCGCAGCAAAGTCTGATAGAGTACGTCCGGCGATGATGGACGAGAGCTTCCTGACGACCGAAGAGGTACTCGATTACCTCCAGGTGAATCTGCGCACGGTCTACCGCCTGATCAAGGCGGGGAAGATCCCGGCAGTTCGCGTGGGCCGGCAGTGGCGATTCCGCAAGCGCGACATCGACGCATGGCTCGAGAGCCAGCGTCCGCGCGGCGTTCGCGCCGTGGCCTCGTCGGCACGCGTCCCGTCTCCTGCGGCGGGCCGACCGCGCGTGCTTGTCGTCGACGACGAAGCCAGCATCCGCGATCTGCTGTCGAAGACGCTGGCGCTGGCGGAATACGACGTCGACCTCGCGCCCGACGGACGCACCGCGCTCGAGCGGCTGCGCATCATGCAGTACGATCTGCTGATCACCGACCTGAAGATGCCCGGCGTCGACGGCCTGGCCGTGATCCGCGAGGCGCGTCGGCTGAAGGCGGACATCCCCGTCATCATCATCACCGGCTTCTCCACCGAAGCCAGCGCGATCGAAGCGGTCAACCTCGGCGTGTCGGGGTACCTGACCAAGCCGTTCCGCGTCCCCCGAGTGCTCGCGGCCGCCGCGAAAGCTCTCGGCGAATAGTCCCGCGCCCGCGGGGACTTGCACGATTCTTCCCGTCGCTTCACCCCTTGACACACTTTCTTCGGGCTTCCGCTCCAGAGGGGCTTGACCGTCCGCCTGTCTGGGTTCAGGCCTGGGAGCGACACGATTTGGTATGACTTTGTAGTGACTAGAAGTGACTATGGAGTCTTTAATGGGTCGGATAGTGACACCCCTGGGCCCGCTGCTGCAGCCGGCGCTCTGTGTCAGATGTGCTAAAATGACACGTTTGCGCGTGCCTGAAGCGGCACACGTGCGGCCCGCCTTCCAGCTGATGATCCAACTTTCCTCCGTGAGCAAGGCCTTCGGCGACAGGGTTCTGCTCGCCGCTGTGAGCTGGCAGATCGACGACCGCGAGCGTGTGGGCCTCAGCGGCCCCAACGGCGCGGGTAAGACGACGCTGCTCAAGATGCTCGCGGGGCTCGAAGAGCCGGACGCCGGCATGGTCGTCAGGCCTTCCGGCCTGACCGTCGGATATCTCCCCCAGGATGGACTGAATCACACCGGCCACACGCTCATCGAAGAAGCGGGGCTGGCCTTCAAGCCGCTCCTCGACATGCGCGCGGAGATTCAATCGCTCGAGGAGCGACTGGGGGACGACGCCGTCCCCGAAACGGAGCACGCGTCCATGCTCACGCGCTACAGCGATCTGCAGGACAGCTTCCGCCGGCTCGAGGGCTACAGCATCGATCTCAAGATCGCGACGGTGCTGCGAGGCCTGGGATTCACGCCCGACGACTTCGACAAGCCGAGCGAGACGTTCTCGGGGGGCTGGCAGATGCGCATCGCGCTGGCGAAGCTGCTGCTCGGACGTCCGAGGCTGCTGCTGCTCGACGAGCCCACGAACCACCTCGATCTCGAGGCCCGCAACTGGCTCGAGGAGTACCTGTCGGGCTACCCGCATGCCGTGATTCTCGTGTCGCACGATCGCTTTTTTCTCGACGCGGTCGTCACCCGCATCACCGAGATCGGGCTTCGCAAGCTCACCGACTACACCGGCAACTACAGCGACTACCTCGTCGAGCGCGAAGCGCGCATGGAGCGGCTGCGGCAGCAGAAACGCGATCAGGACGAAGAGCTCGAGCGCATGCAGGCCTTCATCAACCGGTTCCGCTACCAGGCGACCAAAGCCTCGCAGGTGCAGAGCCGGATCAAGATGATGGACAAGATCGTCCCCATCGAGATCCCGCCGGAACGCAAGCGCGTGCACTTCTCGTTTCCGGCCTGCGCGAAGAGCGGCCGGACGGTGGTCGACCTCAAGGGCGTGCGCAAGGCCTACGGGAGCCGCGTCGTCTTCGACGCCATCGACGTGCACATCGAGCGCGGCGATCGCATCGCGCTCATCGGCCCGAACGGCGCGGGCAAGTCGACGCTGATGCGCATGCTGTCCGGCGTGGAGGCGCCCGACGCGGGGACGCGCACCGAGGGGCATCAGGTCGTGATGCAGTACTTCGCGCAGGACGAAGCGACGCGTCTCGACCCGACGCTGAACATCTATCAGACGCTGGCGGGAGACGCGCCGCTCCACATGGTCCCCAGCATCCGGAACATCCTCGGGGGATTTCTGTTTTCCGGCGATGACGTCGACAAGCCCGTCCGGGTGCTGTCCGGGGGAGAGCGCACCCGGCTCGCGGTCGCGCGCATGCTCCTGCGGCCATCCAATACGCTGCTGCTCGACGAGCCGACGAACCATCTCGACCTCGACTCGAAGGACGTGCTCCTCGAAGCGCTGGAGGACTTCGGCGGAACGCTGATCTTCGTCTCGCACGATCGCTACTTCGTCGACAAGCTCGCGACGAAGGTGATCCACATCGGCGGCGGCGAGGCGCTCCTCTATCCGGGCACGTATGAAGAGTTTCTCTGGAGCCGCAAGCAGCGGGAGGCGGCCGCGGTCGCTCCCCCGCCCGCGAAGCCGGCGCCGCGCGCGGCGCAGCCCGCAAAGCCGGTAAAACCTCGCTCCGCGCCCGCCGCGGCGGTGAAGGAGGCGGCGCCCTCCTACGACGATCGCAAGAAGCTCGAGGCCGACGCCCGGCGCGCCCGGAAGGCGCTGGACGCGAGGCGCAAGCGCATTGACGAGCTCGAGGGACGCATCGCCGACCGCGAGCAGGCCATCCGCGACCTCGAGTCGACGATGTCCGCGCCGGGGTTCTACGAGAATCACGACACCGCGAAACCGGTGCTCGACAGGCACCAGAAACTCATGTGGGAAGTGGGGGACCTCATGCATCAATGGGAGGAACTTCAGCAGACAGATTTGTAATTCCCTGCCAGACTTGTAATCACGCCATCCGACATCCCGCGCATCCCTCGCAGTTCTTTTGAGGAAATCTCGTCCACCCGGGTCAAGACCCGGGGCACACGCTTTGCGCTTGAGGGGACCGGCGCCAGCGACACACGGCCACAGGACCGCTCGGACCGAGTGCGCCCGAGGGCACCGCCCGTAACTCACAGATGGAAAAGAGCTTGGCTGACGGAAACCGGGCAATTACACTACTGGTGCCGGAATCGGACGTTCCGGGTCTGGCCGAATCCGCCATGCCGATCCGAAAACCTCGTCCCGTTGTCCGCGGCTCGGCTCCGGTGAGTGGGCGAGGCGCGGCGAAGCCGCGCCCGACTCCAAGGTCGAAGACCGGGGCCGCCGGCGCCAAGCCGGTCGCGGATGGCTTTTATCGCGATCTCGTCTGGAATCTCCGCAACGGCGTGCTCGCGGTGACGCGCGACGGCCAGATCGCGGTCATGAACGAGGTCGCTTACCGCATCCTGGGCCTGACGCCCCGCACGACCGACATCGGCCTGCCATTCATGCGGGTGCTGAAGGATCAGCCGGAGCTGTCGCGCATCGTCGTGGGCGCCTTCGAGCTGTCGCACCTGCCGAATCGCGCGGAGCTGCGGCTGAAGAGCTCAGGGAAGGTCATCGGCTACACGCTGTCCCAGGTGCGCGATCGACAGGGGCGGATCACCGGGGCGACGCTGTTCTTCAAGGATTTGACGCGCGTCGAGCAGCTCGAGGAACGGGAGCGTCTGCGCGATCGCCTGGCGGCGCTCGGGGAGATGGCGGCGGCGATTGCGCACGAGGTCAAGAACCCGCTTGCGGGCATCGAGGTGATGGCCGGCATCCTGAAGCGGCAGCTGACCGAGTCGGAGGACGCGCAATCGATCCTGCGCGACATCATCAAGGAAGCGCAGATGGCGAACGCCATCGTGCTCGAGGTCCTCGACTTCGTGCGTCCGATCCGGCTGCAGGTCGAGCGCATCGCGCTCGCCGATGTCGTGCGCGACGCGATCTCGATGGCGGAAAGCCACGTGCCGCGCGGCCTCGTGCAGGTGGAGACGACGCTGCCGGAGGATCTGGCGCCGCTCCAGGGGGACCCGCACCAGCTCAGGCAGCTGTTCACGAACCTGCTGACGAACGCGTTCGAGGCGATGGGAGGCAAAGGGTTGGTGCGGCTCGCCGCCAGCCAGCTCCCTGCCGAAGAAGATGCGACCGCGGGGGCCGATGCGCTGGCGGTCCCGATGATCCAGGTGGAGGTCACCGACAACGGCCCGGGCATTCCCGCGGACGTGATCGACCGCATCTTCAGCCCGTTTTTCACGACGAAGCCGCAGGGCTCTGGCCTCGGGCTCGCGATCGTGCGGAAGATCGTGGACGCGCACGACGGCCTGATCGACGTCAGCGCCCGCGGCGAAGGGGGCACGCGGTTCGTGGTGACGCTGCCGGTCAGCGGCAGTCACGAGCTGTTCAGGTAGGTTCGGGGTTACGGTTCGGCGTCGTTGGGGTCAGCCATGGGTCGATACATTCAGAGTTATTGAGAGGCAATCATGGGCCGCATTCTGGTAGCAGACGATCACGACTCACTCCGCCGCGGCATCGTCCGCGCGTTGTCCGACGCGCATCACGAGGTGGACGAGGCGCCGAACGGCAACGTCGCGATCGAGAAGCTACACGAGGGGCAGTACGACGTGGTCCTGAGCGATCTGAAGATGGGCGGGAGCGACGGCATGGACGTGCTGCGCACCGCGAAGTCGCTCCAGCCGAATACGGCGGTCATCCTGATGACGGCGTTCGGATCGATCCACACGGCCGTCGAAGCGATGAAGATCGGCGCGTTCGACTACGTGCAGAAGCCGTTCGAGATAGAGGAGATGGAGCTGAAGATCGCGAAGGCGATCGAGCACCGCCGCCTCAAGCACGAAATCGAATACCTGCGGCACACGCAGCAGGACATTTACGACTTCGACCGGATCGTGGGGGCGAGCGGGGCCCTGCAGTCGGTGCTGTCCGTGGTGAAGAAGGTCGCGAAGAGCAACACGACGGTGCTGATTCGCGGAGAAACGGGCACCGGCAAGGAGCTCATCGCCGGCGCGATCCACCACAATTCGCTGCGCGCCGGGCGCAACTTCGTGAAGGTGAACTGTGCGGCCCTGCAGGAGAACCTGCTGGAATCGGAGCTCTTCGGACACGAGAAGGGGGCCTTCACGGGGGCCGACAAACAGCGCGTCGGACGCTTCGAGCAGGCGGACGGAGGCACGCTGTTCCTCGATGAGATCGGTGACATGAGCGCCAACACGCAGGCCAAGATCCTGCGCGTGCTCCAGGAGCACGAGTTCGAACGGCTGGGCGGCACCCGCACCGTCCGTGTCGATGTGCGCTTGATCACGGCGACCAACCGCAACTTGACGCAGATGGTCCAGGAAGGACGGTTCCGGGAGGACCT
>CAYZBZ010000116.1:0-12650 GCA_964476725.1 uncultured Vicinamibacterales bacterium
TCCGGTTCGGTGCGCGCACGCTCCGGAGGAATCCGGGCTTTGCCGTCATCGCCGTGGTGACGCTTGCGCTTGCGACCGGCGCCACGACCGCCATCTTCAGCATCGTCAACGGCGTCCTGCTTCGGCCGCTGCCGTTTGCGGATCCAGACCGGCTCGTCCAGGTTTATGGGCGAAACTGGCGAGAGGATCGCGGAGGCACTCCGGACAGCCTGACCGGTCCCGTCGGCTCCCTCGAGCTCGACGAGTTCGCGAAGCAGAGCACCTCGTTCGTCGGATTCATCGGATACGGGACCGGCACCAGGCACTTTGACGGTCCCGACGGGCCGGAGCGGCTGACCGCGGTCGAGGCGGACACCGCCTTCTTCTCCATCCTCGGCGTCGACGCGATCGCGGGACGAACGTTCCGTCCTGACGACCCGCTGGACGTGGCGGTCATCAGCGCCCGCTTGTGGCGTCAGCGGTTCGGACGCGACCCGTCGCTGCCCGGCAGGACGGTGAGGCTCGAGGGCCGGGTGTTCACGGTCATCGGCGTCATGCCCGACACGTTTCAGTTCCCCTACAGTGCGGAGGGGGGCCTGCCGGGCGCACTGCCGGAATCGCGGACGGATGTGTGGGTTCCCATGGAGCCGTTGCGGGCGTCCCCTTCCGGACCGCTGCGGCGAGGGCGCGTCGCCGTCACCGCGAGGTTGAAGCCGGGTGTCACGCTCAATGCCGCGCTCTCCGAACTGCGTGTGATCTCGGCGCGGATCGAAGAGGCGCACTATCGAGGCACCCAGGTTCGCGTCGGCGTCGCGCTCGCGCCTCTGGACGAGGTCGTGGTCGGGACGGTCCGTCGATCGCTGTGGATTCTCTTTGCGGCGGTCGGCCTGGTCCTGGCGGCGGCGTGTGCGAACGTGGCGAATCTGTTGCTGGCCCGCATGTCGGTCCGGATTCGCGAGGTCGTGACGCGCGCGGCGCTCGGCGCGGGCCGCCTCCGCCTCGTCCGCCAGTTCCTGGCCGAGAGCCTGTTGATCTCGCTGGCGGGGGGTCTTGCCGGCGCCTTCATCGCCCGGTGGGCCACTCAACTGCTCGTCTCTCTTGGCTCTGCGAAGATCCCGCGCGCGCACGAAGTTGCGCTCGACTGGCGCGCCTTCGGCTTTCTGCTGCTGGCGTGCGTCGTAACGGCTGTCCTGTTCGGCCTGGCGCCGGCGCTGGCGGCCGCCAGGGTGGACGTGCAGGCGATCACGAACGAATCAGGGGGCCGCGCGTCGATGGGGCGAACGTTCGGCCGCCTGCGCGACGGGCTCGTCGCGATCGAGGTCGCGCTCGCGTTCGTGCTCGCGCTCGGTGCGGCGTTCGTCGTGCGCGAGGTCGTGCGGCTGCAGCACGTGGACACGGGGATGGTCACCGAGAACGTTCTGACCCTGCACCTGACACCGCGGGCGCCCGCGCGAGATTATTACGCCATCGAGGAACGCGTCGCGCGGCTTCCCGGCGTGCAGGCCGCCGGATTCACGCAGCTCGTGCCGCTGCAGAACTGGGGCTGGACCGCCGACTTCTCGATTCGCGGACGCCCCGTGCAGGGACGAGCGATCGCCGGACTGCGCTACGTCACCCCCGGCTACTTCCGGGCGCTCGGGATTCCGATCCTCCGCGGCCGCGCGTTCACCGACGGCGATCATGCGGATGCACCGCGGGTGATCCTCGTCAACGACGCGCTGGCCCGCCGGTACCTGCCCGGAGAGGACCCGGTCGGCAGAGAGCTCGATCGCGGCACGATCGTCGGCGTTGTCGGCAACGTGCGTCAGGTGGGGCTGGACAGCCCGGCGGAGCCGGAAATCTATTATCCCGCCGCGCAGAACGTGACGATGACGTCAGGTCTCGGCATGTCGCTGATCGTGCGCGGCACCGGGCCGGAGACGCGGGTCGATCTGATCCGCTCCGCGGTGCACGACGTGAACCCGAACATCGCCATCTTCAACGTGAAGAGGATGGAGCAGGTGCTGGCCGACTCGCTCTGGGAGCTGAATCTCTACCGGTGGCTGATCGGTCTATTCGCCGCCTTGGCAACCTTGCTGGCTGCCATCGGTCTCTATGGCGTGATTTCGTACAACGTCACCTCGCGCACGCGTGAGTTTGCGGTCCGCCTGGCGCTTGGCTCGGATCCGGGCAGGCTGGCGCGGATGGTGGTCGGTCGCGCCGTTCGGCTGACGGGCGTGGGACTTACAGGAGGCATTCTGGCGGCACTTTCAGTCACGCCAGTGATGCGGAGCCTGCCCATCGGCGTCGGCAGCGGTCCGGCGACGTATGCCGCGATTTCCGTACTGCTTCTGGCGATCGCGCTGCTGGCCTGCGTCGTCCCCGCGATCCGAGTGGCCCGCGTGAACCCGGCGGCCGCGTTACGACATGACTGATGGCGAACTGGGTGAAGTCAGCCGCCGCTTCGCTTCCTCGATGAGCTCGTTGTTCCGCTCGTAGGAGGCGCCGTTGTGTCCGGTGACGACCCGGGGCGGGTACTGGTGGCGGGCGTAGACGGGATAGGCTTCCGTTCTCAGATGCGCCAGCATGTGATGGCCGCGCCGGGTGGCGCGCTCGTGACGAAGCGCGGTGATGTCGATCGGAGCGACGACGATGCGCTCGCCGGGACCGGGCGACGCTTCGGCGAGCACGCGTCCATCGAAGTCCACGATCTGGCTGCCGCCGGGCCAGGAGTACGGCGGATAGTTGCGGAGGCTGGCCCCCTGATTCGCGGCGACGACGCAGGCGGTGTTCTCGAGCGCGCGACAGCGGTTCACGATCGTCCACCAGTTCATCGGCTCCGTCGCGCCCCACGGATCCATGTACGCCGAGACCCGCAGGAGGACCTCTGCGCCGTTGGCGGCGAGCTGGCGGATGGCTTCGGGAAACAGCCAGTCGTAGCAGATCGCGCAGCCGATCCGCCCGATGGGCGTATCGGCGACGGGAAAGAGCGGGTCCACGTAGCCTTCGAGCTCGTGCGGACTGGAGTGCACTTCGTATGGGATCCACGGATTGACCTTCCGGTACTTGTAAAGAATCCCTTCCGGTCCAATCAGGCACGTCGTATTGAAGACCACGCCGGGCCAGTGCGGATCGGCTTCCAGCATCGACCCGCTCTGGATGTAGATGCCGTGCTCACGCGCTTTGCGCTCGAGACGGTCGGTGTGCTCGTTGGGAATCGGGATCGCCAGCCTGTCGAGAAGCTCGCCGACGGTCGGAAACACGGGGGCCGCATGGGCAAACTCTGGGAACACGACGAGCCGGACGGGCAGGAACGGCGCGCTGCCGGCGACGGCCGAGTCGATCATCGAGAGCATGCGATCGGTATTCCCGCGCATGTGATCCCGATCGAGCGGATTCGCCAGGTCGGTCTGGCATGCCGCGGCGCCGTATCGGATGATCTCGCTCATCGTGTTCCTCCGCCTGTCGCGACCGCGTCGATCGAGGGAGTGGGCCTGCTGACGATCCGCGTGTTGTAGCGTTCCAGGTACTCGCGGTGAAGCCTGGTGCGCGGGTAATGCTCGTCGGCCGGGTATGGGTATCGCGTCATCGCGCGGAATGGCAGCGGCGCCACGGTGTCGGGACTCGCCGAACGCGGGTTCATCTCCTTACTGTAACCGTAGGCGTACAGCAGGAACGTCCGCGTCCAGCCGGCTGGCAGCGCCGGCACCGATCGCGCGTCGAACGACAACGCGATCTCGTCACCGGGGCGCGAGATCACGAACATGTCGTCGGTCGCCTGCAGGAGCGGCGTGACATCGCCTTCGCGTGTGTATCGCCCGACCATCACTTTCCAGGGCACGGCGGTCGACACGCGGTCGTAGTCGTAACCGAACGGCTCACGGCCGTCCGGCGCCGTCTCGGCGGAAACCCCGCGCCAGCGAAGATCGGCGGCCGCCGGATCCAGGCGAGTCATGCGGGGTCGGACCGTGCCCTCTGACGTTCCGACGAGCACCTGGTCCCAGTAGATCCGCATGTTAGTGAGGATCCGGACCTCGCGCGAAGAAGACAGGAATTTGCCGGCCAGATTCACGACCAGCGTCTGCGGACGGCCCACCGGAAACCCGATCTCGTCGATGACCGTACGCCACGCGCCGGCCGCGTCCTTCACCTGCAGCGACGGCGGGCTCATCCCCATGCGGCTCTGCGATGCCGCGACGTTGTCGCTGGAGAACGCGTAGTCGGTCCATCCGGTCATGAGCAGCACGGCCCGGTCGGATCCCGATCCGAGATCCAGAATGAGCTCGTGCGGCGCCGCGTACCCGCGAATCGGGAGCAGCCGGAAGTCGTCCGGATACCGACGGTCGAGCGACGCGATGTGCGACCGCACGTCGTGCCCGTGCTCGTCGAATGCGCGTGCCGGCGGCCGCGCCTGGCGCGTGGACGTCAGCTTGAAGGTGGGGATTGGCGGCTGTTTCAAGCCCTCGTTCGGAAACACATCCTCGCCGGCTGGATGATCGACAGCGACGAGCTGCAGGCGATCGACGAACAGCGCTTCTTCGAGCTCGTTGGTGATCCGGAGGTCGTATCTGCCGTCGCGCGGACGCAGCTGGTCGCCGCGGATCCGCACGTATTCGTCGGGGTCGGGCTGATTCCAGAGAGCCGGCCCCGCCCAGCCGCCCATTTCGCCGCCGCCCATGAAGTCGGTCACGAACTCGAAGCCCGTGCCGTTCCACGTGAAGAGGTACGGACACGACGACGGTTTTCGGTCCAGCTCCGCGACAGTCACCGTCTGCACTCGAGCCGTTCCGGCGGGCAGGGACGTCTCGGCCTGAAGAATGCCGGACGGCCACAGCACTCGAACGACGTCCGCCGCCGGTCTCGATCCGAGCCCGAACCGCACGTCGGCGGGGGCGCCGGCTGGCGTCGTGGACGCCGTCTCGATGATCTGGCGAAGGCTGCCAGCCCTCAGCTCGATCCTCGCGCCAATGGCGCTGCGATTGCTGACGCGCGCAGCCAGCCGTACCCGTACCGAGGCGTTCCGGTTGCCGCCGTCATTCCTCAAGACGCGCAGCTGACCGCTCGCGGCGCGGACGACGATGTCCGTGTCGCCGTCGTTGTCCAGATCCCCAAGCGCGATCGACTGCACGGCCGCGCCCCCCTCCGGCGTCAGGGCCGGAAGGCGCGCCGCCCCGCTCGTCTCGGACCACCGATCGCCGCCGATGTTCCGGAAGAGACGCACGCTGGCGCCCGACGCGGTCAGCAGATCGAGCAGGCCGTCGTTGTCGTAATCGACGAACTGCGCCGCGACTGCCGCGCGCGTGCCCTCCGGCGCGGGACGAGTGCGAAACCGCCCGTGGCCGTCGCTGACCGCGATCACACCGGGCCCATCCCGCGGTGCGAGAAAGAGGTCCGTGTATCCATCCTTGTTGATGTCCGCTACGGCGATCGCGCCGTAGGGTCCGGCAGCCGGCAGTCCGGCCGCCGGACCGACATCACGGAACGAGCCGTCCCGCATGTTTCGGTACAACGCCGGCGTTCGCCCGGAGCCCGCCACGAGGATGTCGATGTCGCGTCCGTTGTCGAAGTCGGTCGTGACGATCGCGGTCGCGCCTCCCAACGGCGCGCCAATGCCGGCCGCTGCGGTGGTGTCGGTGAAAGTGCCGTTGCCGTTGTTGCGCAGCAATTGCGCCGATGGGCCTGCGGTCACGATGTCGAGATCGCCGTCATGGTCCACGTCCGCGAACGCGGCGGTTTTTGAAGGGGCGATGGGCATTTGCAGCGCGGCCGAGGTCACGTCATCGAACGTGCCGTCAGGCTTCCGGTGCATCAGCCTGGGACCATCAGACCGTAGCAGGAAGAGATCGGGCCTTCCGTCGTTGTCGTAGTCGCCGGCGATCGCACCGATGCCGATGCCTTCGCGCACGCCCCCCAGCCCGACGCGGGCCGTCTCGTCGGTGAACCGGCGGCCGTTGTTCTGAAGGAAACGGGTCCGGCCCGGCCCGGCTTGGAAGAGGAAGAGATCGAGATCGCCATCGCCATCCGCGTCGAACAGCGTGACGCCGCCTGAGGAGTCCTTCGGCGGTTCAGCGCCGGCGGGCGCGGGCAGCGTCGCGCCGGTGGTGTCCGAGAACTTCACGTCCGGGGGATCGGGGTTCACCAGCTCGGGCTCGGCGCCGGTCGATGCGATCGCTTCCGCGTACCTGCCTTGCCCCAGATAGCTCTGCGAGTACGTCACGCCATACACGCCGTCCCGCAGCGCTTCGAATCGCTGCATCGCCAGCCGGCCTTCCTCCGCCCGTCCGGCGCGCGACAACGCAAGCGCGGCGTTGTACGCGGCGGTGACGTTGTAGGGCTCGGTCGTCAGCGCCTCCTGGAACAACCGAACCGCGGCGTCGTACCGGCGTTGCTGGAGATGAATCTGGCCAAGCTGCACTTTCGTTCCGGCATCGGCTGGATCGAGCTGCAGCACCCGTCCGAAAGCGGCCATGGCTTCGTCCGTGCGGTCGCCGGCCCTGGCGGCGAGGCCGAGCACGTAGTGCGCGGACGGCGTGTCGGGCAGGCGCGCGGCGGCGGATCGAGCCTCCGCCTCCGCTTCAGCGGCGCGGCCCGCGTACAGCAGCGCGATGGCCAGATTCAGACGGGCGATGTGGAGATCCGGCGCGAGCTGCAGCGCATCCCGGAAGGAACTGGCGGCCGGTTCGTACTCGAAGCGCTCCAGCAGTGCGACGCCGAGGTTGTTGGCGCGGTAGGCCCGTTCCCGCTGCGATGCAGCCGCGGAACTGGTGGGACCCTGAACGAACGCGGCAGGTCCCTGCGCGACGAACGCCGCCAGGGCGGCGATCACGGTAAGCGAAGCACCGCCGGCGAGCTTCATGGCTTCGATCCAACAGGCACGGCACGAATGACGCCCTTGCCTTCCTGGATAGTGATGGCCTGGTCGGCGGCGACGCCGGGGAGGCGGTCTGTCTTCCCGTTCGGCCAGGACACCTCGATGCTGTTGACCTTCGTGCGGCTACCCAGGCCGAAAGTCAGCGGCAGCTCGCTCTGCGAGAGGTAACTGGATCCTGTCTTTACCATTCCCCAGGGGGTCGTCCCGCCGTCGTGCACCAGGCGGACTCTCGTGCCGATGCCATCACGATTCGAGGACGCGCCGACGATCGTCACGCGAAGCTTGCGGTTCGCGCCGCCGTCGTTGCGAAGCAGCCGCGCGGCGCCGTTGTTCGTCGTGACGAGCAGATCGAGATCGCCGTCGTTGTCGTAGTCTCCGTACGCCGCGCCCCGCCCGACCACGGGCCTGACAAATGCGGCTCCCACGCGGGTGCTCACGTCCTCGAACTTCTTCCTCCCCAGGTTCTTGAACAGGTGCGGCGGCTCGGCGTACGTGACCGTCGGCTGGACGGACGCGATGTCGTCCGCGACGTGACCGTTGGCGGCGAAGATGTCCAGCATGCCGTCGAGATCGAAGTCGAAGAAGAAGCACCCGAACGTCAGACGCAGGAGCGACGCGCGGCCGATCGCCGAGGTCGGCGCCTCGTCGATGAACAGGCCGTTCCCTTCGTTCGAGTAGAGCGCCATCATCTCGTTCGAGAAGTTGCCGATGAGCAGGCTTTGCCGGCCCGAAGCGTCGTAGTCCGCGGCGTCCACACCCATGCCCGCGCGCGCCACTCCCGCTTCGTTGAACGCGACCCCCGCCATGACGGCGACGTCGGTGAACGTGCCGTCTCCTTTGTTGCGGTAGAGCCGGTTCGGCTGCGTGTCGTTCGCTGCGAACAGATCGAGCAGGCCGTCGTTGTCGTAGTCGATCAGCGCGACGCCGAGTGTCTTGCTCGCCGGATCGTACAGCCCGGCCTTGCGGGTGACATCTTCGAAACTGCCGTCCCCCTTGTTCCGATACAGGGTCGGACTCTGCCCTTTGTACGATTCCGGCGTGCAGTACGATTTCGCGCGTCCGTCGAGCGTGCAGTAGAGGTCCGTGTCGATCGACCACTGGACGTAGTTGGCGACGAAGAGGTCGAGCCGGCCGTCGCGGTCGTAGTCGAACCAGAGCGCGCTCGTCGAGAACCCGGGGTCGCCGACGCCGGCCCGCGCGGTGACGTCTTCGAACCGCCCGCTGCCGTTGTTCCTGAACAGGTGGTTCGGCCCGAGCGCCGTGATGTAGATGTCGGCGTCGCCATCGTTGTCGAAGTCGGCTGCCGTGACCCCGAGCCCGTACGTCTCGACCGCCATCCCCGCGGCGCGCGTGATATCGGTGAACGTCCCGTTGCGATTGTTCCGGTACAGCGCCGGATACGATGGTGCCGCGGGCCGTCCCGGCCAGTTCCGCGAATTCACCAGCAGGATGTCCTGCCAGCCGTCGTTGTCGATGTCGAGAAACGCCGCGCCTGACCCGAGCGTCTCCGGCAGGTATTTCCTGCCGAACGCTCCGCTGTTGTGGCGGAAGCGGATCCCCGCCGCGGCCGTCACGTCCGTGAACTGCGGCTCCCTATTGGCGCTCCGGAGCGTGGGACCGTCGATCGCCAGCAGCGAGAGGGCGAGCGCAGTGAGCAGGCAGCGTCGCACCATCGCGCTACCGCCGACCCGTGCCAGCCGGACGGTACGAGGTGA
Organism: uncultured Vicinamibacterales bacterium; assembly: GCA_964476725.1. Classification (GTDB taxonomy): domain Bacteria; phylum Acidobacteriota; class Vicinamibacteria; order Vicinamibacterales; family 2-12-FULL-66-21; genus JALZOC01. The sequence goes on from CAYZBZ010000116.1 coordinate 8,545, forward strand.
GCGCTTTGCCGGCGGGCGCCGCGATCGCATGTTCGTGAATCTGCTGACGCTCGTTGTTGTCGTCGGCGTGGAGCTGCCTGTACGGCCCCGTGATCGCCTGCGAGGCTTCATCCGCTTTGAACCGCTCGTACAGAGTTCGCTCCCGTGCCGCTGCGGCCGAGTCTCCGGTGCCCTGATAGGAGAGCATCAGGTTGTAGTGGGCCTGCAGATCCTCCGGGTCGATCGCAAGCACCTTCTCGAATTCAGCGACGGCGTCCTTGAACTGGCGCTTCAGGAAGAGCACCCGCCCGAGCTGATTGAGGACGACCCGATCGCGGGGGTACTTTGCCGACGCTATGCGCAGATGAGAGACGGCTTCGTCGTACCGCCCGAAGCTTTTCAGCGCGAGCGCCAGGAAGAAATGCGTCTTTGCGAGCTCCCGATCGACGTCCAGCGCCTTGCGCAGCACCTCATCCGCGCCGGCCATGTTGCCCTCCTGGATGCGCGCGCGGCCGACGTTGACCCATCCGTCCGCGTAAGCCGGCTCCATGCGCGTGACTTTCAGGAACGTCGTCTCGGCGTTCCTGATGTCCCCCTGAAGCAGCAACCCGATGCCGTAGTCGTTCCAGCGCTCGCGCACCGATGGATCCATCACCGGCGCCGCGGCGGGCAACGGCGCGTCACGCGGTAACACACGCAGCGACGCTTCGCTGTGCGCCATGACTGTCGTCGGAATATCCGGAATCGCCTTCACCTCGCCGGACACGTTTGCCGTGCTCCCGGTGAACAGCCACTTGCCGTCGTCGTAGGAGGGCGCCACCGGTGGATTCGGCTGCGCCGGATCCCGGACGCCGGCAAAGGCCCACTGAGTGTTCCACCACGCGAACTTGCGGTAGTTCACCTTCGCCTTGAGGTAGATGCGGTCCCCCGCGTCTTCGGGCACCTGCAGGCGGTAATGAATCGTGTCGGCGGCCCCCGGTGGAATGAGCCGCACGTACGCAACCGAGCGGGCACTCCAGGCGTTGCGCTTGTTGATCTGATTCCCGTGCTCATCCAGCAGCAGGCTGCGGTAGAAGTGGGCCCCCGGCTCCACCGGACCTTTCCCGCCGGCGTCCACGGCGCCGCTGTGGAGCAAAGTGCGCCCCTTGTCGTCCACGGCTTCGAGCTCCACCCACACGTCGAACGCGTCTACCGTGCCGCCCGGGAAGAAGTGGCCGACCTTGCGCGTGCGTACGACGACCTCTACGCGGACCGAGTCGCCGCGCCGGACGGAGACGTCCACTTTGTCGAGGGGCGCGATGACCTCAGCCGCCGGCGCCAGGAAGTTCTGCGCGGCGCCGAAGTTGAGCGATTCCTCGCCAACCGCGAAAGTGCTGGCAGTCCGCGGGTCGGCAGCGGCCTGCGAGCGGCCTGCGGCGGCGGCTTCGGCGCGCGGCGCACGAACGAGACCGAAGACGTCGACGGAAATCTGGCCGTCGCGCAGGAAGTCCTGCACCGCCTTGAGCTGCACGGCGTCCTTGTTCACGTACGGCAGCGCGGTGTTCGCGGCGGCGAACCGGTGCGATTTGACCTTGCCGTTCCTGGCCGCCGGATCCTGCGCGTCGACGAGCGGCATGTGGCAATCGGCGCACTTCGAGGCCTTCTTTGGATAGTAGAAGGAGCGTGCCCCTTCGCCCGATACGCCTGATGCCTGCCAGTTGTCGTAGTCGTTGAAGCCGCGGAACCAGCGGTAGCTGTTCACAGGCACGTCGAGGTGGACTTTGTGGCAGCTCGAGCAGAACTCAGGCGTCTGCTCGCGGTGAAACGGCTTGAGGAAGACCTCGCGGTGCGGTTGCGGATCGATGTATGTCAGCTGATCGTGGACGAAACGAAGCACCGGGTTCTCGCTGGCCGCCAGGTCGTGCATCGGCGGGTACTCGATCTCGAAATCTCCCTGGCCCATCGTGCTCCGGACGGCCGTAATCGAGTGGCACGACGTGCAGGCGAGTCCCGCCTGCGCCTCGGTCGTGTCGATCTGTTCCTTGATCGGCCGGTCGAACCTGCCGTTGAAGAACACGGCATGGTCGTGGCAGCCGGCGCACCATTTCGACGGCTTCGTGCCGACGACATCCTGCATGTACTCGACGGACTTGCGGTACCACTGGTTGTTGAAGGACGAGAAGTGGTGGGCGGACGAATTCCACTGCTCGTAGATCTCCTTGTGGCACCGGCCGCAGCTCGCGCTCGTCGTGAAGAAGTTTGCGGGGATGATGCCGTGCACGTTGGTGTCGGCCGACGACGGGAAGAACGGACTGCCGGGCCCTGGCCCTTCCTCATTCATGCTGGCGGGCACGACCGATGGGTTCCGGATGGTATACCGCGCCCGCGCCCGGTCTGCGTAGTTCGTCCCTGCCATCGGCGCGCCAACCGCCGCGAGCACGGCCACGGCGCACGCCGCGCTCATGAGGGCACGCTCGCGCGAGTTGCCGCCGCGCAGGACGGAGACGGCGCCGCGGACGAGGAGCGGCACGAGGCCGGCGACCGTCAGCCAGATGTGGACGGGGAGGAGCCACCGCCAGGTCCCGGCCGCACCCACGATCATGATCAGGACGCCCGCGGCTGCACCGGCGGCAAGCACGGCAGAGCAGAGCAGGACGAAGATGCCGGGGCGGGTTCGGAACAGCCGCGCGGCGAAGGCGATCGCGAGCGCCACGCCGAGGACCATGTGGAGCACCACATTGGCGAAATAGAAAACGGTGGGGCTCGCGACCGCCGCCAGGTACACACTGTTCACCAGCAGTAAGCAGAGCGCAAAAAGACGCATCGCGCCGGAATTGATCGTCATACGTGTCATCGAAAGGCAGGCAGCGCTTCACAGGGTAAGGCGGCGGGCCGTAGCGGTCAAGCGGATAGGACGGCGGATAGGACGGACAACAGCCAGGTGCTAATTGGAAAATACTAGAGATGAGCCGTTTTGAAGTCACTCTCAAGAAGATCAGGCGATCGCTCGCAGGCTAGAATCATCTTCGACCGCTGCGACGTCCGTAACCCCGCAGCGGCGGGTCGCCAGAGCGAGGGAATCTTGATCGCGAGCACTCCCGCATGTATCGGTAGCGTCGGCCTGGGTCTCATGTGGCTGGTTCTGACGTCCGGCGCCGCGTCCACCACGGCTCGAACCGCGCAGGGAGGGCCGCCCGCCCGAGCGAGCGTGCACCTGCGGAACATTGCCGGCGCGGCCGGCGTCGATTTCGTCCACCGCAATTCCCCTACACCCGACAAGCACTACGTCGAGGCTGTGCCCGGCGGTCTCGCGGTCTTCGACTACAACGGTGACGGCCGCCCCGACATCTTCTTCACCAATGGTGCGCAGACGCCGTCGCTCGAGAAGACTTCCGCCGTTTACTGGAATCGTCTTTACCGGAATGACGGAAGTATGCGATTCACGGACGTCACCGACGCCGCCGGGGTCCGCGGCGTCGGCTACGCCATGGGGGCCGCCGCAGCCGATTACGACAACGACGGTCGTGTCGACCTGTTCGTGGCGGGGGTGCGGCACAACCAGTTGCTGCGGAACCTGGGGGATGGACGGTTCGAGGACGTGACCGCGCGGGCGGGTATTGCCAGCCGGGAGTGGGCCGTGACCGGCGGCTGGCTCGACTACGACAACGACGGCCGTCTCGACCTCTTCGTCGTGAACTACGTGCGATGGTCACCCGACGTGAACCGCTACTGTGGAGATCAGACGCGCGGCATCCGGATCTACTGCCACCCCCGATTCTTCCAGGGCCTGCCGAACCGACTGTACCGGAACCGCGGCGACGGAACGTTCGAGGATGTGTCGGACCGTGCGGGCCTGCTTGCCCACGTCGGGAAGGGCATGAGCGTGGCTTTTGCGGACTTCGATCACGATGGGCGCCTGGACATGTTCGTGACGAACGATGCCGTTCCCAACTTCCTGTTCCGTAACAACGGCGACGGCACGTTCGGCGAAACCGCGCTCGCCGCCGGGGTCTCCGTGCCCGCGTCGGGCCGGCCGGTCTCGGGCATGGGCACGGATTTCCAGGACTACGACAACGACGGGTGGGAAGACATTCATTTCACCGCGCTCTCGAGTGAAACGTTCCCGCTCTTCCGGAACGACGCCCGCG
>CAYZBZ010000117.1:0-2378 GCA_964476725.1 uncultured Vicinamibacterales bacterium
GCGATCGCCGCAGCCCTCAGCGGACGCGCAGGATCGGGGAAAATCGTCGCCGTCGTCTCCGGCGGCAATATCGACCTCTCCAGATTCGCGTCCCTCATCGGCGCATGCGACAATCAGCTTCCAAACGCGCAGGGCGGACACTGATCCTGGCCGAGTCCAATTGCATAAATCAACCGACACCGAATCCAGACAGTAAACAACATCGCCAAATCGTAGATCGTAAATCGTAGATGAATAGATACTCCTCACTCCCGCCTCTTCCGGACGCCTTGAATCGCCTCGACGAACTCGCGCTCGATTTGTGGTGGAGCTGGCATCCTGCCGCCCGCAAGGTCTTCCGCGGTCTGGACTACTCGTTATGGCGATCGACTGCACACAATCCCGTCAAGATGCTGTCGATCATTCCCCGCGAGAAGATCGCGGCAGCTGCGGCTGATCCGGAATTCATCGCCCGCTACGATCGAGCGATCGCTGCGCTCGATGACTCGCGCGCTGCCCGCAACACGTGGTGGGCGAACCGGCTTCCGCAGTTCGCGGGGCAAACGATCGCGTACTTCTCCGCCGAGTTCGCGCTGCACCAGTCGCTGCCGATTTACGCCGGCGGCCTCGGCGTCCTCGCGGGCGATCATTGCAAGGAAGCGGGCGACCTGGGCCTCCCGCTCATCGGCGTCGGGTTCATGTATCCGCAGGGGTACTTCCATCAGAGCGTGTCCCCCGAAGGGTGGCAGCAGGAATCCTACGAGCGCCTGTCGTGGGGGCAGGCGCCGATCGAGCCGGCCGTCACCCCGGAGGGCACGCCGTGCACCATCGCGGTGCCGCTCGGGAACCGCAGCGTGCTCGTGTCGGTCTGGCGTGTGCGTCTCGGCCGGGTGAAGCTCTACCTGCTCGACACCGATCTCGAAGAGAACGTCCCGTGGGATCGCGAGCTGTCGGCGCGCCTCTACGGCGGCGATCGCGAGACGCGCGTGCAACAGGAGATCATCCTCGGCATCGGCGGCGTCCGCGCGCTCAAGGCCATGGGATCGGCCCCCGCGGTGTGGCACCTCAACGAAGGGCACGCCGCGTTCGTCGTCCTCCAGCGCATCCGCGACCTGATCGAGCGCGGCGACTCGTTCGACTCCGCGCTGCAGGAAGTCCGGCGCACGACGATCTTCACGACGCATACGCCCGTGCCCGCGGGGCACGACGCCTTCCCGTTCAGCCTCGTCGAGACGCACCTCGCGAACGCGTGGGGTACGCTCGGCCCATACCGCGACGCCTTTCTGGCGCTCGGCCATTACGACAACGGCAGCGGGCCCATGTTCAACATGACGGCGCTCGCGCTGCGGACCGCCGGCGCGATCAACGCCGTCAGCCAGCTGCACGGCGAGGTCACGCGCGACATGTGGGGGCCGATCTGGCCGGGCGTGCCCAAGGAGAAGCGGCCGGTACGCGCGATCACGAACGGCGTCCACGTGCCGACCTGGCTGTCGTCGGAAATGGCGCGCCTCTTCGACGACCATCTCGACGCGGACTGGCGCGACCGGCACGACGATCCCGCCCTGTGGAAGCGCGTGCTCGACATCCCGGACGAGGAGCTGTGGGCCGCGAGGCAGTCGCTGCGGGACTTCCTCTTCGCGTTCATTCGTGAGCGCGCGCGGCAGCGTTGGACGGACGAGCACGTCAGCGCCGCGCGGGTCGTCGCCGCCGGCACGCTGCTCGATCCGGAAGCGCTGACGATCGGCTTCGCGCGACGCTTCACCGGATACAAGCGCCCCGAGCTGATTTTCCACAACCCCGACCGGCTGCTGGGCATCCTCAACGCGTGGCGGCGGCCCGTCCAGATCGTGTTCGCCGGCAAGGCGCACCCGGCCGACGAAACCGGCAAGCATCACCTCCAGCAGGTGTACCGCCGCGCAATCGATCCGATGTTCGGCGGGCGCATCGCGTTCGTGGACGACTACGATCTCCACGTCGCCCACTTCCTCGTGCAGGGATGCGACGTCTGGATGAACAACCCCCGCAAGCCCCTCGAGGCGAGCGGCACGAGCGGCATGAAGGCGTCCGTGAACGGCGTGCCGCACCTCAGCATCGGCGACGGCTGGTGGGCCGAAGGCTACACCGGCTCGAACGGCTGGCTGATCGAGGGCAAGGCGGCGAGCGGCGATCCCGACGCGGTCGACACCGCCGACGCCGAGGCCCTGTACCAGCTGCTCGAACGCGAGGTCGTCCCGACCTTCTACGATCGCGACGCGCAGGGCATCCCAAGCCGGTGGCTGTCGTTCGTCCGGCAAGCCATCATGTCGGTGACGCCGCGCTTCAGCGCGAGGCGCATGGTCAAGCAGTACGCGGACGAGGTATACGCTCCGGCGCTCAGGGAGGGGATTCTGAAAGGCTGA
>CAYZBZ010000117.1:2478-12571 GCA_964476725.1 uncultured Vicinamibacterales bacterium
GCAGGCCCGGTGCGCGTTGTGCGGCGCCAAGGACGTGTCGGAGCCTCGCGGCGAGGAGCGCTACTGCCGCGATTGCTGGGACAAGAAGATTGCCGTCGAGGAAATCGTCGCTCGAGAGTTCGCGCTCAAGCGCTACATCCGCGCGCACAGCGCGGAGAAGTACCTCATCTACCATTCGACCCTCAAGCGCCCCTGCGGGCAGCTGATCGTCGTGGACGACGGGTTCGATCTGTTCCTCACGATGGTGCTGTACCCCAGTTTCCAGTGGGACGAGGCCGCCTACCATCTCGAGGGGGACCCCGAGGGGCGGTCGTTCGCGGAGATCCTCGTCGACGTGGTCGCTGCCGAAGTGATCGAGCCGTGGGGCGGCGGCAAATGGCATCTCGAAATCTTCCGGTCCTCGAGCCCCGAAGCAGAGGACTGGAACGGCGAGATGTAAGAGGCCTATAATCTTTCCGGACCTTACGCTTCCCGGGAGGTAGTCATGAACCGCATCACGTTCGCACCTGCCGTTGCACTTCTCTGCTCGCTGATCCTCGCATCGAACGCTTTCGCACAGGCCAAGCCCGGGCCGGCCGCGGCGGCCAAAGCGCCGGCTCCGGCCCCCGCGACACCTGCCAAGTTCGTCAGGCCGGTGAAAGGCACCGCCAGCATCGAGATCATGCAGGGCGGGTCAAAGAAAATCGGCGGCGACATAGTCACGGTGTTGAAGATCAGGAACATCTCGGTCGGCGCCATCAGCCTGCTGAAGGTCGACGAGTACTGGTACGACAAGAAGAGACAGGTCGCCTCAGGCGACTCTCAGCCATACCGCAAGCCGTTCCTGCCCGGAGAGATCATCGAGATCACGATGAGGTCGCCGTTCAAGCCTGACCTCTTTATGAGCCAGTACCAGTTCTCGCACGCGAACGGCAACGTCGACGTCAAGAGGGTCAAGAAGTTCGAGTAGCGCCAGCCTCCCGGTGGCCTGCCCCGCACGGCGCGGAGCGGAGCGGACCGCTCGCCGCTCAGGCTTTGGCGGCGAGCCGCTCGGCATAGCGGCCCGCCACAGGCATTTTCCACGCGCGGCCGGTGAACGCCTTGAACAGGCACACGGCCCACACGACCAGCCACAGGCACCCCACCAGCCCTGACAGCCAGTACATCGCCGTAAAGACCCTGGGCGACAGCAGCAGGGTCAGAAACGACGACACGAGCGCCAGTACCGCCAGCGCTCCCAATCCTCCGAGCCCGACGACCGCCTGCCATGCATGGAAGCGGACGTACGCATTGGCCCGCTCGACGAGCAGGATGAGGATGCCGGAAAACGGCCCGGCGAGATAGGCGAGCGCCGCGGCGACGTTGGGCTCCAGGCCGGTCGAGGACGGCGCGTGCCGGCCGATCGCCGGCGGCTGTCCCGGTTCGGAAGGGGCCGCAAACCGCACGTCGCCGTCGGAGCGCGGCAGGGCGACGATGTGGAACGGCGTGACGATCATCTGCGCCGCCGCCATGCCGGACGCAGGAGCGCGCTCGGTCACGATCAGCGTCAGCGCGGAGCCGTCGCGCCGCAGGCCGGCAATCTCGATCTGGAATCCCGGCGTGGGCCGCTCCCCCGCGAACGCCGCCGCCACCATGTGCGACCCGAAATCCACGGCCGGGGCCTCGGAGTCCGGCCCGGCATGCGCAGCCCAGAGGGCGCGCCACTCTGCCGCGTCGCGAACGATCGTGCGGCGCGGATCCACGATCCCGCTGCCGTCACCCTGGCCGATGGTCGTGAGAGGGGACGTCATCGGACACGGAATTCCAGCTCGCGCGCGGCCGTGCCGCCGTTGGAGAGCAGCGTCCGGGCCTCGATCCGCAGCACGTAACGGCCGGGAGGCAGGTCGGCGAGCGGGATCTTCCCCGTGTAGCCGTAGCCCCCCTTCTGCCCCTGCAGCTCCGAGTTCGCGCGTTCGTCCCCCGACGTGAACATCACCTTCCCATCGTCTGCCACCACCGTCGTGTTGATGGCGACGCGATGGGGAACGGTCTGGTTGTCGTAAACCTCGGCGAACAGCGCAAGCGTGTCGGTGCGCGGGAAGTCGCGGAGCGCAGTGGGCGGGGACGGCAGCACGTCTTTGAGCCCGGGGTCGGGATTCGCCGTCAGCATGCGGTTGGCCGATGCGGACGTGAGCGCGATGCCGCTCATCTGAAGCTGCCCCTTCGAGAAGTCGGGCAGGTCGAGATCCTGTCTGATCGTGCCGATGGCGCCGCCGTTCGTCTCGCGAACGCCGACGTGGATCTGATATCGGCCCGGCGGCAGCTCGAGCCGGCGCGTCACGCGGAGGCCGTTCTCGACCACGAGCGCGTGAGTGGCGGCGTGCAGCCGCAGCGGAGCGACGTCACGCCCGCCCCCCTGCACTTTCCCCGCCACGTCGATGGCGAGCACGTGGATCTCGAGGTCCTCGCTGAAGGTGCCCTCCTGCTCGACGAAGGTGAGCTTGCCCGGATCGATCTCGACGACGAGCGCGACCGAGGTCTTCGGCGCGGTGCCGACGAAGGGGGCCGCGAACATCGACACGCCCAGGCCCCTCGACGGAATGGGGCTCGCGAGCGCGTCACGAATTACGGCGGGCATTTGCGCCTCGAGGCGATTGCCCGCGGCGGTCGAGGGGCGAGGCCCCTTTGGCGCGGTGTAGCCCTTCCGCGCGCGGACGGTGAGCCCGGGGCGGGTGACGCGAACCTGCACGTTCCGGAATTTGCCGTCGCGCTTGTCGTTGGAGGCGTAGTAGCCGAGCACGTAGTAGCTGCTGTTCTCCTGGATGATCCGCTCGAACGACTCGTTCAGGTCGTTCCGGTTGACGATCGCGAACCCTCCAGTCTCGGTGGAGACGGACCGGAGGCTGTCCTGGCCCCGGCGCACCTCGTTCTGGATCGCCGAGCTGTCGTTGGTCTCGTCCGGGACCCCTGAGATCTCGATGGCCTCGTCGAGCCCCGCGCCAAGCCCGCGCGCGTCGATGCCATAGAAGCTCACGTTCGCGCGGGTCGCCGTCTCAATCACGTCCTGCATCGCCTGCCGGACGATGTTCGCGTCGCGCGAGGTGAACGGGTTGCCGATGTCGTAATCGACCCCTTGACCGAACCACAGGATCGCCTTCCGGCGGCCCCGGACCGCGGCGAAGTAATCGGCCAGGTTGCGGAGCGTCACATAGGTGTTCCGCGCCCTGAAGCCGCGCTCCATGTCGGGGGTCCCCCGCATCGGCTTCTGACCCATGAACTTGTTGACGGCCGCAATCAGCCGCGCCTGGCTGCTCGTGAACTCCTGTGAAGCCGAGGCGTTGCCCCCGGTCGTCACCACCGCCACCATGTCGTTGGCGCCGACGTAGCGGCGGATGAACTGGCGCGCCGCGGCCTGGACGCGCAGCCCGTAGCGAGGATCGGTCTGCAGATCGTCGAGCACCATCAGAAACACGCGGCCATTGAACGCCTCGCGGTTGGATCGAACGTCCGGTTCAACCACCGTCCGCTTGAAGAGCGGCGGATCCGCGCGTTCTATCGGCAGATCGACGCGCGAGAACGCGATGATGGACTGCGGCGTGCCCTCTTCGATGACCTGGAAGTCCTCCTTCGTCAGGTCACCGACGAACTTCTCCTGCGCATCGCTGACCACCGCGTCGAGCTCGACGTAGTTGACTTCGACCTTGAACGTGACAGGGGGCTGCCCGGTCCCCTGCGGCGCCGTCTGCGGCGCCTGCCCCGGCAGGCCCGCCGCGGCGATCGTGACGAGTGCAACGGCGACGAGTGCCTGGATTCGCATACGTTCTCCGTTATATTAGCCCGCAATTGAACCTTGAACCTTGAACCCCTGAACCCCTGAACCCCTGAACCCCGGCATGTATACTCAAGGAATGCCCTTGTCGGTACCCGCGGTCCAGCAGGCCCTGAAGGAAGATGGGCTCGACGGCTGGCTGCTGTACGATTTTCACGGCTCGAATCCGATTGCGGCCCGGCTGACGGACCTTGCCTCGTCCGGCAAGATGGCGACGCGCCGGTGGTATTACCTGGTGCCGGCCGTAGGGGCCCCGCGGGGTCTTGTGCACGCGATCGAGCGTCACAACCTTGACGGCCTTCCAGGGGACAAGCGGCCGTATGCCGGCCGGGAGCAACTGGCGGCCGGGCTGCAGAGCCTGCTGCACGGGATGACCCGGGTGGCGATGGAATACTCACCCGGCAACGCGATCCCTTACATTTCGCGGGTAGATGCCGGCACTGTCGAGGCGGTCCGGCAGCTTGGCGTCGAGGTCGTCTCGTCGGGCGATCTCGTCCAGCGGTTCGAGGCGATCTGGAGCGCTGAGGCGCTTGCGACGCACCGCGCGGCCGCCGAGCGGCTCTACCGGATAAAGGATCGGGCGTTCGACCTCGTCCGCGAGCGCCGGGCGGCCGGCCGGGCGCTGAACGAGTTCGAAGTGCAGCAGGCGATGGTCGGCTGGTTTGCCGACGAGGGACTGGTGAGCGACTCGGCGCCATGCGTGTCGGCCCAGGAAAATGCGGGCAACCCGCACTATCAGCCCACCGCGGCAGCCCATCGGGCGATTGGCCCCAACGAGATCGTGCTGCTGGACCTGTGGGGCAAGCTGCCGGCGCCCGGCGCGGTGTTTGCTGACATCACGTGGGTTGGATTCACGGGATCGGCCGTGCCCGAGAAGTACGCCCGCGCATTTGCCGCGGCGCGCGATGGCCGGGACGCAGCCGTCGAGCTCGTGAAGGCCGCGGCGCGTGCCGGACGGGACCTGCGCGGCTACGAGGTCGATCGCGCGGCGCGCGACGTGATCGATCGCCTGGGATTCGGCGCGCAGTTCATCCATCGGACCGGCCACAGCCTGGGCCAGGAGGTCCACGGCAACGGCGTCCACATGGACGACTACGAAACCCACGACGACCGCCGGCTGATTCCTGGCACGGGGTTCACGATCGAGCCGGGGATCTACAACCAGGAGTTCGGCGTGCGCACGGAGATCAACATGTTCGTCGGAGTTGGGGACGCGGAGGTCACCGGACCGATGCAGACCGACATCGTACCTCTCGGGTAAGTCACGTGACGTCGATAATAACTACGGCAGGCACAGGGTTCGACAGCATCTGAAAGAATCACGGAGAAACATGATGTCCACGCGCAAGACGACACTTTTTTACGCCGTCCTTCTCGTCATAGCGTCTCTCGCCGTCGGCATGGTCATCGCCTCACGGCTCGACCTGACGCCGGCCTCGTCGGCACAGATGGTGGCCATGCCGGCGATGAACAGCACGCCGCTCGGCGGACCGATCGACGCCACCACATTCCGCAATATCGCCAAGTCGCAGATTCCGACGGTCGTCAACATCCGCACGGAGTCTCGTCAGCGGACCCAGGACCTGACCGAGTTCTTCGGCGGCCAGGGGGGCGATGATTTGCTGCGCCGCTTCTTCGGCGGCCAGGCGCCCGATTCGCCGCAGCGCAGCCCGCGCCGGCGCCCGCAGTCACCGCAGGGCCAGTTGAGCGAAGGGGCCGGCACCGGCTTCGTCATCGACAAGGCCGGCTTCATTCTGACCAACAACCACGTGATTGAAGGTGCCGACAAGATCACGGTGGCATTCGTCGGCGCGTCACGCAACGAGGAATATCCAGCCAGGGTGATCGGCCATGATTCGCTGACCGACAGCGCGCTGCTCCAGTTGACGGAGGCGCCCTCGACGCCGCTGCAGGAAGCGAGGTTCGGCGATTCGTCGCAGATGCAGCAGGGGGACTGGGTCATGGCCATCGGTAACCCCTTCGCTCTCGGTCACACGGTGACCGTCGGCGTGATTTCGGCGCTCGACCGTCCGTTCGGCGGGACGGCGCAACGCCAGCAGCCGATGCTGCAGACCGACGCGGCCATCAACCCCGGCAACTCCGGCGGTCCGCTGCTCAACGTTCGCGGCGAGGTCGTCGGCATGAACACGGCGATCTATACGGACCCGCAGCGCGCGGCAAACATCGGCATCGGCTTCGCGACGCCGATCAACACGATCCGCGAGCTGCTGCCGCAGCTTCGCTCCGGCAAGATCTCGCGCGGCGTCATCGGGGTCCAAATCAATCCGGACCCAATCTCGAAAGACCTGGCTCAGGCACTGGGACTACCCAATACCAACGGTGCTGTTATCGTCAGAGTTACGGACGATTCCCCGGCCGCGAAAGGGGGGCTCCTGCGCGGCGACGTCATCGTTGAGTACAACGGACGGCCGGTCGTCGACAACAATGCCCTGGTGAACATGGTCGTGGCGACCAAGCCAGGCACGAGCGTGCCGGTCACGATTTATCGGGACAACCAGCGGAAGACGCTCAACATCACACCCGGCGAGCTCGACCTCGAGGCCGAAGCGAATGGCGGCCGGTCGCCGCGGCCGGACAGTCCCGAGCGCGAAGCACCAACAGCGACGGACTTCGGCATGCAGCTCGAGGCGATCACCCCCGAGATGTCACGTCAGCTCGAGCTGCCGCGGGGACGCGGCGGCGCGATCGTAGCCGACGTCGATCGCGGCAGCGTGGCCGCGAATTCCGGTGTGAGGCCGAACGATGTGATCCTCGAAGTGAATCGCCAGCCTGTCGCCACTGTCAGCCAGGTTACGCGGGCGCTTCAGAACGCGTCGGCGGGTCGTCCCGTGTTCCTCGTCGTCTGGCGCGAGGGACATGAATACTTCATCACGATGACGAAACGGTAACTCGCGACTCGGCTAGAATCAAAGGGCCAGCGGACGACAGTTCGCTGGCCCTTCTTTTTTGGCTTTGGGCTCTGGGCCTTGGGCTTTGGGTTTAGCCTGAAGCCTTGAGCCTTTTGCCTTGGCCTTGTCCCCTCTCACCTCTCTGATCGTCTCGCGCATCCGCGAGGGAGGCCCTGTCACGGTCGCCGAGTTCATGGAGATCGCGCTGTACCACCCCGAATACGGGTATTACTCGCGCGCGGCGCAGCGGTCGGGCCGGGACGGCGATTTCTTCACCAGTGTGGACGTCGGGCCGCTCTTCGGGGAGCTGATTGCCGTCGAGCTCGACGAGATGTGGCGCGTGCTGCGTGCACAGGGGGCGACGGCATTCGATCTCGTCGAGGCGGGAGCCGGGAACGGCCGTCTCGCACGCGATGTGCTCGACGCGGCCGCCCGCCACCATCCTGACTTCTACGCGAACGTGCGCCTCACGCTGGTCGAGCGAAGCGCGGCCGCGCGCGACGCGCAGCGCGCCGCCCTCGGGCCGCATGTCGCGCGTCTCGCCGGCATGCGCGCGGACCTTCCCCGTTCGGTGACCGGCACGATCTACGCGAACGAGCTGCTCGACGCCCTGCCGGTGCACATCGTGACGATGACGCCGCTGGGCCTCCGAGAGATCGTCGTCGGCGAGCGGAACGGCGCGCTGGCGGAAGCGGACGCGCCTCTGTCTCCCGCACTTGCCGACTATCTGGCGCGGAGCCACGTCACGCTCAGTGCCGGCGCCCGCATCGAGGTCGGCCTGACGGCCGCGGAGTGGGTCCGGTCGGCGTCCGACGCGCTGGCGCGAGGGTTCCTCCTCCTCTTCGACTACGGCCACGACGCCCGCGAGCTTCAGTCGCCGACGCACGCCGGTGGAACACTGATGGCGTATCACGCGCACACGGCCGGCGCCGTGCGCTGGCTGGACGCCCCCGGTGAGCACGATTTGACGTCCCACGTGGATCTGACGGCCGTCCGGAACGCGGCCGAGGGGGCCGGGCTCGACACCCTCGGCATCATCGACCAGACCTACTTTCTGCTGTCGCTGGGCCTTGCCGATCGCCTCGAGACGGGACATGATCGCCGTGCCATCCAGCAGCGGATCGCCGCCCGGACGCTCGTCATGCCCGGCGGGCTCGGCAGCACCATGAAGACGATGGTGTTTGCCAAGGGGGTCGGCGTACCGCTGCTGCGCGGGATCGCGTCCGGGCGACTGACCTGAGCACATGCGCAAGCTTCCGCCGTACGGCTGGATCGGCGTCGCCATCCTCGCGCTCTCCGAGGCGGGCATGCTCGCGCGCGTCGAGCCGTTCTTTCACTGGCACACGCCGATTGCCTGGACCGGGTACATCCTGCTCGTCGATGCGTTCGTCTGGAAGCGGCGCGGCAACTCGTGGCTGCGCGACAACCCGGCGGAGCTCGTCTTGCTGGCTTGTGCGTCCGTGCCGCTGTGGGTGATCTTCGAGCTGTACAACAAGTGCTGCCTCCATAACTGGTACTACGTCGGCCTGCCGGAGGACCCGCTGCTGCGCGGCTTCGGCTATCTCTGGTCGTTCGCGACGATCTGGCCGGCGATCTTCGAGACGGGCGATCTCGTGTCGAGCCTGCGCGATCGACGCGCCCCGGCGAACCGGGCGGAGCTGCCGCTTCCCCGACCGCTCGGTCCAGGCGCGTGGGCCGCCATCGCGGGGGGCGCGCTGATGCTGATCCTGCCGATCGTGCTCCGTTCCACCTCCCTGGCGACGTACCTCGCCGCGCCGGTGTGGCTCGGTTTCATCCTGCTGCTGGATCCGCTGAACGCGCGCGCCGGGAGCGAGTCAATCCTCGGGGACTGGCTCGACGGACGCAGCGGCCGGCTGGTCAATCTCCTGGCGGCTGGTCTCATCTGCGGGTGTCTCTGGGAATTCTGGAACTACTGGTCCGGGACCAAATGGGTCTATAACGTCCCGATTCTGCCCCACGTGAAGGTTTTCGAGATGCCGATCCTGGGCTTCGGGGGCTTTCCCCCATTCGCGGTGGAATGCTTCGTGATATACGTGGCGGTCCGGCGGGGACTCTGGCGTGCGGCGTCGCGGCCAATCTCGATATGATGCGGGGATGTGCAACCGCGGGTTCCGGGCTTTGAGGTTTGGCCTTTTAGGACTGGCGTCTGCGGGTGTAGCATCGTGTCTATTCCGACCGCCAAAATGGAAATCCCGGCTAAAGATTCGTCCACCGACGCGTGCGGTCTCGACACGGCATGACGGCCCTTGGAAACGTGGCGCTGCGGCAGCTCGCGCTGAAAGTGCTGGCGCAGCACGCGGGGCCGGCCACGGGCGCGGAGGCTTTCTTGGCTGCGGCGCACCGCGCCTACGATGACCTCGTTCGGGTGTCGGCTCCGCTGATTGGCCACGTTGGCGTCGATGCGCTGACTGGTCGCGCGTTGCACCTTGCGCAACGGGAATACCCGTGGTTGGTCCCCACGCGCGAGGGCACCCCAGCAGAACGCACGCCGGGGACCCCGCCGCCGGAGCAAGCGGAAAGGCCATTTGCTCAGGTCAAGATCTGTCTGGAGCGACAGGATCCTGCCGTCGCTATTGAATGCGTCGGAGCGGTGCTCGCAACATTCGCGGGGTTGCTCGTCACGTTCATCGGGGAACCCTTGACGGCGGGTCTGTTGCGAAAGGCGTGGCCCACTGCCTTTTTCGACGCGAGCACAGAGGAGACATAAGGCATGACTGACCGGGTTGTAATTCGCCGACTTTCCACAGGCGTTCCGGGACTCGACCAGATCCTGGGTGGAGGCCTGCCGGAATTCTCCTTCAATGTCATTGCCGGCGCTCCAGGCGCGGGGAAAACGACGCTCGCGCAGCAGATCATGTTCGCCCTCGCCGGTCCCGATCGTCCCGCGCTGTACTTCACCGTCGTCGGCGAACCCCCCCTCAAGATGCTGCGCTATCAGCAGCAGTTCACCTTCTTCGATGTGGCCCGCGTGAATGAGTCGATCCGCTACGTGAATCTGAGCCAGGACATGGTGAACGGCACGTTGGAGAAGCTCCTGGGACGCATCGTTCAGGAAGTCGAAGCGACGAGCCCCGGCCTGGTGATTGTCGATTCCTTTCGAACGGTGGCCCAGGGTGCCGAGCGGGCACTGAACGGCTACCTCGATTTGCAGCACTTCGTGCAGCAACTGGCCGTCCGGCTCACAGGCTGGGAAGCGACGACGTTTCTCGTCGACGAGTATCAACCCTCGGAGGCTGAACAGAATCCGATCTTCACCGTCGCGGACGGACTGCTGTGGCTCGTTCAAAGCCTCGATCGGAATTCGATGGTTCGCAAGATGCAAGTCATGAAGATGCGTGGACAGGCACCCATTCCCGGGCTGCATACCTTCCGCATC
>CAYZBZ010000118.1:0-12397 GCA_964476725.1 uncultured Vicinamibacterales bacterium
GGAGGCCGCGATGCTGGGACAGCCCATCTCGATGCTCATCCCGGAGGTTGTGGGGTTCCGCCTGGTCGATCGACTGCCGGAGGGGGCGACGGCCACCGACCTGGTGCTCACCATCACGGAGCGTCTCCGCAAGTTCGGCGTCGTCGGCAAGTTCGTGGAGTTCTACGGGCCGGGGCTGGAGTTCCTGACGATCGCGGATCGCGCGACGCTCGGCAACATGTCGCCGGAATACGGGGCGACGATTGCCATCTGCCCGATCGACGAGATGACGCTCGACTATCTGCGTCTGACCGGACGCGAAGAAAGCCACGTGCAGCTGGTCGAAGCCTACGCGAAAGAGCAAGGCCTTTTCCGCCTGGACGACGCGCCGGATCCGGCGTACACCTCGACGCTCGAGCTCGATCTGTCGACCGTCGAGCCCAGCCTGGCGGGTCCGAAGCGCCCACAGGACCGCGTCTCGCTGCGCCAGTCGAAGTACAAGTTTCAGCAGGCGCTCGACCTCATGCTCGCCGAGCGCAAACTGAAGCCGGCGGCCGAGAAGCCCGGCGAAACCGGATTTACGGCCGCGCATCCGGCGGCCGCACCTGCCGCCGTCGCGACCGCGAGCGATGTCGTGCCTGGGATGGAAGGCCTCGATCACGGCGCGGTCGTCGTCGCCGCGATAACGAGCTGCACCAACACGTCGAATCCGAGCGTGATGATCGCCGCTGGCCTCGTCGCGCGCAACGCGGTGAAGCGCGGGTTGAAGGTCAAGCCGTGGGTGAAGACCAGCCTTGCTCCTGGCTCCCTCATCGTCACGGAGTATTACAAGGCATCGGGGCTGCTCGAGTACCTCGCCGAGCTGGGCTTCAACGTCGTCGGCTACGGCTGCACGACCTGCATCGGCAACAGCGGGCCGCTGCCCGAGCCGGTGTCAACGATCGTCAGGGACCGCAACCTCATCGTCGCGTCGGTGCTGAGCGGCAACCGGAACTACGAGGGGCGCATCCAGTCGCAGGTCCGGGCGAACTATCTGGCGTCGCCGCCGCTCGTCGTCGCCTACGCGCTCGCCGGGCGCATGCAGATCGACATGACGACCGAGCCCCTCGGCGAAGATCAGGCCGGGAAGCCCGTGTACCTGAAAGATATCTGGCCGGCGGAGCGTGAGATCCAGGAGACGATGCTCACGTCGGTGAAGTCCGAGATGTTCCGGTCGAAGTACGCGACCGTGTTCGATGGCGACGAGCGGTGGCGCTCGCTCCCGAGCCCGACCGGCGAACGCTTCGAGTGGGACGATGCCTCGACCTACATCCGCAATCCGCCGTTCTTCGAGGGGCTGACGCTCGAGCCCATCCCGCCGTCTGACATCGTGTGCGCCCGCGCGCTGGCGGTGCTCGGCGACAGCGTGACGACCGATCACATCTCCCCGGCGGGATCGATTCCAGCCGACAGCCCCGCGGGGACGTACCTGATCTCGAAGGGGGTCGCACCGGCGGACTTCAATTCCTACGGCGCCCGCCGCGGCAATCATGAGGTCATGATGCGCGGGACGTTCGCGAATATCCGTCTGCGTAACCAGCTCGCGCCCGGGACGGAGGGCGGATGGACGACGCGGCTTCCCGAGGGGGAGGTCACGACGATTTACGACGCCTCGGTCCGGTACCGGGAAGCGGGCGTTCCGCTCATCATCATCGCCGGCAAGGAATACGGATCGGGGTCGTCACGCGACTGGGCGGCGAAGGGCACGCTGCTGCTCGGCGTGAAGGCGGTCATCGCCGAGAGCTTCGAGCGGATTCATCGCAGCAACCTGGTCAACATGGGCGTGCTGCCGCTGCAGTTCCGCGCCGGGGAGAACACGGCGACGCTGAAGCTCACGGGACGGGAGCGTTACGACATCATCGGCATGGGGGCGACGCTGGAGCCCCGCGGAGTCGTCGCCGTGCGCGTCACGTGCGCCGACGGCACGATCCAGCACATCACCGCGACCGCGCGCATCGACACGCCGGAAGAACTGGTCGCGTTCAGGAACGGCGGAATTCTGCCGTACGTGGTGCGTCAGCTGGTGAAGTCGTAGCGCCGTCTTCGTAGCGCAGCCAGATACGCCGTCGTGCGATCGTCGGTCGGAGAACTCTGGGCCGTGCGCGCATACGACGTCAAAGTCGATCCTGCCTATAATCGATCCGATGCACGTGACGGACGACGCTCGGGACGTGACAGCCGCGCAGGTGAAGACAGAAGCCGCCAGGCTCGGATTCGATCTCTGCGGCATCGCGCCCGCTGCCAGCTTTCCTGAGCTGCAGTTCCTGCGGGAATGGCTCGAACGCGGCTACGCCGGTGACATGCAGTACATGAAAAGGACCGCGGAGAAACGCGCCGACGTTCGGGCGGTGCTGCCTTCCGCGCGCTCGGTGATCTCGCTGGGCATCCTGTACAACGCCGACCGCCCATACTCGACGGAGAACGGCGATCCTGGCCGCGCGGCTGTGGCTCGCTACGCGTGGGGGGACGACTATCACGCGGTCATCGAGCAGCGGCTCGAGGCGCTCGTCCAGGCGATTCGCGCCGTCGCGGGGGATGCGCTCGAGGCGCGCGCATACGTCGACACGGGGCCCGTCCAGGAGCGCGTCTACGCCCAGCACGCGGGCCTCGGCTGGATCGGCAAGAACACCTGCCTGATCAACCCGACGCTCGGATCGTGGGTCTTCCTCGCGGCAATCATCTGCAACCTGCCGCTCGAACCGGACGCGCCGGCGCTCGACCAGTGCGGCATCTGCTCGCTCTGCCTGGAGGCCTGTCCGACGGGCGCGCTGGTCGAGGCTCGTGTGCTCGACTCGACACGCTGCCTGTCGTACCTCACCATCGAAGTGAAGGGGGCGATCCCGGCTGAGCACCGCGATGCAATCGGCGAACACGCCTACGGCTGCGACATCTGCCAGGAGGTCTGTCCATGGAATCTGTCCCCTTCCACCGGGGTGACCACCGCCCGCGAGTGGCAGCCGCGCGCCGGACTCGACGGACCGCGCCTGCTCGAGCTGTGGGGGCGGTCGGACGACGAGCTGCGGGCGCTGCTGAAGGGAAGCCCGATGAAGCGGGCGGGTGTGACACGCCTGCGCCGCAACCTCGCGGTCGCGATCGGCAATAGCGGCGATGCCGAAGCCGTGGACCTTCTCCTGACCCGGGTGGAGCCGACGTGTGAGGACCCGCTCGTGTCCGAGCACGTCGCGTGGGCCGTGGAGAAGCTCCGTGGCTGACGAGCGGCGATTTGAAGAAAGTCGCGGCCATGCTGCCGCGCGCGAGAGAATAGGACCATGACCGAACAGTTTCGTCCGACGCTGCTGCTGTCGATGCCGCAGCTGCAGGACCCGAATTTTGCGAAGAGCGTGGTGTTGCTCTGCGACTTCCTGCCGGAAGGGGCGTTCGGCCTGGTGCTGAACCGTCCGACCGACGCGACCGCCAGCACGATGGTGCGGCTCGACCCGCCGGTCGAGCACGGCAACGAGCTGCTCCTGCACACCGGGGGCCCCGTGGAGCCGGACCGCGGATGGATTCTGGTAGGCGACACGCCGTTCGACGCGGAGTACCGCGCGGTTGTCGAAGGTCTGTATCTGTCGACCTCGCCGCTGCTGCTGCGGCGCGTGCTCGACGCGCGTCCGGCCCCTCGCGCGCTGGTGCTCGCCGGCTATGCGGGGTGGGGACCCGGGCAGCTCGACGAAGAGCTGGCGCAGTCGGCGTGGCTGATGTGCGACGTCGCGCTCGACCTGATCTTCGACGTCAATCCATCGGTGATGTGGGAAACCGCCATCCGCCGCCTCGGGGCCGATCCCTCCGCGCTGCAGATGGGCCACGGCGTGCACTGATTGTGTGCCGCTTGTGTGTAACGGCCGCCTTACTTGAGGATCTCCGCAAAGAAGTCCACGGCGCGCGGATCCTTCGACTGGCCCAGCCAGAACATCGCCTGCTTGCGCACCGCCGGGTTGCTGTTCGTGCGCGCGACCTTGATGAGCAGCGGCACCCCCTCATCCTTCGGAAGCTGGCTCAGGGCGAACACCGCCTTCTTTTTCACCTCGGTGTCCGGGTCCTGCTCGATCCGCTCGCTGATCGCCTCCGACGCCTGCCGTCCCGCCTGCTGCGCGAGCCAGAACAACGCCTCGCTGCGCAGGCGCGGCTCGGCATCCGATCGCGCGATGCCGACCAGGGTGTCAATCCGCTCGGGCACTTTGCTCTGCGAAAGCCCGAAGATTGCGCTCTTGCGGACCTCGACGCTCGGATCTTCGCGCATCACGCGCCTCAGCGTGTCGAACCCGCGCCGGCCGCGCGCGTTGCCGAGCCAGAACGTCACCTTTCTGCGTACGGCCTCGGGCTGGGCGGGGGCCACCAGACGCTCCAGCGCAGCGTCGGCGGCAGGATCGCCGTGCAGCGCGATGGCGCTGACGGCCCCCTCCATGATGCGGTTCTTGCCGTCGCCGTCCGGGACGGCGAAGGACTCGAGGAGCGCCACGCTGTCAGCCGGGCGCACGTTGTCGAGCCACTGCACCGGGCGTCCGCCGGCATCGAGCTGGCAGTCCTCGGAGAAGACCCGGATGCGATCCACGCGTTTTTCGGTCACGCGGTAGAGCACCACCATCCGCTCCGATCCTTCGAGCTTGACGACGCCCCCCGCGTCAGGCCGGGAGGAGACGACGTTCCCGCCCGAGCTCGCGCCACTCGACGGCTCCAGGCGGCACGCACCGCAGCAGCCGGATCCGTCCGAAAAGACGACGCCGTTCGAGATCCGGTTCGACCCCGAACTGAAACAGCACATGACGCGCTCGCGGTCGGCGACCGGGACCGAGTAGCCGATCCACGCGACATCGGGCTGGGACGACACCGTCGCGCGGAACGACTGCGCAAACGGCGAGCCGACGGCCTGCGTCGTCACGGGTCCGTTCGCGATGCGCGGCTGCCCGGCCGCCATGGCCGTCGCGAGCGTGACCGTCACGCCGAGTGACGCCGCGATCAGTCTGAAGGGGGCTGCCATGCTGTCCTCTACTTTCCGTTCAGCAGTTCCATCATGTAGGCGGTCGCGATCGGATTGCGGCCCATCACCGACAGTTTCTGCACGATGTCTTTCTTCAGCTCGGGATCCTGCTCCTTGCGGGCGAGCGCCACGAGGGCGGCCGCGTTGCTCTGCTGGAAGAGCCCGTTGATGACCGCCTTCCGGATGCTGGGATCCTTGTCGGTGTTGTAGATCTCGACGAGCGCGTCGCTCGTGCGCTTCGAGTCCATGACGCCGAGGTTACGCACGGCCGTACGGCGCAGCTCGGGATCCTTCTCGCTCTTCGCCAGCTCGATCAGGCGCGTCGTGTTGCCGCCGACGAACATCGCCTGGATGATTCGCTTCTTGATGTTGACCGCCGTTTCCTTCTGGTACAGCTGCCACAGCTCCTCGTGGGCGCCCATGACGCCGAGCTGCTGGACCGCTTCGCCGCGCAGATCCGGGTTCTGCTCGGTCTGGGCGGCGGTCAACAGGCGATCTTTTTCGCCGCCGACCATGAACGCGCGCAGGATGCGGCGCTTCAAGTCGACGTCGGAGGAGCCGGCGTAGATCTCCCCGAGCGCCGTACGGCTTTCGGATCCGCCGTGCTGGCCGAGGTAGTCGACCGCCCGGCTCTGGAGCTCCGGCGTGGAGCCGCCGCGCGCGATCGCCTTGAGCACTTCGCGGGCGCGCGGGGAGCTGCTCTGCGCGAGCACGAAAAGCGCACGCGACTTCAACTTGGGCGAGGCAGTGCCTTCGAGCAGCTTCTCCAGCATCGGAATCGCCTGCTCGGAGTCCGCGTTCACGAGGGCGTTGATCGCCATCAGCTTGAGGTCGTCGTCGCTCTCGCTGTCCGGTCGAACCGGCTGGCCGCTGTCGCGCCGTACCTCGGCCTCGAGCGCTTTCGACTGCGCCACGTACCGGCTCTTCGGGTACTCCTTCGCAAGCGTCGAGATCGTCGCCAGCGCCTCGGCGCGCTGACCCGCCCTGTTCTGCGACCAGGCCTTGAAATACAGCGCCGCGTCGGCTCGCGTCCCTTTCATCGAGACGACATCGGTGAAGCGCTCGATCGCGCGGTCGTATCTGCCCTGGTCCATGAACTCGCGACCCTGCTCGTAAATGCGGATCTCGCGTTCCTTCTCGCGCTGTTCGGCTTCGGCCTGGCGGTCCTGAGCGCTGTCGAACCGGTCGATGTTCAACCGGCCGAGCTTCAAGTCGCCGAGCCCCTCCAACGCGCCGAGCCCGTCCAGCGCTCCGAGCCCCTTCAGCCCAGCGAGTCCCTCCAACGCCCGGAGCCCGTCCAGCGCTCCGAGCCCCTTCAGCCCAGCGAGTCCCTCCAACGCCCAGAGCCCCTCCTGCTTCAACGCCCCGAGACCCGCGCTGTTGAGTCCTTCCAATCCAACGAGCGCCCCTTTCAGGTCCTCTCGCACCGTTTCCGCGATCTCGACGACTCCCTGCAGCGTCCCGTTCAGATCTTCTCGAGGCGGCTCTGCGGGCCTGACGCCCCTCGGGACGGTCTCTTTGACACCCGCTTGCTGCGCCAGCGCAGGAGCCCCCACGGCCAGCGCCCCGGCGAACACGATGCTACACACCCGCGATTGTCTGGTGGTCATGATCGATATATCCTGTCTCGCTCTGCGGGCCTGGGCCCGTGCTTCCTTGACTGGCCGGGCACTCCGCCCGGCGTGACTCATTCGCGCTACCGACTACGAACTCTGGCCAGTCCGCATCCGAATCGCGGTCTTCTGCCGCTCGCGCACCTCGGACGACACCACGCGTACCTTGAAGAGCAGTCCCTTGCTTTCGATCCGCTGCCGCACCTGATCCAGGTCGGCGGCGGACAACTCGTCCGGGCCGGCCGCGACCTCCACCAGCACGCGCTCCAGCTCGTCGAGCACGCTGGCGAGCGCCGCGTTCCCATTGGCGGTGGCACTCTGCCGATACAGCCGGTTATCCGACACCAGCTGCTCCGCGCGGGCGCGCTCAGTCGAGATGTTTATCTCGCCGTCTCCTCCGGCGCTCACGAGCTCGATCAGCATCGTCTGCGACCGGTCGAGGTGCTCGCCGAGATCGACCAGCAGCACACGCTCGCGGACCTGCGAGGCCGTCGCCGTCTGGGTCGCGGGGGCAGGCGTGTCGTGCCGGGACACGCGTCCCGCGAAGAACGCGGCCCCCACGAGCACGACGATGGCCGCCATCCATGCCAGCCGCGCGGGGGAGAACACCAGCCAGGACAGCCATCCGCCGCGCTGTTGTCCGAGCTGGGGCTGGAGCCGCGCCCATACCGTGCGCTCGAAGCCCTCGGCAAGCTCGGGTCCCGGCGCGGCTTCGACCGCCGCCAGCACGCGCTGCAGCCTCGTGTAGCTTCCGTGGCACATCCCGCACTCCGCGAGATGCGCCGCGGCGCGCGCCTCGGCGGCCGCATCCATTTCCCCGTAATAGTGGAGGACCAGATCCTCTTCGTTCAAGTGCATAGGTGTTCGCGTCCAGTTGTCGTCGTTAGTCGTTCGTTCGCGGGCCGTCAATCTGCCGTCACGAGCGGTTCGAGCGCCACGCGCATTTTCTTGACCGCCCGGAAGATGCTGTGCTTCGCCGCGTTCGCCTTCAGGCCGAGCGACTGGGTGATCTCCTCGATGGACCGCCCTTCGAAATGCCGCAAGACGAACGCGGCCCGTTCCATGGGGCTGAGCGCCGACATGGCGCCGTTGACCCGGTCCTGCACCTCCGTGCTCAACATCAGGCGTTCCGGCGAGGGCCGGCCGGCGTCGCCACCCCCGTCAGCGCCGAACTGCTCGAGGTCGGTCGCGTCGTGCGCCGCCTCCCGATGCGGCCGCGCGCGAATCAGGTCGATCGAGCAGTTGACGGCGATGCGATGCAGCCACGTGGCGAAGTTGGCCCGCGACTCGAAACGGCTCAGCTGTCTGTATGCCTTCAAGAAAGTCTCCTGGACCACGTCCTCGGCATCCTGCGCCGTGCCCGTCATCCGAAGCGCGAGCCTGTAGACAGCGCGGCTATGACGCTCGACGAGCGCCCGGAAGGCTTCGCTATCTCCGTCGCGGGCCAGCGCGACGGCGGCGGCGTCCGTTTGCGGCATCCGATTGGTTAGACGGCAGTTGGGGGCGGTGGTTAGGCTGGGGGGAAGATTACAGAAAGGAACGTGGAGAAGGCAAAAGGCAAAAGGGGGCCTCGAAAGGCAAAAGGCAAAGCACGATGGGGGGACTCATCGAGCTCGGGCCAGCATCGCGCGAAGTCCCGACTCGAGCGGCGCCACGCGATAGTCCAGTTCACCGGCGCTCCGGGTGCTGTCCATCGACCAGTCGTGCCGGAAAATCTCCACGACGCCCCTCGTGAGGCGGGGAGGACGGCCCGTCACGCGAGCGCGCGTCTCTTCGAACACCGCGGCCGCCGACGCCAGCGCGAACGGCAGCCGCCGCGGGAGCATCGCGCCCGTGATCTCCCGGAGGATTTCGAAGACCCGCATCTGCGGCGCGTTCTCGCCGCCGAGCAGGTATTCCTGCTCCAGCACTCCTCCGCGCGAGAGGGCCCTCACGTGAGCGTCCGCTACATCGTCCACATAGGCGTACGACCAGCGCCGGTCCGCGCCTATCAGGCCGGGCAATCGCCCGGCAAGATGATCGGCGACCAGGCGCCCTATCAGGTTGCCCTCCGTCGCAGCCCCTGGGCCGTAGAGGACCCCCGGCACCAGCGTCACGATTGGCAGGCCCGCGTCCGCCGCGGCCCGCGCCACCGCGCGCGCGCGGATTTTCGTTCGCTGATAGTCGTTGGCGGTCAGGACGGCCGACGCGTCGGCCGGCGGCAACGCGAGAAAAGACGACGTGTAGATGACTCGGGGGGTGCCGAGCGCGCGGGCCGCGTGGATCACGGACTCGAGGCCGCCGACGTTGACCTCGTCGAAGTCCGCCGGCCGCGGCCGCCAGACGCTGACGAGCGCGGCGGCATGGCAGATGGCGTCGGCCCCTTCGGCGGCGCGCCTCACGGCTGTGGCTTCGCGGATGTCGCCGTCCACCGCGCGTCCCGGCAGCCCCGCGGCGGAGGCCCGGCGCGCGAACACCACGGGCTCGTGCCCCTGCCGCACGAGCGCGCGCACGATCGCGCTTCCGAGATATCCCGTGCCGCCGGTGACGAGTACGCGCATGGCAACGCTCACGAATCCACCACGGAGCTGACAAAGCGAGCGGAGAGCTCCGAGTGACAGGACCGTAGGTTATCTCTGTTTGCTCCGCCGGCTCCGTGGTGAATTGCGATTCTCGAACTTCAGCGTGCTGAAACCCTGTAGCTTCCGCCTTGAGGCGGAAGCCACAAGAGGTCCAAGGGCACTGTTGTTTGTACGCTGGCTGGGGCGTTATATGCTTCGGTGGATGTTCAAGCGGCAGACCACCGGATCCGTCGTGTGCGCGTCGTGCGGATCGCTCGTGGGCGTCAACGATGCCCAGTGTTACTCGTGCGGGCGGCGCAACCCCGGACTATGGGGATTTGCCCCGCTGCTGCGCCGCATGGGGAACGATTTCGGATTTCTGACCATCGTCGTGTATGGATGCGCCGCGCTCTACGTGCTCAGCCTGCTGCTCACGCTCAAGGACGGCGCCGACATCATGGGAAGCGGCCTGTTCTCCATCCTTCACCCGGGTTCGCTCGCGACGCTGCGGCTCGGCGTCAGCGGCGCGGTGCCCGTGTTCCAGTTGGGGATGTGGTGGACGGTGCTGAGCGCCGGGTGGCTGCACGGAAGCGCGCTGCACATCGTGTTCAACATGATGGCGCTGCGGCAGATCGCGCCGGCGGCCGCCGACATTTACGGCGGGTCGCGCGTGGTGATCATCTACACCGTGTCGTCCGCCTGCGGATTCCTCCTCAGCTCCACGGCAGGCTACGTCATGCCGCCGCTCCCGATTATCGGTGGCGCCCCCTTTACGCTTGGGGCGTCCGCGGCGATCTTTGGCCTGGTCGGGGCGCTGATGCACTACGGGCGCCGCGGCGGGAGCAGCCTGATGACGTCGCAGCTGACGAGCTACGTCGTGTCGATGGCCATCTTCGGTCTGATCGTGCCGAATATCGACAACTACGCGCACGCGGGCGGGTTCGCGGGTGGGTATCTTGTCGGCATGTGGCTCGATCCGCTGAAGCCGGAACGCATCAACCACATGCTTGGCGCGATCCTGTGCCTGGTGGCCACGCTGTTGGCGATCCTCGCATCGCTGGTTTTCGTGACGGCCCAGATGAGGCTGGCGCAGTAGCTCCGTAGCCTGCCGATCCTCTACCTCGAATACAGGTCGATGATCCGGGCGATGGCGCGCCGGCAGACGCGGCAGAAGCCGACCGGATTGCGCGTGAACATGAGGCAATCGGCTTCCGGCCGATAGAGCCCGCGCGCCTCGTACGCCGCTCCCTCGAACGCCCCCACCGCTCCCGAATACCGCATCGACGACAGAAACTTCTGATCCCAGATCATCTGCTCGCGGAAGAGCGCGTCCATCTCCGCCTCGGGTGCGTTCCGCGCGCGGATGTCCCGCCGCCGCTTCTGAATCTCCGCCGTATGCTGCTCGAAGGCCGCCTTGTCCCATGGGGTCGGCAGCGGGGTCCCCGGCGTGACCAGGTCCTTCCATTTGAGCTGCGCCGGGTCGTGCAGCGCGGTCACGTTCGGCTCCCACGGCTCCAACTTCTCCGCGCCGCGCGCCTCGTATGCGACGTCCGACGTGTAGTACTCGTCCGCCAGCGCGGCGAAGTGATGACCGAACTCATGGACGAAGACGTAGGCCGAAAACGCGCTGTCCACCGAGGCCGTGGCGTGATCGTTGAAGATGCCGCCCCCTCCGTACGTCCGCTCGTTCACCAGGATTTCGATGAATTCGTACGGGGCCGCGGATGCCGCGTCCCGCAGCGCGCGATTGTCGAGCGTCAGCACGTAACGCTCGGAGTCGAAGATGTTGTACTCGGCGGACACAGGCGTGCGGCGGAACACGCCGGCGTTGGGGCGGTTCACGCCGCTTTCCGCCGACGGCAGATCGAGCGCCCGGACATTGAAGTCGGCGCGCCGGCTCTTGAACGGCTCTTCGGCGAACAGCGCGTCGAGCAGCCGCGTCACGTCGCGATGAAACTTCGCCATCTCGGCGGACGTGTAGCCGTCGCCGATGACGAGGATGTCGACCTTCTGTGAGGCGGGGCCGTTCTCGAATGCGGGCCAGACCCGTCCCGCGTGCTGCCGGATCGGTGCGCGGTTGACGAACCGCGAGGCCGGATCGACCTCGATCGACCACAGCGGCGCGAAGCTGTTGTCCTCCTGCCGCTTGCGGAGCGTGACCGCGACCCTCTGCGCGGGCCACGGGAACCGCAGCGATTCGTGGAACGTACGGTGCAAGGTCTTCTGCTCTCCGGTCGTCTCCCATTCGCCGTAGATCGACGCGAACCCGCGCGAGTACAGCTGCTCGCCCGACGCCTTGTCACGCACCTCGAACAGGTACTTTCCCAGGTTCGTCCGATCCACGAGCTGCGTGCGGCTGCCCGCCCACGGTCCATCGTTCACAATCCGATCGAGCGACACCGTTTCATCGGACGTCGGCCCGCCCGTGTGGAAGTAGTCCACCCGCATGGTGTCGGCGGTGAAGTGCGCAGGGAAGCCTCCGAAGCGCTGCGCCTCCAGTTCGGGTGGCAGCAGCCTCTCCGCCGCGACGATGATGACCGCAATGAGCAACAGGGCCCTGGGCATATAGGGTTCAAGGTTCAAGGTTCATCGTGCAAGTATAATTTGCAGCGTGCGCAAACCTGTTGTCCTCATCACCGGCGCGGGAGGGGAGATCGGTCACGGCCTGATCGCGCGGCTGGCCGAACGCGGCGAGCGCGCCATCGTGACGCTCGACGTCAGCCGCCTCGATCCGGCGATGGCCGCGATGGTCGATCGCGAGATCACCGGGTCGATTCTGGATCGGGCGGTGCTCGAGCGGGTGCTCGCTGAATTCCGGGTCGAGCTCGTGTTTCACCTGGCGGCGCTGCTCTCGACGCGCGCGGAGTTCACCCCCGTCACCGCTCACCATGTCAACGTCGAGGGGACGCTCAACCTGCTCGAATTCGCGCAGCACGAGGCGGAATCGCACGGCCGGCCGGTCGTGTTCATGTACCCCTCCTCGATTGCGGCCTACGGCCTGCCGGATCGAGAGACCAAGGCGCGCGCCGTCAAGGTCAAGGAAGACGAGTGGGCGCATCCCACGACGATGTACGGCTGCAACAAGCTGTACTGCGAGCAGCTCGGCACGTACTACGCGCGCCACTACAAGCAGCTCGCCGCGGAGCGGGCGAGCGGCAAGGTCGATTTCCGGTGCGTGCGCTTTCCCGGACTGATCTCCGCGTTGACGGTGCCATCCGGCGGGACGTCCGACTACGCGCCCGAGATGA
>CAYZBZ010000119.1:0-5220 GCA_964476725.1 uncultured Vicinamibacterales bacterium
GAGCGCGCCGCCGCCACGCTGCGGGCGCGCGGGGAGCCGGCGCCTCCCGTGCCGATCGGGATCATGATCGAAGTCCCGTCCGCCGCGCTGACCGCCGACCTGCTCGCCGAGCACGCCGACTTCTTCAGCATCGGCACCAACGATCTCATCCAGTACTGCCTCGCCGTCGATCGGACGGACGACCGCGTGTCGCGCTTGTACGAACCGCTGCACCCGGCGATCATCAGGATGCTGCGGCTCGTCGCGCGCGCCGGCCGCCGGCGGGACATTCCTGTGTCCGTCTGCGGCGAGATGGCCGCCGACCCGGTGCTGCTGACGCTGCTCGTGGGCCTCGGCCTCAGGGAATTCAGCATGGCGCCGACGGCCATCCCGTTGGCCAAGCAGGTCCTGCGCGGGCTGCGCGCCGGGGACGCGGCAACCGTCGCCGCACGCACGCTCCGGGCCCGAACGGCCACAGAGGTCGAACAGACGCTCCTCGAGTTCGTGGAACCGGGGGAGACGATCAAGAAAGTCTGAAGTTGGAAGGCTGAAGTTCGAAGGCTGAAAGGAGCCGTTCTTGCCGGATCAAGTGACGCGTGTGGACAAGCCGTGGGGCTACGAGCTGCATTGGGCGAAGACCGACCGGTACGTCGGGAAGCTCATTCACATCGACGCGGGCCACGCGCTCAGCCTGCAGTACCACAATTTCAAGGACGAGACGATATACCTCGCCTCGGGGCGCCTGCTGTTCGAGATCACGGAGGGAGACGCGCTCGTCGCGCGCGAGATGAAGCCGGGCGAAGCGGTCCACGTCGCCCCCACGACCGTCCACCGGATGACGGCGATCACCGACTGCGACGTCTTCGAGGTCTCCACGCCGGAGCTCACCGATGTCGTGCGGCTCGAGGATCGCTACGGGAGGACCACGTAGCGATCGCGGAGCAGCCGGAGTGCGTCATTGTTGAACCCTCCGCGGGTTGAACCCTCCGCGGGTTGAATCCTCTGCGATCTCCGTGCTCCCGACGCCGCGCAGGAATTGCCACGCTTCGCGCGAAAATTGAGGCGCGCGCGAGAATTCGCGCGAAAATTGAAGATTGACCTGCAAACCCGCGCGCCACAGAATGGCTGGACTCTTGAAAGGAATCGTTGAATGGGCAGTGTCAACAAAGTCATCCTTGTGGGGAATCTCGGGCGCGATGCGGAGCTCCGGCACACGCCGGGCGGCTCGCCGGTCGCGACGCTGAACCTCGCGACGACGGAGATCTGGAACGACAAGGCGGGGCAGCGGCAGGAAAAAACCGAATGGCACCGCGTCGTGTTGTGGGGGAAGACTGCGGAAAGCCTCAACGAGTATCTGACGAAGGGGAAACAGATCTACGTCGAGGGGCGGCTGCAGACGCGGCAGTGGGACGACAAGGACGGCAAGAAGCGCTACACGACCGAAATCCGCGGCGACCGCATCGTGCTGCTCGGCGGTGGCGCCCGTCAGCAGACGCGGGGCGCGGCGGCCGCCGGTCCGGAAGACCCGATGGGCGAGCCCGTCAGCGAGCTGACCGACGACGACATTCCGTTTTAAAGTTCTAACGTTCTATCGTTCCAACGTTCCAACGTTCTAACGTTAACTCTGCGAGCCGCGCATCGCGCTGCGCGGCTCGCGTCACCGTAAGTATCCGCGTCGTGCTGTCACCTTCCCCTTCCTGTTCTTCAGCTTCACTTCAATCGGGTGCCAGCCTCCGGTATCGACCCCCTGGAGGATGTAGGTGAGCAGGTAACGGTTCCGAAATTCGGTGACGATCTGCACAAATGTGTCGCGCAAACGATCGCTGCGCTCAGCGTCAATGTACTTGCCGCCAGTCTCTTCTGCCAGCGCAGCGAGAAACGACCCCATCAGTTCGGACGGAAGGACGCGCGGCATGTCAGGCTGCAGTCCTGACCGGAAATCGACGAGGTACCCAGGCTTCAGGATCGGCGAGGTACGCAGGCCGACGCCATAGACCACCGAGTCGCTGCGTTTGGCGATGTCAAGAACGGTCTGCCCTGGGAGCCAGCTTGCGGTGTCGTCGCCGTCGCTGAACATCAATACCAGCGCGCGTCCCGGCTGCGGATCCTTCAGCGTCAGCGCCGCGTACGCGGCATCGTGCAGCCCGGTAGTGCCGGAGCCCGACGTGCGTTCGATTGCCCGTTCGAGTTGATGCCGATCTCCGGTCCATTCCAAGCGCAGATCGACCTCTGCTGAGAACGTCAGCAGCGCGACGCGGTCGCCTGCCTTCAGCAATCCGGCCACGGCGGACGCAACCTGCTTCAGGTTTTCGAGCGGCTGCCCGCGGACGCTGCCGCTCGCATCGAGCGCCAACATCACGCTGAGTGGGACATCTTCGAATGCAACCGATTCGATCCGCTGGACGACCCCTGAATCCCGCAGCTCGAAATCGGCGGCCGTCAGCCCTGCGACGGGGCGGTTGCCATCCATTGCCAGAACATCGACGCGCACCGCCTCGACACCGGTGCGGAACGTCTGCGGCGGCCGGGCCGTCAGCGACACGGCGACGAGGCCCGCCGCGATGATCACCCTCATTCTTGTGACTCGCGTCGGAGCCGGTCGAACTGTGGCACCATGACGCTCGACGGCTCGAAGAAATACGACCACCATGGCTCGCGCCTGCTGGCCTCTGTGGCGTCCAACACACGGCGCAGAACGTCGCGTGACTCGTCGCCACGCCCGGAACGTTGCAACACCGCGCTCAGCGCGATGTAAGCGGCATGGCTTGCCGGGAGCCGCTCGACGGCAATACGGTAGGCCGCTGCGGCGTCGTCCAGTCGCCGCAGCCGCTCGTGCAACGCGCCGGTGAACAGCGCCGCGAGATACGCGGTCGCCGCGTCCTCTGACGCGCCCGCCTGCTGGAGCAGTCTCAGCGCGTCGTCGTTCTGGTTTCGCAGCGTTTGCACCCGCCCGAGATGGAGGCGAGCCACCATGTTCGAGGGATCGCCTTCCAGTGATTCGCGAAGCCATCCGGCTGCTCTGTTCAGCCTTCCGGCGCGACGGCGCTTCAGATCATCAACGTCCCCCCTCGTGAGAGACATCGCCGATCCGACAGCGCTGGTGCCGGTATTCGGAGGCGGAGCTCTGAGATCGGGCAGGGCGACGACAACCGGCAACACGGTGTCGCTCGCCAGTAGCTCCTGGAGAGTGCCGCTCTCGTACAGAACTGTCGGATCGTGCGGCAGCCGCTCGCGGCCTGTCTCGAGAAACCGCTCTGCAACGGGAAGCGAGTTGCGATAACGGAGCAGCCGCGCTACGGCCTGATACCAGCGGCCCGTATACGCACGAACTTCCGGCCCTGCCTTCTTCAACAGCTGACTCGCGGCATCGATGTGCAGGAGCGCGGCGTCCAGATCGGATCGCTCCATCAATCGCAACGCCGCATCCGTATGCATCATGGTGGCCGCCTTGAAGCGAACCTTGTCCCACGGCCGGGTGTCGTCGTTGGCGGTTTCGATGGCGGTGAGCACACCGTAAATCCGCCTCTTGTCCCATAACAGGATTCCCTCGACGGCATCGTCGCTCCCGCGACGACGGTAGTCGAGGATGAACGCGTGGTAACGCCGCAGATCGCTCTGGATCAGATCCCGCTCGATCTCCCCGGGAAGTATCTGACTCGCGGCACCCGCAGGTGCGACAGCGCTGATGAGAGTAACCACGAGCAAGGCGTGCGGCGCCGTTCTCATGACGAGGCGAACTTTACTTCCCCTTTAAGCTGTCCAGCCGCTGTTTCGCGAGGAAGGCTTCGTTCACGGCGGGATATTTCTGCACGACCGTTTCGAATGCCTTTCGCGCGAGATCGAACTGCTTCAGCGATTCGTAGGTCTGCCCGAGCTTGTAGTACGCCGGCGGCACGCTGTCCGATTGCGGATAGTTGGTGATCACCTTCTGGAACGCAAGAACGGCCTCGGCGTACTCGCCCGACGCGTACAGAGAATTGCCGATCTTCAACTGCGCATCGTCGACCTTGTCCGATTTCGGAAAGGTGTTGATGAACGTGTTGAAGCCGATGATCGCGATGTCGTATTGGCCCGCGGCGTAGTCTCCGTCCGCGGAATCGAACATCCGCTGCGGGGATATGAGAGGCGCGCCGGCCGTCGAAGAGGGCGGAACCTGCGAGGCCCCAGGTGGGCCCGGCGGCGTCTCACCGGCCACCGGCGGGGTCTGTCCCGTGGCCGCGGCGGGTGAGGGCGCGGGGATGGACGCGATCGCCTGGCGCACGGCCTCCATCTCCTGCGTCATCGACGACAGGCGCACGTTGGTGTCGTCCGCCTTCTCACGAAGCACACGGACGCCTTCGGTGACGGTGTCGACGAGCAGCTTCTGATCGGCGAAGGCCTTCCGGTTGACGCCTGCCTGCTCGTCGATTTTCGCGGTCACGGTCTTCAGCGTCTCCGCGAGGCCGCCGAGCACCTGCTGGAGCTGCTGCTGCTGCTCCTGGAGCATGCGGATCTCCGCCATGAGCTGCTGATGCGCCTTGTCGGCCGCCGCCGCGGGAGCCGCGGACATCACTAGCGCGAGTGCCGCAACCCCCGGCCATGCCGTTCGTTTCATCGTCCTCTCCGCACCAAAGTTCTAACGTTCTTTAGACCTGAGGCCCAAGGCCTTAGGCCTTAGGTCCTTACTTGCTCGTGACGACGAAATGCGCCCGGCGATTCTTCGACCACGAGCCCTCGTCGTGACCAGGCTCGAATGGAAACTCCTTGCCGAAGCTGACCGTGCGCAGCCGGTCAGCAGGAACCCCGAGGGACACGAGATAGTTGCGCGCCGCGAGCGCACGCCGCTCGCCGAGCGCGAGGTTGTATTCCGCCGTCCCGCGCTCGTCCGAGTGTCCTTCGATCGTCACGATCCAGGTCGGATACGTCTTCATCAGCTCGGCATTGGCGTTGAGCGTCTGCTGCCCGGCGGCATCCACATCCGCCTGATCGGTTGCAAAGAACACCGGCTGGAACGGCGAGTTGCGGTTGAGCGCGTCGATGTCCTTGCCCGACAGCGTGTCGGAGCTGATCGGCTCCGGCGGGATCGGCTGGGGCTCCCGGACCGGCTCCGGTGGGGCAGGGGGCCTGGCCGAGCTCGTGCCGGCCGCCGGCGGAGGAGTCGTCGGCCGCGCGACCGGCGGCTTCTTCTTCGCGCACGCCCCCACCATCAGCACTGCAACCACCACGACCCACAACGTCACGCGTCTATACATCATCGTCTCA
>CAYZBZ010000119.1:5320-12390 GCA_964476725.1 uncultured Vicinamibacterales bacterium
TCCTTGCCGGCCCGCGTCGACGTGAACGCCACGTGCCGTCCGTTCGGCGAAAAGGCCGGGCTCTCGTTGCTGCCGATCCCGTCGGTGATTGTCCTGGTGCCGCGCTCCGCGAAATCGAAAATCCTGATGTCGAACCCGGCGCCCGTGCGCGAGGCGTACGCGATCTCGTTGAACGGCGCCGGCGACCACGTCGGACGATCGCACCACGACTCGCTGGTGATCTTGCGCGGCTCGGATCCGTCGGCGTTCACAATCCAGATCTGCGGCGAGCCGGTCCGGTTCGAGGTAAACGCGATCTGGGTGCCGGTCGGCGACCACGTGGGGGTCACGTCGACCTCGGGATGGTTCGTCAGCCGGCGCAGGCCGGTGCCGTCGCGGTTGATCACGTAGATCTCCGGGTTGCCATCCCGGTTCGAGGTAAACGCGAGCTTCGTGCCGTCGGGCGACCACGCGGCCAGGTAATTCTGTTTCTCAGCCGTGCCCGCCATCGGGTTCGTGCGGCGTCCCTCGAAGATGTACGACACGATGATGTCCTGAAAGCCGGTGCGATACGACGTGTAGGCGATCGCCTTCCCGTCGGGGGCCCATGCGGGGGCGATATCCAGCGTGCGGGTCACGGTCACGCGCTGCTGATTCGCGCCGTCGTAGTCGGACATGTAGATGTTCGAGATGCCGCGGTCGGCGACGGGGCCAGACATCCGCTCGCCGTCCCGATCCGACGTGAACGCGAGCTTCGTCCGCGCGACGCCGCGCAGCGCACGCTGCTGCTGGTGAATCTCGTCGGACGCCGTGTGCGCGTACAGCCGCGGATTCCTGAGGCTTCCGCTGTACTCCTTGGCCATCGCGGTCCGGCCGGTGGCCACGTCCACCAGATGCACCTGCACGGTGATCCCGGTGGCGGTCCTGCGCACGGTGCCGACCACGAGACCATCTGCGCCAAGCTGTTTCCACTGATCGAGCGGCACCTGATCGATCGACGGCGCAGCCGGAATCGTCCGGTACGTGTCGCGCGGGATGAGATAGAACTCCCGCTCGAAATTCAGATCGTCCCACAACACCTGGCCGATCGTCTTCGCGGCGGCAACGGTTTCCGCGTCGGGGCTCAGGGGAATGAAGTCGGGCACCGCGTATTTCGGTGGAAGTCCGGGCGCGCCGTTGATCGTCAGGACAATCTGGTCGGATTGCCGCGGCGCGGCTGGCGGCTGGTCTTGCGCGCCGGGCAGGAGCGCAGCGGAGGAAGCAATGACGGCTGTGATGAGTAGTCGCATAGGTGTCATCAGCGATGGTATTCGAAGATCAGGTGAACGGTCAGCGTGCTCTCGGTGAACTCGCGCGGCAGAGCGGGCAGCTGGCGCGTCTTCAATATCGCGCGTTGAGACTCGAGATCCAGCAGCGAGATGTTGCTCGGCTGCTCGACCTGGACATCCGAAAGCGTGCCATCGCGGCGAATCGT
Organism: uncultured Vicinamibacterales bacterium; assembly: GCA_964476725.1. Lineage (GTDB taxonomy): Bacteria > Acidobacteriota > Vicinamibacteria > Vicinamibacterales > 2-12-FULL-66-21 > JALZOC01. The sequence continues at coordinate 6,774 of CAYZBZ010000119.1, forward strand.
GAACTTGACCTTGACCTGCCCGGATGCACCCTGGTTCTGGTTCCAGTTGCGCTTGATCAGATCGGTCATCTGGGTCAGGTACGCCGGGCAACAGAAATTGGCGTAGTCAGTGAACGCCCCGTCGCTCGGCGCGCCCCCTCCGGAGGGCCTGGTCAGTCCGCCGAACGGAATGGCGGCACCACCGGTGTCGGCGCGCGCGTCTCCCGCTTTCACTTCCGGACCGCTCGTCGGCTTGCGGGACGAGGACTTGTCCGCCGGCTTCTCGGTCGGCTTCGGCGGCGTCTTCGGCGCCGGTTTTGCCGAGGGCTCCGGCGCGACCATCTCCGGCGGCTTCGGCGCCGGCGGCGCTTCCGGCCTGGGCTTGACCTCCGACGTCACCTCCTGCACGGCGCGGCCGGCGATCGGCGTGAGGCCGCCGGCGTCCGGCCCCGTCCCGCCGCCAAGGGTAATCATCATCGGCGTCGCGTCCGCGGGGACGGATCCCGACCGCCAGTCGGCAGGCAACAGCACCAGTGTGGCGATCAGCACCCCGTGGCCCAGGAGCGACACCATCACCATGCGGCTGATGCCGTCCAATTCGCGCGCGCGATCGACGAGGATGTCGCTGACGGCTTCGTGCAAGGCGTTACCGTCCCAGAGGCTTCGTCATCAAGCCGACCTTCTCGATGCCACCTTCACGCAGCTTGTCCATGACGGTCGCGAGATCCTGCACGGTAGCGGCGCCGTCGGCGCGGATGAACACCGACTTGTCGTCGCGCGTGAGCATGGTCTGACGCACCCGCTCGGGCAGAAAGTCGATCGGCACGGTGTCCTTGTCGAGCTGCACCGTGCGCTTGCTGATAAAATCCGCCGGCACCGTGACGTACACCGGCTGCGCCGTGACGGGCGTCGCGCGGCGCGACTGCGGCAGGTTCACCTGCAGTCCCTGCTGCATCATCGGCGCCGTCACCATGAAAATGATCAGCAGCACCAGCATGACGTCCACGAGCGGGACGACGTTGATCTCGGCGAGCGAGGTGGCCACGCGGGCGCCGCGACCGCCGCGACCCGCAGCGGCGCCATGGTTCGTCTGGTGGACTTTCGGCATCTTGTAGAATCGTTCGTTCTTTAATCGCGGGCCAAACGCTCACCCGAATCGCAGGCTTACGTGAAGTTCCGCTCCGAGATGTTGAGGAACTCGAGCGAGAAGTCGTCCATCTCGGCGGCGAAGTGCTTCACGCGGTTCGTGAAGTGATTGTAGAAATACACCGCCGGGATCGCCGCGAACAGTCCGGCGGCGGTCGTGACGAGCGCCTCGGCGATGCCGGGCGCCACAACACCCAGGCTCGACGAGCCCGCGGCGCCGATACCCTGGAACGAGATCATGATGCCCCACACCGTGCCGAAGAGACCGATGAAGGGGGTGATGCTCGCGGTGGTCGCCAGGAACGTCACCCGCCGCTCGAGCTTCGTCAGCTCCACCGTCGTGGCGCGGAGCAGCGCGCGGTCCACCGCGTCAAGACTCTTGAGGGTAGGACGTCCGGCAGACGAGGCTGGCTTGCCCGCTTCCGGATTGCCCCCGGCCCGGAGCTGCGAGTTGAGCTCCGTGTATCCCGATTGAAACAACCCGACGAGCGGGCTCTCCGAGAGCGTGCGGCACACGGCCTGCACCTCGGAGAACTTGCTGCTCTTGCGGAAGATGTCGAGGAACGTGGACGACTGCCGCCCGGCGCGGCCGAACTGCCAGCTCTTGTAGAGCACGATGCCCCAGGAGATTGCCGAGAAGAGCAGCAGGATAACCAGAACGCCCTTGGCGATCGGACTACCGTGCGTGATGAGATAGATGATGTCGGTGTTGGCGTCGCCGGCCCCAGCCGCCGGCGTCTCGCCCTGCGCGTACAGCACAAGGGCGTAGTATCCAGGCGTGCGCAAACATGCCTCCGCTACGTCGTATGTCGCGCCGCTGGGACAGCGCAGGTTCCGGCAAGACTAACACGCGACCTCAGGCGCTGTCAAACATCTGATAAGATGGTACTTCTGGCCGAATGCTGCGCTTCCTCTCCATCCGCCACCTCGCCGTGATCGATCGCCTCGAGCTCGAGTTCGAGCCAGGTCTGAACGTCCTCACCGGGGAGACCGGCGCGGGGAAGTCCATCCTGGTCGGCGCTGTCGGTCTGCTCGTCGGTGGACGCGCCTCGTCCGACCTGGTCCGTACCGGCGAAGATGCCGCGGCCGTAGAGGCGATTTTTGAAGCGCCCGACGGCAGAGAAATCATCGTGCGTCGCGAGATCTCCTCACAGGGACGGAGCCGCGCATCGGTCGACGGCATGCTGGCCACGGGCGCGGCGCTTCGTGAGCTGTGCGGCGGCCTCGTGGATCTTCACGGCCAGCACGAGCATCAGGTGCTGCTCGATCCTGCCGCTCACCTCGATCTCCTCGACGAGTTCGCCGGCGCGGGCGCCGAGCGCGACGAAGTCGCCGCGGCGTTCGCGCACTGGCAGAACATCCGCTCCGAGCGCGAGCGTCTTCTCAGCGGCGAGCGGGAAAAAGCGTCGCGCGCGGAGTTCCTGTCGTTCCAGCGTGCCGAGATCGACCGCGTCGCTCCGAAGACCGGAGAGGACGAGGAGCTGGCCGCGGCCCGCCGGGTCCTCGCCAACGCCGACAAGCTCCAACGGCTCTGTGCCGACGCATACGACGGGCTCTACGAAGGGGACCAGGCGGCCCTGCCGGCGCTCGGCAACGTGTGGAAGAAGGTCGGGGACCTTGCCGCGCTGGACGAAAAGTTCAGCCCCTATCTCGAGGCGCGCGCCTCCGTGAAATCGCAGCTCGAGGATCTCGCGTTCTTTCTCCGCTCGTATGCCTCGGCGATCGATGCCTCCCCGGCGCGGCTGCAGGAAGTCGAAGACCGGCTGGCGCTCCTCGAGCGCCTGAAGAAGAAGCACGGACCGGGGCTCGAGGACGTGATCGCGAAGGGGGAGCAGCTCCGGCGCGAGCTGCATGACATCGAGCATGCCACCGAGCGCGCCGCTGAGCTCCACGCGGACCTCGACCGAGCGCGTCAGGCGTACCTGCGGTCAGCCGGCGCGCTGTCGGAGAAGAGAAAGACCGCCGCGGGGCAGTTCTGCCGCGCGCTCGAAAAATCGCTTGCCGCCCTGGCGATGGGCCGGACCCGCTGCGAGGTCCGCTTCGTTCCGGCAGACACGGAGGCCCAGTGGTCCGAGCGCGGGGTCGAGCAGGGGGAGTTCTACATCTCGCCAAACCCGGGGGAGGATTTGAAACCACTCGCGCGGGTCGCCTCCGGCGGCGAGCTGTCGCGGATCATGCTCGCGCTGAAGACGCTCGCCTCGACCGACGCCCCCGGGAAGACCCTGATCTTCGACGAGGTGGACGCGGGCATCGGCGGCGCCGTGGCGGATGTCGTCGGCGGGCGCCTGCAGCGACTCGGAGGGAAGTTTCAGGTGCTGTGCATCACGCATCTGCCGCAGATTGCGGCATACGGATCGACGCACTATCAGATCGTGAAGACAGTCCGGGCCGGGCGCACGGTGACGGAGGTCGCGCGCGTGAGCGGCGCCGAACGGGAAGAGGAGCTTGCGCGGATGATCGGCGGGGCCGACATTTCCCCCGCCGTCCGGGCCAGCGCGTGTGAGATGCTGGCTTCGCGGCGGGGGAGTGACCAGACGCGGGAGGCACCGCAGAGGCATGGTAAGCGGAGCAGCTGGAATAGACACGGGAGGTGAGAGCCAGTTCCTGTGCAGTGCTCCCGCAATTTCGGTGAGTTGACTGATAGCTGGTAGTTGGCGCCGAGCGAAAGGCGAACAAAACTCGAAAGGCGAAAGCGAAACCCAAAGCCGACCAGGAAAGACGATGTCCAGAAAGTACTTGATCGAGACGTTCGGCTGTCAGATGAACGTCCATGATTCGGAGCGCATGGCGGGGCTGCTGGAACAGGCCGGTTACGAGTCGACGGCCGACGACCGCGACGCGGACGTCATCGTGATCAACACGTGCAGCGTCCGGGAGCGCGCCGAGGAGAAGCTCTTCACGCGGCTCGGCGAGATCCGTCAGATGGGCCTGGAGCGCGACGAGGGCCGGCGTCCGGTTGTCGCGGTCACGGGCTGCGTCGCACAGCAGGAAGGGGCCCAGATCCTCAAGCGCTCCAGCGGCGTCCACGTCATCGTGGGCACGCAGAGCCTCAAACGGCTGCCGATGCTCGTCACGAACGCCGTCGAGCGGCCGGCGTCGGCGCGTCCCGCGACGGCGATTGCGCTCGACCCTGTGGAGGACGTGTCCTTCCCCCTGGGGATCGCGCGGCGCGGGGATCCGCTCAAGGCGTACGTGACGATCATCGAGGGCTGCAACGAGTTCTGCGCGTTCTGCGTGGTGCCGTACACCCGGGGTCACGAACGGATGCGGCCGGTGGCCGACATCCTCGCCGACGCGCGGCACGCGGTCGCGACGGGCGCGAAGGAAATCCAGCTGCTGGGCCAGATCGTGAACCACTACGAGGCGCCGGACGACACGGCGTGCGACTTCGCGGCGCTGCTCGAGCGTCTCAACTCGATTGAGGGGCTGGCGCGCATCCGCTTCGCGAGCCCGCATCCGCGCCACGTCACTCCTCGGATGATTGCGGCGATGCGGGATCTGCCGGCGGTCTGCCGCCACCTGCACCTGCCGGTGCAGTCCGGCTCGACGCGCGTGCTCGCGGCGATGCGCAGGCGCCACACGCGAGAGCACTACCTGGAGCTCGTCGCCCGGCTTCGGGACGCCATGCCGGACATCGCGCTATCGACCGATATGATCGTCGGGTTCCCCGGGGAGACTGTCGAGGACTTCGAGCAGACGCTGTCGCTCACCTCGGCGGTCCGCTATCACAGTATGTTCTCCTTCAAGTACTCCGAGCGCCCGAGCACGCTGGCGCTGAAGCGCATGCCGGACGACGTCCCGGAGGAGGAGAAGACCAGGCGGATCGTGGCGCTGCAGGCGCTCCAGCAGCGGATTCAGGGGACGATCTACGCCGGCGCGATTGGCCGGACGTTCGACGTGTTGATCGACTCGCGCAGCCGGCGCCGGGAGTGGGAGCTCTCGGGCCGCACGAGCGGCAACACCGTCGTGAATCTCTCCGGCGAGGGGGAGTGGATCGGGAGCACGATGCCGGTGCGGATCACGGCGGCGAACCCGAACAGCCTGCGGGGGGAGGCGGTGACGCTTGACACCGCGCCCGCGGGTTCCTACGTTTAACCTGGGGCCCTTCACGTCACGCGCGCGTTCAGACTCGGCGTCTTCCACGGTTTCCGGTGCGAGGCAGCATGCAGATCGAGATGACAATCAAGGGGCTGATGGTCGACCCCATCACGAACATGCCGATCATCATCCTTCGCGATCGGGACGGCCAGCGGGTCCTTCCGATCTGGGTCGGGGTGTTCGAGGCCAACGCCATCGCGCTGCAGATCGAGAACGTCACGACCCCGAGGCCGATGACGCACGACCTGCTTCACAACGTCATCCACGATCTCCGGGCGGACATCCAGAAGATCGTCGTCTCGGATCTGAAGGAGAACACGTTCTACGCGCTGATTTACCTGACCGTGAACGGGGAAGCCCTCGCGATCGACGCGCGGCCGAGCGACGCGATCGC
>CAYZBZ010000120.1:0-12235 GCA_964476725.1 uncultured Vicinamibacterales bacterium
CGAGATCGCGATCCAGGCGGCGATCGGGAGCCGGATCATCGCGCGCGAGTCGGTCAGGGCGCTGCGCAAGAACGTGCTCGCGAAATGCTACGGCGGCGACATCTCCCGGAAGCGCAAGCTCCTCGAGAAGCAGAAGGAAGGGAAGAAGCGCATGAAGCGGGTCGGCCGCGTGGAGATCCCGCAGGAGGCGTTTCTCGCGGTGCTCAAAGTCGGAACGGAGTCGTAGGCAGGGGCTCAGTTGGTTCGTAGCCCTTCAAGGCTGCCACATTATGGCGCAGACATTTCACAAGTCAACGATCCGCGAATACTTCGAGTCGATCGTCATCGCGGTGATCCTCGCGTTGTTCGTCCGGACGTGGGTCGTGCAGGCGTTCAAGATCCCCACTGGCTCGATGGAGAACAACCTGCTCATCGGCGACCACCTGCTCGTGAACAAGTTCGTGTTCGGGCCGACGGCGAGCTCCGTTGAACGGGCGCTGCTCCCCGTGCGCGAGCCGCGCCGCGGCGACGTGGTCGTGTTCAAGTATCCCGACGAGCCGGAGCGGGATTTCATCAAGCGCGTGATCGGCCTGCCCGGGGAGACGCTGGAGCTGCGGAGCAAGAAGGTCTACATCAACGGCCAGGCGCTCGACGAGCCGTACGTGCATTTCCTCGAACCGGCCTCGGACGCGCAGGAGGTCACCTCCTTCGACGTGCGCGAGCGCTACGGTCCCGTGCGCGTGCCCGAGGGCCAGTACTTCGTGATGGGGGACAACCGGGACAATTCGCAGGACAGCCGCTACTGGGGCTTTCTGCCGAGGCATTACATCAAGGGCAGAGCCCTGATGATCTACTGGTCGTATGAATCCGGCCGCGAGGACTACCTGGACGACGGGGTCGGCGCGACCGCAAAGCGGCTGTTCTCTGTGGTCACGCACTTCTTTACGAAGACGCGCTGGGAACGGCTGTTCCACCAGATCCACTGACCAGCGGCCAGCGACGGAGGGATGTATGGTCCGGAAGCTGCTGAAGCTCGCGGTCTTTCTGCTCGTCGCGAACGGCGTCTACCAGGTCGCCCCGGTCATCGTGCATCACTTCCAGTTCAAGGACGCCGTCCACGAGCTGGCGCTGTTTTCCCAGAAGCCGGCCGACGCCCAGCTGCTCGACAAGGTGATGGCGCTGGCCGAGGAGAACAGCATCCCGCTGGAACGCGAATACGTGCAGGTGCTGCGCCAGACCGGGTCGATCACCATCAAGGCCAGCTACGTCGAGACGTTACACCTGCTCCCCGGGTTCGCGTATCCCTGGGACTTCGACGTGAACGTCAGCGTGCTGAAGTGATCCCTGCCACTCGCGAATGTCCCGCGCTCGCTCAGGGCGGGCCGTAGGGAGAGCGGCGGGTCAGCCGGCGTCCGACAACCTGGCCCGCGCCGCCGCGATGCCGGTTTCCACTTCGGCCGCCAGCCGTTCGGCCTCCCCGGCGGCTGCAGCGACAAAAGCCGGGTCCTTGATGCTTCCCAGGTTGACGTCCACGTTCAGCCTGGCCCCGCGCAACGCCGCTCCCAGCAGCTCGAGGCCGACCTGCACGTCGCTCGACGCGTGGCGATTGCCGAAGGCCGCGACGACCGCCCCCTGCTCGAGCGCTTCGCTGCACGCGCGCATCACCTCGAGCGGCGTCTCGGTCGCGTCCCGCAGCCCCTCCTGAATCGCAGCCGCCCGCGCCGCCTGCTCACGGTCGGTTCCTTTCGGCAGGCGGAAGGCTGCCACGACCCGATCGTAGGCCTCGCTGTCGCGATCGATCAGCGACGAGAGCCGGCTGCCGAGCGCCGCCGAGCGCCCGCCCGCCGCCTCGAGGCGGGTGACGTCCTCCGCCGTCGTGGCACGCGGCTTCGGAAGACCGGCGACCATGGCCAGCAGCGAGGCGCCGACCGCGCCTGCAAGCGCGGACGCCGAGCCGCCGCCTGGCGTTGGCTCCGGGGATCGGAACGCCGCCAGCAGATCGGTGACACGGTAGTCGGTGAGTTTCATATCGGTGTCCCGCATCGGTAGATGAACGTTGCAGTTCACCACAGAGAAGACGGAGAACACAGAGAAGAGAGTTGTTCTCCGCTATCTCCGTTGACTCTGTGGTGGAATCCCCGGTCCGGTTACAGTGCCGCTGACGATCTGGCCTCGCCTTATCACCGCGGCGATCGACGGCGCGCCGATCCGGATGAGATTGATCGCGTCGCCGTTCACGAGCACGGCATCCATCTGTTTGCCCGGTTCGAGGCTCCCTATCGTGTCGGCACGATCGAGCGACCACGCGGCGTTGAGGGTGGCGGCCGTCAGCGCCTCCTCGAACGTCAGGTCCATCGCAAAGCAGGCGAGCGTCATCGCAAACGGCATGGACGGCGAGAAGCCGCCGCCGGGATTGACGTCGGTCGCGAGCGCTACCGGAACGGAGGCGCCGATCAGGTCGCGCGCCGGGGCGAATCGCCCCAGCTTCAGGTAGAACGCCGCGCTCGGCAGCAGCGTCGCGGTGACGCCGGCTCGAGCCATCGCGGCGATGCCATCCGGCGGCACGAAGATCAGATGATCGGCCGATCGCGCGCCGACGTCCGCCGCGACGCGGGAGCCGCCGCTCGCGCCGAGCTCGTCGGCATGGATGCGCGGCTTCATTCCCGCGCGGATGCCGGCGGTCAGGATCCGCGCCGACTCTTCGGGATTGAAGACGCCGGTCTCACAGAACACGTCACACCAGTCGGCCAGCCGCTCGGCGGCGACCGCGGGAATCATCTCGTCGACGACGAGGTCGACGTAGGCGTCGCGGTTCCGGCGGAACTCGACCGGCACTTCGTGCGCGCCAAGAAACGTCGGCACGATCCCGACAGGATGTTCGCCGGCCAGGCGCGCCACGGCCCGCAGCATCTTCAGCTCGGATTCGACGCTGAGCCCATAACCGCTCTTCACCTCGCACGTGGTCGTGCCGCATGCGAGCATCTCGTCGAGCCGGGTGCGCGTCACAGCCACGAGCTCGGCTTCGGACGCCGCGCGCGTGGCCGCAACGGTCGAGACGATGCCGCCCCCTCCGGCGGCGATCTCCGCATACGTGGCGCCGGCGAGGCGCCGCCGCAGCTCCTCCCGCCGGTCCCCCGCAAAAATCGCATGGGTGTGCGCGTCCACGAAGCCAGGCACAATCGAGTGGTCTTTCGCATCAATCTCGCGCGCGCCCGGGAGGGGGGTGACCCGCGCGTCCAGGCCGGCGGTCGATCCCGCATACACGATCCAGCCGTCCATCGATGCGAGCGCGCCATCGGCGGACGACCCGGCGTCCCGCTGCCGGGGTCCGCGCCGCGGCGCCGGGCCCGCGCACGTCATCAGCTGGCGCGCGTGGCGTATGACGAGATCTGCGACGATCACGCGCTGAGTATAGTGCCGAGGCGGGTGGCGACCTGTGCTTCCGTCAGTCCTGCGACCGCGACGCGTTTGTCGCGCGACGTGTGGCCGGAGACGAGGGTGACGTCGCGCTTCGGCCGGTCGAAGGCGTCGGCCAGGTACGCGATCAGCGCGTCGTTCGCCGCGCCGTCCACGGGCGCGGCGGCGAGCCGGACGAGCAACGCATCACCGCGCGTTCCGGCGATCGCGGTGCGCCCGGCGCGCGGGACGACACGCACGGCGAATGTCGTCCCGGCCGCGCTCGGCGCGAGTGGGATCGTCACGGCCGGCCTGGTCTAGCCGCGGTCGTCCGCGGCCCGTGGCGTGTCGATAGGGGAGCGCTCCTGCTGTGCCGGCGGCTCGGCCACGCGCGGACGATGGAGCAGGACCTTCTCGTCCGGCCTGTCCTGATCGCGGATGAACTCGAGCGCGTGATAGAGCGCCTGAATGGAGGACTCGAGCGATCCTTCGACGCCGCGGCGGCGCAGGCGCAGCTCCGTGATGTCGTGCTCGATCTCCTCGAGGCGCGCCTGCGCCTTCTGGAGCAGCAGGTCGGCGCGGCCCTGCGCCTCGCGCACGATCATCTTGCCTTCGTTCTGCGCCGCGGTCCTGACTTCGTCCGCGAGCCGCTGCGCGGTCAGGAGCGTGTTGCGCAGGTTGGTTTCACGCTCACGGTGCTCGTTGAGCGAGGTCTCCATGCGAAGCAGATCCTGGCGGAGCCGGTCGATCTCGCGAAGCGCGTGCTCGTAGTCGTCAGCCGCTTCGGTCATGAACGCGACCACCTCGGTCCGATCGAAGCCGCGCATCGCGATGCGGAAGCGCTGCTGGCGGAGGTCGAGCGGCGCGATGCGCATCACGCGCTCGGCCGGAACGGACCCGGTCTGCGCGGCAGATGTCGAGGCCGGGGTCTGCGGGTCTGGGCCGGTTTGTCCTTCGAACATCACATCCTCACTGTTCGTTTGCCGAATATCGCCGTGCCGACGCGGACGAGCGTCGCGCCTTCCTCGATGGCCGCCTCGAAGTCGTGGCTCATGCCCATGGACAAGTGCCGCAGGCAGTCCGGAGGCAGACCTTCGGCGAGCCACGCGTCCCGGACCTGGCGCAGCCGGACGAACCAGGGGCGGGTCTGCTCAGGGTCCTCGCTCCACGGCGGAATCACCATCAGCCCTGTCACGCGCACCGCGCGGGCGGCCAGCGCCGCGTCCATGATGCGCCGGGCCTCCTCGATTCCGGCGCCGAATTTCGTCGCCTCGCCGGCGAGGTCGACCTGAACCAGCACGTCGGGGGCAGCCCCCTGTTCCGCCGCCGCGGCGTCCACCTTGCGCAGCAGATCGACCGAGTCCACCGAGTGGATGCAGGCGAACGGAGCGGCCGCCTTCTTCGCCTTGTTCGACTGCAGGTGGCCGATGAGATGCCACCGTATCTCTCTGTCGGCCGTTTCCTCGATCTTCTGCAGCGCCTCCTGGACTTTGTTCTCGCCGAAGTCCAGCTGGCCGGCGGCCCTGGCGGCACGCACGTGATCGGCGCTGAAGGTCTTGGACACGGCGATGAGCCGGACGTCTGACGGGTCCCGGCCGGCGCGGCGCGCGGCCGCGTCGATCCGGGACCTTACCGACTGGAGGTTAGAGGCGATGGTGGCGTCCACCGGCAGAAGACGCCGAGCTACTTGATGTGCTGCTTGAGCATCTCGAAGTTCGACTGCGCTTCCTTTGCGTTCGGTCCGTTCGGCGCAATCTTCACGTACGTCTCGAACTCCTTCGCCGCCTCGGGCAGCTTCCCGAGATTCAGGTTGCAGCGGCCGAGCATGAAATGCGATTCCGCGTGGTTCGCGTTCGCCGCGACCGCTGCTGAAAAGTGCTCGTGCGCCTTGGCGAAGTCGTTGGCGTTCCAGGCAATCACTCCCTGGTTGTAGAGCGTGTCCGGGTTGGCGACGCCGCCGCCGGCCGCACTGGCGCGCTTGCTCGCCTCGGCGCTCATCGCCTGCGCCTCGGTGAACTTCTTCTGGTCGTTGAAGATCGTCGCGAGGCCGTTATACGCCTCGGCCGAGTCCGGGTCGATTTCCAGCGCCTTCCGGAACGACGCCTCTGACTGCACGTAGTCCTTCTTCTGCGCGTACACGGATCCGATGTTGATGTAGCACTCGGTGCACTTGGGCACGGCCGTGAGGACCTCGTTGAACTTGGCAATCGCCTCGTCATGCTTGCCGGCATTGCTGAGGGAGGCCCCCTCCGCGAACGCCGCCTTGAGCCCCTCGACCCGCGCGGCCGCCTTCGCGGCTTCTTCCTTCGTCATCGGACCGCCGCCGCCACCGCCCGGCTTCAACGTGAAGTTGAGCTCCTTCATGTCGAGTCCGATCCTCACGCTGAACTCCTGCGTCAGTCCGTCCTTCTCGGCCGTGATCTTGTAGTTGCCGGGCTGCAGCCCAATCTGGAGGTATTCCCCTCCCTTCTTGGACTTCACCTCGAGCTTGGTGTTGCTGTCGGTCTGGACGATCGTGATCTTGGCCCCCTCGACCGGCTTGTTCTGCGCGTCGACGACCTTGCCCCTGAGCTGCCCGGTCTGGGCGAACGCCGGCGCCGCCATCGCGGTGAGGCCGAGCGCCACCGCGCAGATCGCGAGCGACCGGCCAACATTGTGTGTGCCCACCATTGGAACCTCCGTCAGATACTTTTCCAACAAAACGCTGTAAACCGCCGTGTATACGAGCCCTTAGTTTACACCGTGGCTGGTGAAACGAAGAACCTCGAACCCTTTTTGAGCCTGGGCCGCACCGGTGTGGATGCGCCGGTTGCGGTCCTAGGCATCGCCGCCGGCGTCAGGCTCGCTCGCCATGAAGAAGCGCTCGATGTCCTGAAGGTCGTGCGTGACGCGCGCGGGGGGCAGCGATGCAAGGAATCTCCGCCCGTAGCCCATGCTGCGCAGGCGCGGATCCAGCACGGCCAGCACGCCGCGGTCCCGGCGGTGCCGCAGCAGCCGGCCGAGTCCCTGTTGAAGCGCGAGGATCGCCAGCGGGACTTGATACTCGCCGAACGCGGACCCGCCGCGTGCGTTGATGGCCTCGATTCGTGCCGACGTGATCGGATCGCCGGGCGATGCGAACGGCAGTTTGTCGATGATGACGCAGCTCAGCGCTTCGCCGACGACATCGACCCCCTGCCAGAAGCTGGAGGTCGCCAGCAGCACCGCGTTGGGTGTCGCCTTGAACTCGCGCAACAGCGCCGATCGCGGCGCCGTCCCCTGCACGAGGATCGGATACTCGATCTCCGCCGACGCGATCGTCTGGACCTCGCGCAGGACGGCGTAGCTCGTGAACAGCACGAAGGCGCGCCCCCTGGAGCGCCTGACGATTTCGACCACCTCGCGCGCCGCCGCTCCCGCGAACTCGCGCGACCTCGGATCGGGCATCCGCCTGGGCAGATACAGGATCGCCTGCGTCGTGTAGTCGAACTCGGAGGCCAGGCGCAGCTCCTGCGCGCGGCGGATCCCCAGCCGTCCGCGGACGTACTCGAAGGAGCCGTCCACGGTCAGCGTGGCTGAGGTGAGCACGGTCGCCTTCATGCGATCGATCAGCAGCTCGCGGACGATGGCGGACACGTCGATTGGCGACGCGCGTAGAAAGACGCCCCTTCCGCGGATCTCCAGGTAGTACACGTAGCCCGCAGCGTCCGCGCGCAGCAGGAACGCGAGGTCGCTCCGGAGCTCGGCGGCCCGGCGTCCGAGCGCCAGCACGTCCTCGGGCACCTCGCGCGCAAGCGCGACGTCCGCCTCCAGAGCCTCGGCCGCGCGCACCAGCGCGGCCCCCTCGTCGGCCAGCTTGCCCATGTGGGCGCTGCCGACGCGGACGCGGCTGTCGGAGCCACCCACGCCCGGGATGTCGAACCGCGTCGCCTGCAGCGCGCCGAAGAACGCGCGCGAGTGATTCCGCAGACGGTCTGCGTCCTGCGCCAGCCCGCCGGCCTGATCCCTGTCCGGCACGAGCTTCGCACCGAGCGCCCGGTCGACGTCGCGTGCGAGATCCTCGACACGATAGGTGCTGACCGCGATCCCGAAGTACTGCGTCGCGACGTCCTCGAGCTGATGCGCCTCGTCCACGATCGCGTAGCTGCAGCTCGGAATCACCTCGCCGTACTCGCTCTGACGCACCGCCGCGTCGGCGCAGAGCAGGTGGTGGTTCACGATGACGATGTCGGATTCCGCCGCGCGTTGTCGCATGCGCGTCACGAAGCATTCGTGGTGTTGCGGGCACTCCGCGCCGATGCAGTTCTCGCTCGTTGCGGCGACGTCCTTCCAGAAGGGCAGGTCCTCCGGAAGATCCTCGAGCTCGGCGCGATCGCCAGTCTGCGTTTCGCGGCGCCACTCGTCGATGAGCCGGATGTAGATCGCCTCGTCCGCCGGCCGGCCGAACTCGGAGGGCAACAGGGCGCCGGCGCCTGACGTGCCGTCGCGATATTTCTCGAACTGATGCAGGCAGAGGTAGTTCCCGCGCCCTTTCATGTAGGTCGCGGTGAACGGGACGCCAAGCGAGTCCCGCAGGACCGGAAGATCCTTGAAGTAGATCTGCTCCTGCAGGTTCTTGGTGCCGGTCGAGACGAGCACGCGCTGCCGGCTGAGGATCGCGGGGATCAGGTAGGCCAGGGTCTTGCCCGTGCCGGTGCCGGCCTCCGCGAGGAGGACGCCGCCGTCGGCGAACACGGCCGAGACGGCGTCGGCCATCTCGAGCTGTCCGGGACGAGCTTCGAACCGTGGGAGCGCCTGCGCGATCGGGCCGCCGGGAGCGAACGCGGCTCCGACCGCGGCGCTCAGATCTGACGCTCGAGGTACAGCGGGAACTTCCGGCACAGTCCCTCGACTTCGGCCCGCACGGCCGCGAGCGCTCGATCATCGTCGGGAGACGCGAGCGCGCGCGAGATGAGCTCCGCGATGGCGTCCATCTCCGGCTCGCGCATGCCGCGGCTCGTCACCGCCGGCGTTCCAATACGGACGCCGCTTGCGACCATTGGCGGGTTCCGGTCGAACGGAATCGCGTTCTTGTTGACGGTGATGCCCGCCTTGCCGAGCGCTGCCTCGGCGGCCTTGCCGGTCAGCCCCTTCGAGAACACGTCGACGAGCATCAGGTGATTGTCGGTGCCGCCGCTGACCAGCCGGAATCCCGCGTCCGACAGCCCGCGCGCGAGGCGCTGCGCGTTCGCGACGATCTGCCGCTGATAGCCCACGAACCCGGGCTCCATCGCTTCCTTCAGGCAGACGGCTTTGGCCGCGATGATGTGCATCAGCGGACCTCCCTGGACGCCGGGGAACAGGGCGCGGTCGAGGTCCTTCGCGTACTGAGTCCGGCAGAGCACCATGCCGCCCCGCGGGCCCCGCAGCGTCTTGTGCGTGGTCGTGGTGACGAAGTCCGAGTGCGGAACGGGGCTCGGGTGCACCTTCGCGGCGACGAGGCCGGCGATGTGGGCCATGTCGGTGACCACGGGCGATCCGACCTCGCGCCCGATCCTGCCGATGCGCGCGAAGTCGATGACCCGCGGGTACGCGCTCGCGCCAACCATGATCATCTTCGGCTTGTGCTCACGGGCGAGCCGCTCGAGCTCGTCGTAGTCGATGCGCTCATCGTCCTGGCGGACGCCGTACGGCACGATCGTGTACAGCTTGCCGGAAAAATTCAGCGGATGGCCGTGGGTGAGGTGTCCGCCGTGCGCCAGGTTCATGCCGAGCACCGTGTCGCCGGGCTTCAGCAGGGTGAAATACACCGACATGTTCGCCTGCGCGCCTGAATGCGGCTGGACGTTGGCGTGTTCGGCGCCGAAGAGCCCTTTCGCCCTCGAGATCGCGAGCGACTCGGCGACATCGACGAATTCACAGCCACCGTAATAGCGCTTGCCCGGATAGCCTTCGGCGTACTTGTTCGTCAGGACCGATCCGGCCGCTTCGAGCACCGCCTGGCTGACGAAGTTTTCCGACGCGATGAGCTCGAGGCCGCTGTTCTGGCGATGCAGCTCCTGGGCGATCGCCGTCGCGATTTCCGGGTCGGACTCGGCGAGAGAGCGCCACCGCAGCGGAGTCTCGGTCTTGGTCGTCATCGTCTGGTTGTCCTCGGGCCGTTCTCCAGGCCTTCAGCCCGCAAACCGTGGGTTCTTTCCAGTTCCGCGATCTGGTCGATGCGCCGCTGGTGCCGCCCGCCCTTGAACGGCGTGGAGAGCCACAGCGTGAGAATCTCCTCGGCGAGCGCCGCGCCGATGATGCGGCCGCCCATCGCGAGGACGTTGGCGTCGTTGTGCTCGCGCGACGTGCGGGCCGTGTAGAGGTCGTTGCAGAGCGCCGCCCGCACGCCCGGTATCTTGTTCGCCGCCATCTGCTCGCCCTGGCCGCTGCCGCCGATCACGACGCCGCGGTCCGCGCTCCCCCCCGTCACGTGCCCGGCCACGTCGGCGCAGATGGGCGGGTAGTCGACCGCCGCGTCGCTGTGCGTCCCGCGATCGTCGACCTCGTGTCCGAGATGGCGCAGCGTGCCGATGAGATGCTGCTTCAGCGCGAAGCCCGCATGGTCGGCGCCGATCGCGATGCGCATAGAATGCGAGTATACAGCCCTATGAACCTCGTAACGATCACCCCTCGCGGAGAAGCGCGGGTCCGCTCGGGACATCCGTGGATCTACCGGTCGGATGTGGCCAAAGCTGACGCCTCGGGCGGTGCGGTCGTGCGCGTGGTCGGCGCCCGCGGCCGGCCGCTTGGTCAGGCGCTTTACAGCGATCGATCGGAGATCGCGCTGCGGCTGCTGACGCGCGGGTCGGAGCCTGTCGATGTGACGCTGTGGCGGGGGCGCCTGGAGCAGGCCATACGCTTTCGAGAGACGCTGGAGATAGACGCCACCGCGTACCGGCTCGTGCATGGCGAGGCGGATCGGCTGCCGTCGCTGGTGGTCGATCGCTACGGAGACTACCTGGTCCTGCAGGCGCTGTCGCAGGGGATCGACCGCCTCCTTCCCGACATCACGCAGCTGCTCGTCGACCTGGTGAAGCCGGCCGGAATCCTCGCGCGGAACGATCCGCGCGTGCGCCTGCTCGAAGGGCTGGAGCAGCGTGTGGAGGTGCTGTACGGCGCGGTCCCCGACATTGTCGAGATTCGCGAGGGACGCGTCACCTATCTGGTGGACCTGCATCGCGGGCAGAAGACCGGGCTCTTTCTCGACCAGCGGGAGAACCGCGTGGCGGCGGCGCGTTACGCGCGCGGGCGGATGCTGGACGCCTTCAGCTACAACGGCGGCTTCGCGCTGGCGCTCGCGCCGACGTGCGGCGAGGTCGTCGCGGTCGACATCTCGGAAGAGGCCGTCGCGCGCATCCGGATGAATGCGGAGCGGAACGGTCTCCCGCAGGTGCAGGCGCGCGCGATGAACGTCTTCGACGAGCTGCGGGAGCTGGAGAGGCGCGGCGAGCGGTTCGACACGATCGTCCTCGATCCGCCGGCGTTCGCGAAGAACAAGGCGTCGGTGGAGAAGGCGCTCTCCGGGTACAAGGAGATCAATCTGCGGGCGCTGAAGCTGCTTGCGCCCGGAGGCTTCCTGGTGACCTGCAGCTGTTCGTACAACGTCCGCGAGGGGGATTTCGCAGACGTGCTCGCGGCGGCGGCAGTGGACGCGAACGCGGACGTCGCGGTCGTCGAGAAGCGCATGCAGGGGCGCGACCACCCGGTGCTGCTGACGGTACCGGAAACCTACTACCTGAAGTGCTTCATTCTGCGTAAACTGGCGTAGCCCAAGCTCGGCCATTATCAATAGCCCGCTTTCCCTCGAGGTAACCGTCGTGAAGCTGCAGCTTCTGGCGCTCGGCCTCCTTCTGATTCCGCACGGCACGCCGCCGCAGGAGGCGCCCACCGTGGGCATCGAGATGCAGAACGTCCGGCTGCACGTCTCGGACGACGCGATCCTCGAAGTCAAGTGGCTCAGCGGCCGGCTTCGCAGCAGATCGACGAGCCCGCCAGTCTTTGACGACCAGAACTCCTTCACGATGGAGGTCAGCGACGCCGAGTTGGCGATCGACGCGGCGAGCCTCACGGCGCTCGTCAATCACGCGTTCGATTACAAAGGGGCCGCGCTCTCGGACGTGCGCGTGTCGTTCGAGGACGGGCATCTGGTGCAGCATGGCAAGCTGAAGAAGGGCATCACCGTCCCGTTTTCGATCGTCGCGTCGGTGGCGGCGACGCCCGACGGGATCATGAGCGTGCACCCCATCAAGGTCAAGGCGGCGGGCATTCCCACGGCAAAGCTGATGTCGGTCTTCGGCGTCGAGCTGGATGAGATCATCAAGAGCCGGCCGGACCGCGGGATCGTTTTCCGCGACAACGACCTGTTCCTCGATCCGTCGCGCATGCTGCCGCCGCCAGAGACGAAAGGCAAGGTCACGAAGGTCGTCGTGCGCGGCGACCGCCTCGTGCAGGTCTTCGGCCGCGGAGCGACGGCTGCGGGGCGCGCAGGCAGCGGCAACTACATCTGGTTCCGCGGCGGGACGATTCGCTTCGGGAAGCTCACGATGTCGGAAGCCGATCTCAAGCTGGTCGACATGGATCCGAAGGATCCGTTCGATTTCTATTCGGCCCACTACGACGAGCAACTCGTCGCCGGCTACGCGAAGAACACCCCGCAGCATGGGCTCAGGATGTATATGCCGGATTTCGCCGACCTCAAGGGGAAGATCGAAAGGCTGAAGTAAGAAGGCTGAAGTTCGAATGCCTTCTCGACGTCACGCGTGCGATTTTCGAACTTCAGCCTTCTCACTTCAGCCTTTCCGCAAGGGCCGGATGCCCGTGCTCCAGGGCGATGCTGGCCGCCGTTTTCCCCTCTTCGTTG
>CAYZBZ010000121.1:0-12101 GCA_964476725.1 uncultured Vicinamibacterales bacterium
CAGCATCGCCAGCGCCGGCAACGACCACCGACTGGGCGCGAACGAGGCGCCGCCGGCAATCCTGTCGATCTTCCTCGGCGACATGCTCACCGACATCTTCAGCCAGATCGAGAAGGGGTCGGCGAAGTCGACGAAGACGGGGGGCCTCCTCGACACGGGAGTGGGCGTGCTGCCGAAGCTCCCGCGCGACGCGGGGGATCGCAACCGCACCAGCCCGTTCGCGTTCACCGGCAACAAGTTCGAGTTCCGCGGGGTGTCGGCGAACCAGAGCATCGCCTTCCCCAACATCGCGTTGAACGTGGCTGCCGCCGAGGCGCTCGACTACGTCGCCACGGAGCTCGAGAAGAGCGTCAAGGGCGGCAAGCTCGACGAAGCGGTGAAGACGCTGCTGACGAAGATCGTCAAGGACAACAAGCGGATCATCTTCAACGGCAACAACTACGCCGCCGAGTGGGAGAAGGAAGCAGCGAAGCGGGGCCTGCTCAATCTGCGCAACTCGGTCGACGCGTATCCGGAGTTGATGAAGCCGGATGTCGTCCAGGCGTTCGAGAAGTACGGGGTGCTGAACGAACGCGAGCTGCGTGCCCGCTACGACGTGGCGATCGAGCAGTACAACAAGACCATCAACATCGAAGCGCAGCTCATGGTGCTGATGGCGAACCGCTACATCCTGCCGGCTTCCTATCAGTATCAGGGGGCGCTCGCGCAGACTGTCGCGGCCGTGAAGGCGGCAGGCGCCACGGCGAAGGAATCGCGCCGCGCGCTCGACCACCTGTGCCGGTTGACCGACCAGGGCAAGATCCGCGTCGACGCGCTGCAGAAGCTGTTCGATCACAACGACAACGGCGACCCGGAGAAGCACGCGAAGTTCTTCCGCGACAAGGTGGTCCCGGCGATGGCGGCGCTGCGCGAGGCCGGCGACAGCCTCGAGAACGTCGTCCCGCACGATGTGTGGCCGCTGCCGACGTATCGCGAGATGCTGTTCGTTCGATAAGCGGCTGGCACAGGGGGTTCAGGGTTCAAGGGTTTTTTTGCGGCCGAGCGGACCCGGGAACCAGATCCAGTGGCGCTTTGTTCCAGATCGTTGCATGATCAGGCCGCGTGCTTCGATCCTTCGTCCATTCAGTGGCGGCCGCGGCGGCCTTTGCGCTTTCCCTCCCGACGAGCTTCGCAACGGCTCCAGAGGACCCGGCCGTCTTGCTTCGCAAGCACATCCGCGCCTCCGACAGCGATCTGAAACGTCTCGAGCGCGGCGAGGTGCTGACCAAGACGCTCGACTCTCCGGATGGGCGCGAGGTGACGTCGTTCGGCGCGATCCGGGTCAGTTGCACCGCTGACGCGTTTGCCGCGCGCGTGCGTGACATCGAGCGATTCAAGGCCAGCGAGTACGTGCTGCAGATCGGGCGGTTCCAGCCGCAGCCTTCGGTTCAGGATGTAGCGCCGCTGTCGCTCGATCCGGGCGATCGGGACGCCATGCGCGGGTGCCGTCCCGGATCGTGCGGACTGCGACTCCCGGCCGACACGATGGATCGCTTCCGCACGACGATTCCCTGGGGGACGCCAGGCGAGGCTCCCGCAGCCGCCGCGGCGATGCGCGAGTTCCTCGTGGACGAAGCGCGCAAGTACCTCGCCGGCGGCAGCGCAGCCCTTGCGGACTACGCCGACCGGCCCGGCACGGTCCCACGCGCAGCAGCGTTCCGCTTTCTTCTGCGTCCCTCCTCGTTCCAGGCGGAGTACCAGCCCGATCTGTTCCGGTTCCTCGACGAGTTTCCGCGAGTGCAGGGGGAAGGGTGGGACAGCTTTCTCTACTGGTCGCGCGAGCGCTTCGGGCTGAAGCCGGTCATCAGCATAAGCCACTCGGTTCTGCAGCGGCGTGACGGCGTCGTGGTCTTCGGCTCGAAGCAGGTGTTTGCGAGCCACTACTTCGAGTCGTCGCTGGGGCTGGCGCTTTTCGTCGCCCCTCCCGGCGCCCCGCACGGCTACGTCACGTATCTGAACCGATCCCGCGTGGACACGCTTCGAGGGCTGCTGGCGCCGATCGCGCGCGTCGTCGCCGCGCGCCGCGCGCGCGACGGCCTGGCGCGAATGCTGATCGACGTGAAGCGGAAGCTGGAAATGCCACGCTGAGCAGCCAAGGCGCCGATCAGACTCTCTGAAATGCGTCGCTGCGCGCAGACCGGTAGATGGCCTCGACGATCGCCACGCTGTGCCTGCCCTCGCGGGCATCGCAGGCGGGCGCGCGATCCGTCTGGATCGCGGAGATGAAGTCCTCGAACACCCGTTGATGGGCGCTGCTGTCGCTGACGGTCGCCGAGCTGGCGCTCTCGGTCTTTTCCGCCGCAGCCCCGTGCTCGACATGGCTCCGCAGGTCGATGCCGACGAGCCGGTCACCTTCCAGGATCAGCGTGCCCTCGGATCCGGTGACGTCGAGGCGGCGCGCGTACCCCGGATACGACGACGTCGTGGCCTCGATGACGCCGAGCGCTCCGCTCGTGAACTCCAGGACCGCCGCGGCCGTGTCCTCCACCTCGATCGCGTGCAGGCGCGTCGCGGTGCGCGCGCACACCTGCGCCACCGGCCCGAACAGCCACTGCAGGAGATCGACGGTGTGGATGGCCTGGTTCATCAGCGCGCCGCCGCCGTCGAGCGCCCATGTGCCGCGCCAGCGTGATCCGCCGTAGTACTCGGGCGGGCGATACCATCTGACGCGGCCCGCAGCGAACACCGGCGTGCCGACGCGGCCCGACACCAGCATCGACTTCATCGCGGCGATGTCCGGTTTGAGCCGATCCTGGAAGAAGACGCCGACCTTCATGCCCGTGCGATCGGCCTCGGAGATGACCGCGTCCACCTTCGCGGTCGTGACGTCCAGCGGCTTCTCGACGATGACGTGCACCCCTCGCCGGATCGCCGCGATGGTCTGATCGGCATGCAGGCCTGACGGCGTCCCGATCGCCACGAGGTCCAGCGGCCGGTGCCCGAGGAAGCAGTCGACGTCCTCGTACACGGCGGCGCCGTACGTCTGGGCGAGGCGCCGGACCTTCTCCCGATTCGTGCCGCACACGGCGGCGATCTCCACGCCGGGGATCGCGCTGGCCGCGCGCGCGTGCGTGTCGCTGATGTTGCCGCCGCCGAGAATCCCGACCCTCATCACTGGCGGCGGATCTTGACGTTGCGGTACCAGACCTGATCGCCGTGGTCCTGCAGCAGGATGTGGCCGTTCTGCAGCTTGCCGAACCGCTCGATGCCTTTGAACTTGCTCTTCTCGACCGCGGCGCGGACTGCCGGGCTGTCGAGCTCGTACTGCAGCACGCGCTGTCCATTCAGCCAGTGTTCGACCGACTGTCCGCGGACGACGACGCGCGAGGTGTTGAACTCGCCGGCGGGCTTCAGCGGCCGGTTGGCGGCCGGCAGCACGTCGTAAAACGCCGCTGTCTGCCGGTGCGGGCCAATCTTCGCGTCCGCATGCCGCTCGTCGTCGATGAGCTGGTACTCGTGGCCGATCGCGGCGTCGCGATCCTCGAGGACGAAGTACTTGAGGCCGCTGTTGCCTCCCGGCGCGACGCGCCAGTCCCATGTCAGCTCGAAGCGATCGAACGTGGCCTTCGAGATGATGTCGCGGGCGCCGCGCGTGTCCTTGCCGTCATTGGGCGGCAGCGTGAGGAATCCGTCCTCGATCTTCCAGCGGCTGCCGCTCGCGTCGGGGACCTTGTAGCCGCGCCAGCCGTCCAGCGTCCGGCCGTCGAAGAGCAGCGTCCAGCCGGCTTTCTGCTCCGCGGGAGTGAGCGTATTCGGGGCCGCACCCGCCTGGCCGGCCGTCCGGACCGTGGCGCACGCGACCAGAATGGATGCTGCGACGCAAATCGATCGTAGTGACATACATGCTCCAGAAGTGATACAAACTTTACCGCTAAAGTCTCGAGTTGGCTACAGCATACAACTGAAGCTCAAGGTGTGAGGGAGAACGACATGGCGTTACGCAATAAATTTCCGGTGCGAGTGTCCGCAATCGCGAGCCTGGTCGCGTGCGCGCTGGCGATGACGTCGGCGCAGACCCCGCGCATACAGGTCGTTCCGAACGAGGCGGGCCGCCGTGTTGACGTGACCATCGACGGCAAGCCGTTCACGTCATACATCTACCCGACCACGCTGAAGAAGCCGACGCTGTTCCCGCTGCGAACCGCGAAGGGCACCGTGGTGACGCGCGGGTTTCCGCTCCAGCCGAGGCCCGGCGAGCGCGTCGATCATCCCCACCACGTGGGGCTGTGGCTCAATCATGGCGACGTCAACGGCCTCGACTTCTGGAACAACTCCGATGCAATTCCAGCTGCGCAGGCCGCGAAGTTTGGCACGATCTTCCACCGTCGGGTGGTCGAGGCCAAAGGTGGCGCCGATCGCGGAGAGCTTGCCGTGGAAAGCGAGTGGGTGACGCCGGACGGCAAGGCGCTCCTGCGCGAGCAGACGCGGTTCATCTTCCGCGGCACGGCGGACTCGCGCACCATCGATCGCATCACGACGCTGACCGCCCTCGATCAGCAGGTCGTCTTCCGCGACTCCAAGGAGGCGTTCCTGGGGATGCGCCTGACGCGGGCGCTCGAGCAGCCGGCCGACAAGCCCGAGGTGTTCACGGACGCCTCCGGCAAGGCCACCAAGGTGCCGGTGCTGGACAACACGGGGGTGACGGGTCAGTACGTCAGCAGTGAAGGGCTGAAGGGGGACGCGGTGTGGGGAACGAAGGGCCGGTGGACGCTCCTCGGCGGCACCGTGGAGTCAGAACCCGTGACCCTCGCGATCCTGGATCATCCGTCGAATCCCGGATTCCCGACCCGCTGGCACGCGCGCGGCTACGGGCTGTTCGCCGCGAATCCGCTCGGCGAGAAGGCGTTTCCCGAGGGGAAAACCTCCTTCAACCTCACGCTCGAGCCGGGCCAGTCGAAGACATTTCGATATCGCGTGCTGATCCTGAGCGGCGCGGCCAGGCCTGACGCCATCGAGCGTGAATACGCTGTCTTTACCAAAGGATCGTAGCTTAGAGAATCCGCCCTTTCGTCTTCAAGCGGACGCGCAGCAGATACATGTCGGCCGTGATGTAGAGCGTTCGGCCGTCATCTCCAAACGCGCAGTTGCTGGTCGCCTGTCCCGTGAGGATGGTGCCCAGGTGTTTCCCTTCAGGCGAGATCACGAGGACGCCGCCGGGTCCGCTCGCGAACAGGTTGCCGTCCACGTCGATCTTCAGGCCGTCCGGCAGGCCCGGCCGCGTCTTGACCATCCCGGTCGCGTCGAGCAGCACGCGTCCCTGCCCGAGCGTGCCGTCGGACTTCATGTCGAACACGCGCCAGATTGCCGCCGTCGCATCCGACTGCGCGACGTAGAGACGTTTCTCGTCAGGGGAGAAGGCAAGTCCGTTCGGTCGCGTCATGTCGCGGGTGAGCAGCGTGATCTGTCCGTCGCGCCCACGGCGGTAGACCCCTTGGTACGGAATCTCGCGCGCGGGGTCTTCGAACTGCTTCGGCATGCCATAGGGCGGATCGGTGAAGTAGAGATCGCCGTTGCTGTGAAACACGACGTCGTTCGGGCTGTTGAAGCGTTTCCCCTCGTACCGGTCCGCGAGCGTCGTGAACTTTGGCTGGGGGTCGTTCAGCGGTGCATCCATGCGGGCCACCTGGCGATCCCCGTGCTGACAGATGACCAGCCGTCCGCTCGCGTCGAGCGTCAGCCCGTTAGAGCCCATTTCGCCGCCACGTGGCGTCGATCCCGTGTATCCGGAAGGTTTCAGGTACTGCCGCGCCCCCTCACCCTGCTTCCACCGATAGATCACGTTCTGGGGCACGTCTGAGAACAGCAGGAACCCGCCGCCCTTCACCCACACGGGCCCCTCGCTCCAGTCGTAGCCCTCCGCGAGCACTTCGATGGCGGCGTCGGAAGCCACGAGGCGATCGAGCGCCGGATCGAGCCGCTCAATTTTCATGGCCCGCGTGGCCTCCTGCCTGGTCGTGGGTGATTGGGGTGTCGGCGCTATAGCCAGCGCACGATCGACCAGCACGGCGGTCGAGCCGAGCAGGACGAGCCACACCGTCCACGCGCGCGGCGCAATGGTCCCCTTCATAGCATTCATCTCCCTCACGCACGAAAGGCCGGGACAAGGAGCTGTCGCAGGCAGCTGCGGCCGGCAGGGTCAGCTTCTCGTCCCGAATTCCGGCCGGCATCCAGGAGTCATCAGAAGAGGATCTTCATCCCGATCTGGACGTTCCTCGGAAGGTTGTTCTGGCTCGACACCTTGCCGAAGTCCGCGCTCGTCGGCGTCAGATTCGCGTTGTTGAAGAACACGTCGTTGAACGCGTTGTACAGCTCGATGTGCAGCTGAGCACGGACGCGGCCGAACTCCAACCCCTTGACGAACGACATGTCCCAGTTGGTGAAGCGCGGCGTCCGAAGACCGTCCCAGCGGGACGGCAGCGTTCGGATGTTGCTGGCGAGCTGGATGCGCTGGTCAGAGCGCTGCTTGGCCGGATCGTCGACGCCGTTGGTCTGCACGGCGGCATCGTGGAAGTAGAAGCCGCTCGTGTCGAACACCGGGACGGTCGGGTCGTTCGTGTACTTGACCTTGAGCTTCGTGATGTCCCCGTTGTAGTAGACGTTGCCCATCGTCAGGGCCGGTCGCCCCGACTGCCAGTTCCAGATGAACGAGACGCTCCAGTTGCCGATGAGGCCGTTGACGACGGGGTTCGCGTCGCTCGCCCAACGCCGGGTTCTGCCGAAGGGCAGCTCCCAGATGCCGTTCATCACAAGCCGGTGCGGGAGCTGTGTGTCGTTCAAGCGCTCCTCGTAGTCGGGGTCCGTGTCGTTGAGACGCGTGACCTTCTCCTTGAAGTCCGACCAGGTGTAACTGGTCAGCCACGTATAGCCGCCGCTGAAACGCTTTTCGAGGCGGAACTGGGCCGAATCGAACGAGCTCGATCCGTCGTAGCGCCGCGTGTCGAAGTTGCTGAACTGCGGGAACGGCCGCAGAAGGTTCTGCCGCTGTGTGGTGGGGTTATTGAGCGTCTCGCCGGGGAGCAGGCCGGCGAACGGGTTCGCGACGTTCGCCGTGAGGAAATTGATCGTCGCGGTGTCGCGGATGTTGCTGGTGGAGAGGTACTGCCGCGGCACTGCGTTCGCGTTGAAGTCGGTCGTAATGTCGTAGCTCCGGCTCGCGACGTATGCCCCTTCGACGACCCACTGGCCCGGAAGCTCGCGCTGCACGCTCAGCGACCACCGCATCGACTGGCCGTTCAGGTAGTTGAGATCGTCGTTGAAACGCCCGATCGAACGGCCGAGGAACGTATTCGGACCCTGGCTGTTGCCGGGCGGCACGGCCACACCGTCCGGGAACGGGTTGGCGAGCGTCGAGCGGATCGTCACGCCGTTGTCAGGCGAGGGGATGATGGGTGTGCCCTGCGAGAACCCGGGCTGAGAGATGCCGCTGATGTCGAACAGCGCCGGCACAGCGTAGATGGTCCAGCCACCGCGTGCGACCGTCTTCGAATTGAGCTGATACGCAAACCCAACCCTCGGCTGGAAGTTGTTCATGTCCGGGTTGTACGTGCCAGGGTTGCCCGGGGTCACGAACTGCATGCCACCGCGCACCTTGAAGGCGGACACTGCGACCTGAGGAATCGGGTTGGCGGCGTAAGCCGCCTGGGTCGCCGCCGTAATTCTCAACTCGGCGTCGGGATCGAACCCGCGCACGTTGCGGTTGTCGCGTTCGGTCGGCGCCCCCTCGTACTCCCAGCGAAGGCCCAGATTAACGGTCAGTTTGTTGCTGACTTTCCAGTCGTCCTGGAAGAACACCCCGCCGTAGAAGAGCCGGTTGAACCGATCGGTGCTGCGATCGATCGTCCCGCCGCCCGGCAGCCCGAGCAGAAGAGCCGCGAGATCCTGGCCGATCGCCGCCGCCGGCGAGTTGTCGAGCTGTCGCGTCAGCACGTTGTTCCGCGCGAAGTCGTACCGCCCCGCCGAGTGCACGCTCGGCAAGCCGTCCTCCCGGTACACCCGCAAGTCAGCGCCCGAACGGAAGCTGTGAGCGCCACGCATCAACGTCCAGGTGGGCTGGAACGAGTAGATGTTGGTGTAGGTGCCGCCGGAGAACGAGTCCCCGAGATCGCTGAAGGACGCGGCGTCGTCCATCTCGAAGCGCGGGAAGTACTTGTTGCTGCCGAAGTACTGGGTGGCGGACGCCGGAAACCCGAGGCTCGCGGGATCGAAAATCCCCTGGTGCTGCCGGATGCTCGGTTCCTGGAAGCGCGACCAGCTCGCCCGCAGGTTCAGCAGCGACGAGTTCGACATCGTCCAGACGTGATCGGCGTTCAGCGCGTCGTTGATGCGGTACAGGAAGTTGCCGGTGGGCCGGATACCCTCGACGGCTTCGGTCCAGTTGCCGCGATGCTCGACGCGGTTGTTGCGCGAGTAGCGGACGAAGAACCGCTGCTTGTCCGTGACCACGTGATCGACGCGGTAGTTCATCGAGTAGAAGTCGTCGCCCCGCGGGTTGTCGGTGATGTAGTTATTGCGCCCCTGTGCGTCTCCCGCCTGGTTCGCCATCGGGTAGTGCTTCACGTAGTTCAGGCCGATCTGGCTCAGGCGATTCACGGGAATGATGTTGCCCGGGAACGGCTGCCGCTCGACCCGGCCGTCGGCGCGGCGCACGGCGGTCCGGGGGTCGTAAATCAGGATGTTCTGCGACAGCAGCGCCGAGAAGTCGCCGTTGCGCTGCGCGGCCGTCGGCACGGTGAACTGGTCGGGCTCGGGGAACGTGTCGTACAGCCACTCGAAGGCGCCGAAGAAGAACGTCTTGTTGCGGCCGTCATACAGCTTGCCAAGCCACGCCGGCCCGCCGGCGGTAAATCCGTAGCGCTTGTAGTCCATCGGCGCCTTCGGGCGGCCGGCTTGCTCGAGGAAGAAGTCGTTCCCAGAGAGCTTCTCGTCGCGGTAGTGATAGTACACGTCGCCTTTGATCTTGTTCGTCCCGCTCTTCAGGGTCACGTTGACGGTGGCGCCGGCGGTGTGGCCCTGCTGGGCGTCGAAGGTCGCGGTCTCGACCTTGAACTCCTGCACGGCGCCGGCCGGCGGCACGAATGCGACGCGGCGGCCGTTTGCCATGTTGGGCGAGCCGTCGAGCGTGAACTCGTTGCGTCCGGGCCCGCCGTCGGCGGTGAAATCGGACGTCCCTCCGTTGTCGAAGGGGCGGGAGAACTTCAGGTCGCCGTGATACGCGACGCCTGGCGCGAGGCGCGCGAGCACGAACGGGTTGCCGTCGGAGAGCGGCATCAACGCGATGCGCTTCTCGTCGATGACTTGTCCGGCCGACCCGGTGCGGGTTTCGAGCAGCGGCGTCTCGGCGGACACTGTGATCGTCTCTTCGAGCGTGCCGACTTCCAGCTTGAAGTCGAGCTCGAGCCGGTCGCCGAGGCGGACCTCGACGTTGTCCCGCATGACTTTCTTAAACCCCTGCAGCTCGGCCGTCACCGAGTAAGTGCCCGGCGTCAGATACAGGAAGGAATAGCCGCCGCCCTCGTTCGTCACCGTGTTGCCGGCGACGTTCGTGTCCTTCTTCGTGACGGTGACCGTGACCCCCGGCAGGATGCCGCCGGACTGGTCGGTGATCCGTCCGGTAACGGCGCCCCGGAAGTCCTGGGCGCCCGCGGCCGCCGCAAACAGACAAACTACCAGCGCGCCACTCCAGGCGTGACGCAAGGTCCCTTGCATGATCCCTCCTTCAGTTCAGGAATTGCCCGATGCGCCGTCCGTCCCCACCGACGGCTCCCGGTGCCCACGGAGAAGAAACCACACTTGAACGCTAAAGTAAACGAGCCTCCCGTGACGCCCTACGGGCAGTCCCGATCTGAGGGACTGGAACCCCCGTCCGGCATGAGGCGCCAGGGTCGGTGACATAATCGGGCCACGGTGGCCTTAGGCGCAACGATCCATAGCTTCGACATCGAGCTCGCCGACTCCGACCGCGGGGTCTACGACTCGCTGGCGCTGCGTGTGGCGCGCCATCCCTCCGAGTCCGTGGAGTACCTCGTCACGCGCGTCCTCGCGTACGCGATGGAGCTCACCGATGGCATCGAGTTCTCCCGGGGGCTCTGCGACCCGGACGACCCCGCCATCGCCGTTCGCGACCTGACGGGGACGCTTCGTGCATGGATCGACATCGGCTCGCCGGACGCCGCGCGGCTGCACAAGGCCTCGAAGTCCGCCGCCCGTGTCGCTGTCTACACCCACAAGGATCCCGCGCAGCTCGTCCGCAACCTGTCCGGCGAGCGGATCCATCGCGCCGACGCCCTCGAGCTGTACGCGATCGACCGGCCCTTCATTGCCGCGCTCGCGGCGCGGCTCGAGCGGCGCATGGCGTTCAGCCTTTCGATCAACGAGCGCGACCTGTACCTGTCGATCGGCGCCGACACACTCGTCGGCCCCGTCGTCCGTCACGCGCTTGGAGTCAGCTGAACGCCATCGGGGTGGCTTTTGTCCAGGGTTCCGCGGGGTTCCACCACCGAACCTTGCAGAACCCAGCAGAATCCGAGCTCCCGCCAGCCCGGTGCGTCCGGGCGGCGGTTGGCGTATGCTCCACGATCACCAGCGGCTCGGCTCACGCATGACCCCACTGAGCGAACAGTTCGGCGACATCGACATCTACCTGTTCGATCAGCTGCTGCGCGGCCGGCCGATTGCGGGCATGCAAGTGATCGACGCGGGCTGCGGAAGCGGGCGCAACCTTGTCTACCTGCTTGCGAGCGGCTTCGATGTCGCGGCATGCGACCGGGATCATGGCGCGGTGGAAGCGGTCCGGGCGATGGCGTCGCGCCTTGCGCCGCATCTTCCCGGCGGCAACTTCCGCGTCGAAGCGGTGGAAGCCATGAGCTTTCCCGACGCCTGCGCCGACTTCGTCATCAGCAGCGCCGTGCTGCACTTTGCGATCGACCAGGCGCAGTTCGACGCGATGATCGACAACATGTGGCGCGTGCTCAGGCCGGGCGGTCTGCTGTTCTGCCGGCTCGCGTCGTCGATTGGCATCGCGGATCGGGTGCAGCAGGTCTCGGGCCGGCGTTACCGGCTGCCTGACGGAAGCGAGCGGTTTCTCGTCGATGAGAAAATGCTGCTGGATATGACGGCGCGGCTCGGCGGCAAGCTCCTGGATCCCATCAAGACGACGATCGTTCAGGATCAGCGCGCGATGACGACGTGGGTAGTCGGCAAGAGTTTCTAAAGGTGGAGCTCACCGCGCCCCACCATCACGGCACGCCCGCCGACGCGGACGCGGGTGATCCCGCCGTCGCGGCTTTCAATCGAAATGTAGATACGGCTTGGCCGTCCCATCGCCACACCCTGCAGGCTGAGGATGGACCGCGCCGCCTCGGGCGTGACCACTTCGTGATGGAGCAGGTAACAGCCAAGCGGTCCGCTGGCGCCGCCGGTCGCCGGGTCCTCGGCAATCCCGAATCCCGGGGCGAACATCCGGCTGTACACCGTCTCCCGATCCGCCGCCGCGGGGGCAGTCGATCCTGGCTCCGTCGTAAAGACGAAGACCGGCAGCTCGTCGAGGCCCGCGTCGCGAAAAGAACGCGCCAGCGCCTTTCGCTCGATGGAGATGCTGTCGATCGCACGGCGAGAAGCGATGGGCACGAACAGAAAAGGGACGCCGCACGACACCACCTGCGCGGGTAGATCCGCGGCCAGATCCAGTGCGTTCAATCCGAGCGCCGCCGCGAGCGCGCCTCGATCGTCCGCGGTGCCGTCGAATGCCGGCAGGAGCTGCGTCATCCAGGCAAACGCCAGCGTGTCGCCGCTCCATTCGAGCGAGACCGGCGTAGGTCCCACTCCGAGCTCGAAGACGAAGTCCGTTCGTCCTCGCGCGATCGTGCCCTCAGCAGCCAGCGCGAACGTGCTCCCAATCGTCGGATGTCCTGCCATCGGCAGTTCCTCGAAGGGGGTGAAGATGCGCATCTTCGCGCCGGCGACTTCTTTCGGCTTCGCGCCGGCCTCTTGTGGCAATCGCGGCTCAACTTGCGGCAGGTTCTCAGCCGGAAAGATGAACGTGCACTCCGAGAAGTTCATCTCGC
>CAYZBZ010000122.1:0-5574 GCA_964476725.1 uncultured Vicinamibacterales bacterium
GCCGATCTCCGCGGTGTAGCGGTCGCGGAACTCGATCATCTCGCGGAACTTGTACGTCGTGTCCACGTGCAGCAGCGGGAACGGAATCGGCGCCGGATAGAACGCCTTCTGCGCGAGGCGCAGCAGCACGGACGAGTCCTTGCCGATCGAGTACAGCATCACGGGCCGCTCGAATTCGGCCGCGACCTCGCGGATGATGTGGATGCTCTCCGCTTCGAGCGCGCGCAGATGATCGAGGCGCGGCGGCGCGGCGGCGCGCTCGTCGAGCGTCAGGTCCGCGAGCATGAAGCCGCCTCCTCCGGCTGGAGAGCCGATACCGGCGACAACCGAAACAGGAAGCGTCACGCCGAACGCGTTGTGCATCTCTCAGATTCTCCCGAGTCCGCGCGTAAACAGGCGAAGGACTATCGAGCGACCGTCAAAAGAAGGCCGAGCGATTAGCGGGGGGAGATGCTGGAGAGGAGTCGAACTCGTGGAGCTGAAAGGCGTCTCACCCGCGCGTCGCCGGCACCGTACAGACGCATCGACACATCATCGATGCGGCGCCCGGGCGACAGCGGGTAAGGACGGAAGACATTCAGGAACAGAAGGTTACCACAGCAGGCGTCCATTCTGTCAAGGTACCGCGTCACCGCCTGTCACCGCCCGGTCAGCCGCAGGCGAACCCCCCCGCTGACGAAGCGCGGCGCGCCGACGGTCGTGGGAAGCGTGCCGACGAAATACTCGGCGTCGAAGAGGTTCTGCACCCCCAGGAAAACCTCCACATTGCGCCCGACGCTCCGGAACGCGGTCAGGTCCGCCACCGCGTAGCTCGGCAGCCGCCGGGTCAGGAGGTTCTGATCCTCGTCGAACTGCGCGCCGACGAACTGGAGACCTGCGGCGAGCGTGGCGTACCGCGGGTTCGAATACACGAGGCGCAGGGAGCCGCGGTGGCTCGGGACCTGCGGGAGGAACTTGCCGACCAGGAGGCTGTTCGCTGGGTTCTCCGTCACCCGGGCCTGATCGTAGACATATCCCGCGGTGAGCCTCCAGAACGATCCGACGCGATACTCGACGTCGCTCTGGATGCCCCAGATCCGCGTGCGGCCGAGGTTCTTCCGCTGCTGGGTGACGGTCGGGCCGGTGCTCAGCGTCACGTTCGAGACCGGGTCCTTCACGCGATTGTCGAACCACGTCGCGCGGACGGTCAGGTTCGGCGCGGCTTCGACGGCCACGCCGGCTTCCCCCCCGACGAGCCGCTCCGGCCCGAGCGCGTTGTTGGCGAGCGTCAGCGTCGAGCCGACGCGAAACTGCCGGTACAGCTCGTTCAGTGTCGGGGCGCGGAATCCCGATCCGATGTCGCCCCACACGTCCACGCGGTCCGTGATGTGGTAGCGCGCCGCCACCCGCGGGCTGGCCACCGTGTCGCTCCGCTCCCTCAGCGCCGGGTTGTGGCCGGCGGTCGGTACACCGCTCGGAAAGCTGCTCTCGAGGTTGTGCCCGGCGTAGTTGCGCCAGCGATCGATCCTCGCGCTCAGCGTGATCGCGAGCTGCGGTATCGGCGCGATCAGGTCCTGCACGAAGAGGCCGGCGCTCTGCTGCGTGCCGCCGGACACGCGCTTCAGCGTGACCTGCGTGCCCGTCGCGCCGTCCAGGCCGTTCTCCTCGCTGTCCCCGTCGACCCATCGCCAGTCGGTGCCGGCGGTCACGTAGTTCGCCCGCCCGAAGGCGCGCGACCATTGCACCATTCCCCCCACCGCGGTCGTCGGGACCGTCTGCGTGAGCGTCATCCGTCCGATGCTTCGCGCGGGAGTGGCCGCGGGCACCGCGAGGAAGTTGCTGTGAAATGTCTCGACATCCGTGAAGACCGTCGCGTGCAGGTCGCTCTCGTCGGGCATCCTGATCCGAAGCCCGCCGCTCGCGGATTTCCAGGTCGTGTCGTTCGCCTCCTCCGTCCCGTTGATCGTGCTGACCTTGCCGTTGTCGCGGTTCTCGTCGAAGTAGCCGGCCCTGAAGAACGCGTGCAGCCGATCGCTCGGCGCGTAATTGAGCTTGAGATTCAGGTTCCAGAAGCGGACCGCGGCGTTGTTGTCGACCCGTCCCCGCTCGCTCGCGCGCACGATCGGATAGCCGTCGGTGTGGAACACGTTGCCGTCGACCGAGACCCCGAGCTTGCCCCAGACGTCGCTGCCCAGGAAATCCAGCTTCGGCGACTGACGATTGCCGTACTGCGTTTTCAGCTCGAGCGTCCGCCGGGCCGGCGGGTTCGTGACGACGTTGATCACCCCGCCCATGGCGTAGTTGCCGTACAGGCTGGAGCTCGAGCTGTCGACCACTTCGATGCGGTCGGCGCTTTCGAGGGGGATCCGCGACCAGTACACCCACCCTCCGAACGGATCGTTGAACGGGACGCCGTCCAGCAGCACGAGCGTGCGGCTGACCCCGCTCGGTCCGATGCCGCGAAGCGACACCCCCTGGGCGGTTGGATGGGACGCAAGGCTGCTGGTGCGCCTGAAAAGGCTGAACGTCGGAATCTGCCGCAGCACATCGTCTGCCACCACGGCCGGCGACTGCTTGATCTCTTCCCGCCCGATCAGGCTCACGCTGGCGGGCACGTCCCCCGTGCGCCGCTCCCCGCGCGTGGCGGTCACGGTCACCGCCTCCATCACCGTGGCGGGCCTGACCACGATCTCGAGACCGCTGCGCGTCGCTCCGGATGCGATCGTCTGCCGGACTTCCCCGAAACCGGCGGCCCGGACGATGAGGATGATTTCGCTCGACGCGGGGGCCGAGGCTGTAAACCGTCCGTCAGCGCCGGTGACCGTCTGCTGTTCGCGCCACGGGGCGCGAATGATGACGGCGGCGCCGGGCACGATTCCACCCGCGATGTCCCGAACAATCCCGGTCACGCTGGCGGCATCGGCTGGGCGCGTTGCCGCCTGCGGCGCGCCATCCGGGCAGTCGCCGCAGGGAACCGCGGACGAGGGACCCGATACCTGAACGAACAGCAGCAGGACAGCCGCAACCATGACGCTCTCCATGTTACAGATCGGCCGCGCCCCTCGAAACGAACCGCAAAAGCGCGCTACCGCTTTTGTACCATAATGCAGAGAATGGCTCGCTCGGTGTTTCTCCTGATGCTCGCAATCGGCCAGTTCGGCCAGAGCAACACGGGCGAGCTGCGGGTGAGGGTCACCGACGCCGCGGGCCTGCCGGTCGCGGCCACGGTCGAGCTGGTCAGCGAGGCGAACCGGGTACGGCAAGGCCTCGACACCGATCCGCTGGGTAACCTCGTGGTGAAACGCCTGCCGTTCGGCACCTACCGCGTCGCCGTCGCGCGCCACGGGTTCGCGGTGTTCGCCAGTCTCGTCGAGATCAAATCAGCGCTCCCGGCCGACCTTCACGTCACGTTGAGTATTGCGGCAATTCAGACGCAAGTGTCGGTCACGGCGGAAGACACGTTGCTGAACTCCCACCAGACGATGGCGGCGCACCGCATCGGCGCCGAAGCCATCGAGCAGCGCACGACCGCGCTCCCCGGGCGGTCGTTGCTGGATCTCGTGAACACGCAACCCGGCTGGCTGCTCGAGGCCAACGGCATCCTCCACCCCCGAGGCTCGGAATATCAGACGCAATACGTCGTCGATGGTCTGCCGCTCACCGACAACCGCTCGCCGGCCTTCGCGCCGGAGCTCGGCGCGGACGCCGTGCACGCGATGAACATCCTGACCGGCGGGTATCCCGCCGAGTACGGGAGGAAGCTTGGCGGCGTCATCGAGGTGATCACAACGGCCCAGACGCGCCGCGGGCTCCATGGCAGCGCCGCCGTCTCGGCCGGCAGCTTCGACACCACGAGCGCCGACGGCGTCGTCGAGTACGGGTGGTCAAAGTCCACGTTGAGCGCCGCCGCCGGCTTCGCCGCTACAGATCGTTACCTGGATCCACCGGTGGCAGAGAACGACACGAACCGGGGATCGACCTCGAACGCGTCGGTGCATGTCGAGCACGATCTGACCCCGTCGGATCGGTTCGGCGTCATCGTGCGGCGCGGCCGGGCGAACTTCCTCGTGCCGAACGAGCACGTGCAGCAGGAGGCGGGCCAGCGGCAGGATCGCGACAGCCTGGAGACCATCGGGCAGTTCTCGTATCAGCGGGTCGTCTCGGCGAACGTCGTCGGTGACGTGCGCGGCATGGCGCGCGAAGTATCCGCTGGGCTCTGGTCGAACGCCGCCTCGACGCCGATCGTGGCGGAGCAGGATCGCGGCTTTCGAGAGGTCTATCTGAAGGGTACGGTGTCCGCGCAGTTCGGCGCGCACGAAGTCAAGGCAGGTGGGGAACTGAGCGCGGGAACTGTACGAGAGCGCTTCGCCTACCGCATCACCGATCCCCGCGAGTTCGAGCCCGGCACTTCCACCGAGTTCAGCTTCGACGAGCGCCGCGCCGATCGCGAGCAGGCGCTCTTCATCCAGGACCAGGTCAGGCTCGGCTCGTGGACCGTCAGCGCCGGGCTGCGGTGGGATCACTACCGCCTCGTCGTGGACGACAGCGCGTTCAGCCCGCGCCTCGCCGCCGCCTGGTCGTGGCCGGCCGCCGGCCTGGCGCTGCGCGCGTCATACGACCGCGCGTTTCAGACGCCCGCGTTCGAGAACCTCCTCCTGGCCAGCTCCGAGGCGGTCGATGCGCTGAGCGACGACGTGGTCCGGCTGCCAGTGCCCGCCTCGCGCGGCAACTTCTACGAGGTGGGCCTGTCGAAGCTCTTCGGCTCGATGCGCGTGGACGCGAGCTATTTCAGCCGCCAGATGAGCGACGTCGGCGACGATGACGTGTTGCTCAACACCGGCGTGAGCTTTCCGATTGCGTTTCATCACGCGGACATCAGGGGCACGGAGGTCAAGCTCGACCTGCCGCACTGGAAAAAGCTCTCCGGGTTCCTGAGCTACTCGCACCTGCGTGGCTTCGGCGATCTGCCGGTTACGGGAGGTCTGTTCCTCGGCGAGGAGGGGACAGAGCTGCTCCAATCGAGCGAACGGTTCGCCGTGACGCAGGATCAGCGGCACACCATCCGCGGCCGCGCAAGCTATCGATTCGTGCCGTCGGGCTGGGTCGCGGTGGCCGCGTCGTATGGCAGCGGCCTGCCATTCGAGGACTTCGATGACGATCCTGAGGCGGCGGTGGAGCAGTTCGGCCAGCGGGTCGTCGATCGCGTCAACTTCGAGACGGGGCGGGTCCGGCCATCGTTCTCGCTCGATGCCTCGCTTGGCCTCGTTCTCGCAAAGACCGGGAGACATAGCCTCCGCCTTCAGGCCGAGGTGCGCAACATGACCGACCGCCTCGACGTGATCAACTTCGCGGGGCTCTTCTCGGGCACCGCGCTCGCCGCGCCTCGCAGTCTGGCCGTCCGCCTGCGCGCGGATTTCTAGCCACGGAATACACGGAATACACGGAAGATATCGCGCTGCCCGGCGGTCGCGCGCGGCGACCGTCTGCAATTCAGCTTCTTCTTTCGTATGTTTGCGTTCTTCCGTGTGTTTCCGTGTCCGTCCGTGTAATCCGTGGCTCGTGTTGGGACAGATCCGCGGCTTGACGTGGACCACC
>CAYZBZ010000122.1:5674-11870 GCA_964476725.1 uncultured Vicinamibacterales bacterium
ACCGCGAAGAACCATCTTGATTTTTGCCCGGCGTTCCTGTCCAATGCGTTGAGCCGGAGTCCAGCCCATGCCCTACACACTCAACGTCAACGGAAAGTCCACGACGGTCGACGTCCCTGCCGATATGCCGCTCCTGTGGGTGCTGCGTGACGTGCTCAACCTGCGCGGCACGAAGTACGGCTGCGGCATCGGCCAGTGCGGCGCCTGCATGGTCCACCTGCGCGGCGAGGCCGTGCCGTCGTGCCAGACGCCCGTTTCGGCCGCGGCGGGGGCTGACATCAAGACCATCGAAGGTCTCTCGGCCGACGGTTCGCACCCCCTCCAGCGCGCCTGGATGGAGATCGACGTGCCGCAGTGCGGGTACTGCCAGGCCGGCCAGATCATGTCGGCCGCGGCGCTGCTCGCGCGCAAGCCGAAAGCAACCGACGCCGACATCGATCAGGCGATGAACGGGAACCTGTGCCGGTGCGCGACCTATCTGCGTATCCGCCAGGCCATCCACCGCGCCGCCGCGCTCGCGGCGGGTACGACGACCGAGCCCGCCCGGCAGGACCTGGAAATGGCCGGCCGGCTGCCCGAGTAGTAACAAGTGGAACGGGGTCTGACCCCGTCGATTGCACGGAAAAACCGCATCAGCACAGGCCACATCATGGACACCCTGCTCGTCAACCGTCGTGCTTTCCTGCGCGTCTCGGCGCTCACCGGCGGCGGGATGCTGATCGCCAGCTATTTCGATCCGATTGCGGAGGTACTGGCACAGGGGCCGCCGCAGGCCGCCCCGCTCGTGGCGACGTCCTTCATCAGCATCGCCGCCGACGGCTCGGTGACGATCATGGCGAAGAATCCCGAGATCGGCCAGGGCATCAAGACGATGCTGCCGATGCTGATCGCCGAGGAGCTCGAGGTCGACTGGAAGGACGTGAAGGTCCAGCAGGCCGATCTCGACCAGACGAAGTACGGCGGGCAGGTCGCCGGGGGCAGCACCGCGACGCCGAACAACTGGGAACCGATGCGACGCGTCGGCGCCGCCGGCCGGCAGATGATGATTGCCGCCGCGGCGCAGACGTGGGGAGTGCCGGAGGCGGAGTGCTCCGCGGCGTCGGGCACCGTCACGCACCGCGGCAGCGGGCGCACCCTAGGCTACGGTCCCCTCGCGGCGACGGCCGCGACGCTGACGCCCCCTCAGCTCAGCACGGTCACGCTGAAGGATCCGAAGGACTACAAGATCATCGGCAAGCCGATCCCCGGGGTGGACAACCTGTCGATCGTGACCGGGAAGCCGATTTACAGCATCGACTTCACCGTCCCCGGCATGTTGTGGGCGGTCTTCGAGAAATGCCCGGTGTTCGCCGGAAAGGTCGTGAGCGCGAATCTCGATGAGATCAAGGTCCTGCCCGGCGTTCGCCACGCCTTCGTTGTCGAAGGGACGACGGAGCTGCTCGGCCTGCACGGCGGAGTCGCGATTGTCGCGGACAGCTGGTGGCAGGCACGCACGGCGCGTACGAAGCTCAAGGTGACGTGGAACGAGGGGACGACCGCGACGCAGAGCAGCCAGGCTTTTGCGCTTCGAGCCGAGGAGTTGTCGAAGCAGCCCCCGGCCATCACGCTTCGAAACGACGGCAACGCGGACGCGGCGCTCAAGGCGGCCGCAAAGGTCGTTGAGGGGGCGTACGTATATCCGTTCATCGCGCACGCGCCGCTCGAGCCGATGAACTGCACGGCCCACTTCAAGGACGGCAAGCTCGAGATATGGTCGCCGAGCCAGACGCCGCAGGCTGGACGGGCTATGGTGGCGCGCGTGCTCGGGATCCCCGAGGCCGACATCACGGTCCATATGATGCGCACGGGCGGCGGGTTCGGCAGGCGGCTGACGAACGACTACATGCTCGAGGCGGCGTGGATCGCGAGAGTCGCCGGCGTGCCGGTGAAGCTGCTCTGGACGCGGGAAGACGACATGGCGCACGACCACTACCGCCCTGCCGGCTTCCATTTTCTGAAAGCCGGGCTCGATGCCTCGGGGAAGCTCACCGCGTGGCGCAATCACTTCGTGAGCTTCGGCGAGGGAGAGAGGTTCGCGTCGAGCGCGGGCATTCCGCCGAGCCAGTTCCCGGCGAGTTTTGTCCCCGACTTCTCGTTCGTCGCCAGCCTGATGCCTCTTGGCGTGCCGACCTTTGCCTTGCGCGCACCTGGCAGCAACGCGTTTTCGTGGGTGTTCCAGTCGTTCCTCGACGAGCTGGCGCATGCGGCTGGCAAGGACCCGATTCAGTTCAGGCTCGATTTACTGAGCGCCGAGCGCAAGACAACCGACAAGGACAACGATAACTTCAATCCCGAGCGCGTGCGCGGGGTGCTGCAGATGGTCCGGGAAAAGTCGGGCTGGGGTACTCGCACGCTGCCGAAAGGCACCGCGATGGGCGTGGCCTTCCAATACTCCCACCGCGGATACTTCGCGCACGTCGCGGAAGTCCGCGTGGGCGCAAACAACACGGTGAAAGTCAACAAGGTCTGGGCGGTGGGCGACGTCGGCAGCCAGATCATCAACCCGAGCAGCGCCATCAACCAGGTGCAGGGGGGCGTCATCGACGGGCTGAGCCAGGCGATGGCCTATGAAATCACCATCGATGCGGGCCGAGCGGTGCAGAGCAACTTCAACGACTTCCCGCCGACGCGGTTCGCCCAGGCGCCGCCGGAAATCGAAGTCCATTTCCTGACGACGAACAACCCGCCGACGGGGCTCGGCGAGCCGGCGCTGCCGCCGATACTGCCCGCGTTGTGCAACGCGATCTTCACGGCGACCGGCAAGCGGATTCGAACGCTGCCGCTCGCGAAGAGCGGATACCGGTGGGCGTGAGAAACAGGCTTTAGGCTCCAGGCTTTAGGCTTCAGGCAGGGTTTTGCCAGAGCCCCCAGAGCCCGAAGCCTAGAGCCTAGGGCCTGGTTCGGACCACAACCCCCCAGGGACTTCCCCCGGTCGTGATCTTCCTGTCGACCTTGCCGGTCGCGACATCGACGACCGAGACGTCGCCGGACGGCCCGTTCGCCGTGTAGAGCTTCCGGCCATCGGCGCTCACGCCGATACCCCAGGGTCGCGCGCCAACCCCTTCGATGGATCGGGCCAGCGTCCGGCCCGCGACGTCGATGACCCCGACCGATCCCGCGCGGCCGAGCGACACGAACACCTGGCTGCCGTCCGGCGAGAGCACCGCGCCCATCGGGCGTGGCACCGTCGGCGTGCCCTGCGTGGGCGGCACCTTGATCGTCGCGATCACCTTGTGGGCGAGCGCGTCGATCACCGCCACGGTTCCGCCGTTCTCCTCGGTCACGAAGGCGGTGGCCCCGTCGCGCGTGAAGACCACCGATCGCGGCCTGGGTCCGGTGGCAATCCGACCAAGAATCTTGAAGGTCGCCGTATCGATTGCGACTACCTCGTTGTTCCCCTCGCAGGTAATGTAGACCTCCCGGCCGTCCGGCCGCACCGTGACCCCTTCGGGCTCTTCGCCGACGCCGACGCGTTTCTGAATGGTCCCGGTCGCCACGTCGACGACCGACATCTGCGCCGCGTCTTCGTTCGACACGAAGAGCGTCTTTCCGTCGGGTGAGAGGTCGAACACTTCCGGATCCTGGCCGCTCGGAAACGAGCGAACCAGCTTGTGTGTCGCGAGGTCCACGACGCCGATCCCGTCGGCGGCCCGGTCGGCCGGTGGCAGCTTCGATTCATCGACGCCGGGTCCGGCGATCGGCGAGCCGGACAACGCGACGAGGACCTGCGTGCCGTCGCGGGAGATCCGCAGCCCCCTTGGCCGCTTGCCGACCGCGATCCGTTCGACCACCTGGCCGGACTCCGGATCGATCACGATCAGGCTGCCGCCCGTCTCATCGGAGACGTACAACCGCGCGCCGGACGGCCGAGCGGCCGATGCGGCAGGCGTGGAGGACGTGGACGGCGGGGGCGTGGAGTCGCGGCAGCCAGAGGTCAGGGTGAGGCAGACCGCGACCGTCAGAGCCAGTCTCGTCACATTCCGCATCGCGTCCCTCTTCCATCGAAGGTTGTCGTTGTTGGCGAATGGCCCGTGGGCACGGGCATTCAGAACGAAACCGCTTCGCGAGCCTGCGTCAGCTTCTCGACGTCGATTCCCGGGATCTTGCACAGCGCATCGAAGTCCACGAAGTCGCCGTTGGCTTTGCGGTACGCCACGATGGCGTCGGCATCCTTCTCGGTGATGCCGAGGACCACGGCGATGTCCTGAGCGACCGCGCGGTTGACGTTCACCCTGCCGCTGACTCGGAGCAGGTACTCCTGAACGACGTAGAACTCGTCCTCCGTGCCCTGGGCGCCGCGCTCGACCATCTTCTGGATGACCTCTTCCCATTGGGTGCGCGTTCGGCGGTTCGCCAGGACGCGTGCCGAATCGTGGCAGGTGCTGCAGAGCCGCAGGTAGACGGCGGCGTCTTTGTCGTCCAGCTGCTGCGCGCCTGCCGCGATCGTCGCGACAAGCCCGAGCATCGTGCATCCTGCGGCGAGCAAGCCGATCGCGATTCTGGTGCCCCGCCTTTCATCGTGCTGGTCTTTCATGCCGGTCATCGCGCTACGTACTATAGCAACTTTTTTTGGCTGGTTCCAAAACCGTAGCGCGGCCCTTCAGGGCTGCCTGGTGCAGGGCTGACCAGCCTCCGCCAAGGCTACGGCGGTCCGCCGAAGCGTTTGCGAAGGCGGAAGCCCTGCGCTACGGGGTTTTGAAACCACGCGCAGCCGTATCGCAGTGCGAGATTATGGCAGGGCTGAGCCGGCCGCGCTGCCGACATTTGCGCCCGGCGCAACAAAAAGAGTAAAACGACCGAAACGCTGCACACCCCCGGTAGTAATCAAGCTCGCGTCCCTTTGTATGACGATCGACCTCAGAGCTCAGCCAGTCCGGATTGCACTGGCCGTCATCTTTGCCGGCTCCGCCCTCGGCGCGCAGGCCACGACCGAGTCCGGTCTCAGTGTGGCGATGCTCGAGCAGCGACTGGCGGCCTACAGGCACATGCTGTCGGACTGGGCAGGCTTGACCCGATACGGCAGCGAAGACAGCGAGATTCGTCCGCCCGCTTCGGGTGAGCGTCGCGTCGTCTTCATCGGCGATCAAATCACGGAGTTCTGGCTGCTCCCAAGATCCTTTCCGGGCAAGTCCTACTTCAACCGTGGCATCGGCGGGCAGACGTCTCCCCAGATGCTGGTCCGCTTCCGGCAGGACGTCATCGCGCTGAAACCCAGGGTCGTGGTGATCCTGGCCGGCGCGAATGACATCGCGGGGGTCACCGGTCCGGGCACGCGGGGCACGCTGTCGGATCACATCACGTCGATGACGGAGCTGGCGAAGGCGAACGGCATCCGTGTGGTGCTCGCCTCGATCACGCCGGTCTGCGATTGCACGCAGCCGCAGACGGACCTTCGCCCGCAGCGCAAGATCGCGGATTGGAACGCCTGGCTGAAAGAGTACGCGGCGCAAAGCGGCGCAGTCTATCTCGATTACTACGCGGCGCTCGTCAATTTCACCAATGGCCGCGATTTCAGGCGCGAGCTGACGGCGGACGGGCTGCTGCCGAACGAGGCGGGGTACAGCGTCATGGCGCCGCTCGCCGAGCAGGCCATCTCGCAGGCGCTCAAACCGTAGCGCAGCCCTTCAGGGCTGCCTGTGTTTTCGAAGGAGTTTCTGAAGTGATGACAAGACTTTGTCGTCTGTTTGGCTGGACAGTCCTCGTCACCGCGGCGGGCGCCGGCGTCGCGCAGGCGCAGGGTCGTGGCGGCGCCGTCTGGACGACCGTCAGCGCCGACGCGCAGCGTACGTCCTCGGTCAGGACCGATCCGAAGATCTCCGCGGAGAGCATGCAGAAGCCGGGGTTCCAGTTCCTGTGGAAGCGCAAGCTGGACAACAAGCCCGTCCAGCTGAACTCGCTGACGCAGCCGGTCCTGCTGCCGAACATCATTTCCTACATGGGGTTCAAGGCGCTCGCATTCGTCGGCGGGAGCTCCGATAACGTCTACGCGATCGACTACGACCTCAATCGCCCGTTCTGGAACGCGCACCTGAGCACGGCATCGACCACGCCCGGGACGGCGGCGTGCCCCGGCGGGCTCACCGCCATCACGCGGCAGACTTCGCTCGCAGCAGCGGTCCCCGGCGGCGGGCGCGGCGGGCGTGCAGGTGCTCCGGGC
>CAYZBZ010000123.1:0-11813 GCA_964476725.1 uncultured Vicinamibacterales bacterium
TCGAGGCCGAGCGCACGGGCACCATCAGGGCGTGCGCGCCATGGCCGCCATGTGGCAGACGACCACCCCGTGGTACGCGACGATCGTGCGCAACTCCTTCGGCGTGGCCGGCGCCGCCCATCGCAACGGCGGCCGCTACTGCCTGCGCTACGCGTGGCCGTCGGGGCGCTGGGGCTCGCCGCCCCTCGAGGGCGGGATCGAGGCGGCCTACCGCGCCGACAGCGACGCGGCGCCGGATCCGAAGGCGAGGATGGTGGAGATCGAGGAGCGGCTGACGAAGCTGCGCTCGCCGTTTCGCTCGGCGGAGGCGTTTTGGATCGAGGAGATTGTCGATCCGCGGGAGACGCGACCGCTGCTGTGCGAGTTCGCGGGGCTTGCGGCGCCGTTGCGGCGGCCGGGGCCGTTCGTGCACCGTATGCGGCCGTAGCGGCACGCCCGCCAGCGGGCGGACGCGTCAGGTGTCAAGCGCGGGGCCGGGCCACCAGAGGAGCCGGCGCTCGATAAGCGCCACTGCCCCATAGAAGAGCATCCCCATGACAGCGCACGCGACGATGCCGCACCAGAGTCGGACCGTGTCCTCCGCATAGAGCGACTGGAGGATGAGCGTGCCGATGCCACGGTTGTCGCCGAACCATTCGCCCACGATGGCGCCAATGAGCGCCGTTGTGGTGGCCACGCGCATGGCCACGAAGAGGAACGGCAGCATCACCGGCATGCGCAGCTTCCATAGGATGGAGATGGGCCGCGCCCCAAACGTGCGCAGGAGAGCCACCGACGCCGGATCGCACGACTGCAGCCCCTTCACGACGCTCACGGTGATGGGAAAGAACGACAGATAGAACGCAATGGCAACCTTGGAGAGCGGCCCATTGCCGAGCCACAGGATCACGACGGCGCTGAACGCGATGATCGGCACCGCCTGCGAGGCGACGAAGAAGGGGAACAATCCGCGCTCGAGGGAGGGCGAGCTCGCGAAGACGATCGCCAGCGCGATGCCGACGACAACGGCGAGCGCGTATCCTTCGACGGCCGTGCTCATGGTATAGGCGCCCGACGTCGCCACCAGGCCCCGGATCTCCAGGAGCTCGGTTCCGATGACGGACGGCGCGGGCACGATGTTCTTCGGCACCGCGAACATCCGGACGATGAGCTCCCACGCGCCGATGAACACGCCGAGCGCGACGGCCTGAAAGGCCGCGCCGGTGACCGCGGCTCGCCGGCGCGCGACGCGCGTCATCCCGGCGTGCCCGCCCTGCCCTGCGCCCTGAATGATCGCAGGCTCTCGTCACG
This sequence comes from uncultured Vicinamibacterales bacterium, assembly GCA_964476725.1. Lineage (GTDB taxonomy): Bacteria > Acidobacteriota > Vicinamibacteria > Vicinamibacterales > 2-12-FULL-66-21 > JALZOC01. The sequence continues at coordinate 1,291 of CAYZBZ010000123.1, forward strand.
GATGGCGTCGAGAATCTTCTTTTTCAGGGCGACGAACGGCTCGCTCGTCACCACCCCGGGTGCGCGGGGGCGCTCGAGGCCGACGCGAACCTCCAGCTTCAGGCGCCCCGGGCGCGCCGTCATGACGACGACCCGATCGCCCAGGAAGATCGCCTCCTCCACGTCATGCGTGATGAAGAGGATGGTGCGACGGTACGTCGCGCAGACACCGGCCAGCCACTCTTGCAGGATGTTCCGTGTGAGCGCATCGAGGGCGCCGAACGGCTCGTCGAGCAGCATGATGTCGCTCTGGAAGAGGAAGGTGCGGAGCAGCGCCACACGCTGCTTCATCCCGCCCGATAACGCGAAGGGGTAATACTCTCCGAAGTCCTCCAGGCCAAAGTGGCCGATGACGTCGAGCGCGCGCTGCCGTGCCGCGCGCCGCGGGACCCCCTGAATCTCCAACCCGATGACCGCGTTGTCGAGCACCGTCCGCCACGGGAACAGCAGGTCGCGCTGTGGCATGTAGCCGATACGGCCCAGCGTCGTCGCTACCGGCCGGCCGTCGATGAGCAGGCTGCCGCCGGGGTCGGGCGGCAGGAGGCCGGCCACGATGTTGAAGAGCGTGCTCTTGCCGCAGCCGCTGGGCCCGACGATGGTCACGAACTCACCGTCGGCGACGCCGAGGTCGACCGGCTGCAGCACAGGGATCTGCGTGCCGTCGACCTCGAACGTCTTCGCGACCTTATCCAGCGTGAGCTTGTCCGCCACGCCGCTCAGCGCACCACTTTCAGGCTGGCCGGTACCTCGTTCCAGAAACGGGCGTTCGTCGCCTCGCTGAGCGGGATCGCCTTGCCGAGCTGCTTGTTCTCGAGCAAAAAGTTCATGGTGAACTCGGCCGTCTTGGGATCGAGGTAGCCCACGCCCTGCTCCTTGCTCGGCCCCCACGTCATGAGCTTGGCCACCTCGCGCAGCATGATCGTCTGGTGGTCCTTTTTCAGATTTGGGCTCTGCTTGAGCGTGATGTCGACGGCCTCCGGCTGGTTCTCGATGGCGTACTTCCAGCCGCGCAGGCTGGCGCGCAGAAAGCGCTGCACCACCTGTGGGCGCTCCTTGATCGTCTTCTCGGTGGTCACGATGGTGTCGCGCGGGATCACGATGCCGTAATCCGCCGGGTCGAAGAGCACGAGGTCCTTCACGCCGTCGGTGATGAGCGTCTGCAGCTCGTTGAACACCGTCACGCACGCGACGGCGACCTCGTTGCGGAGGAAGGGCGCCATCGTCACCGGCTGGGGCACCTCGGTGATCTTCGACGGATCGACCCCCGCGTTCTTCAGCATCGCCCGCACGATGTACTGGGTACCCGTGTACCACATGCTCACTTTCTTGCCGGCGAAGTCCTCGAGCTTGGTAATGCCGCTTTCCTTCTTCGCGACCAGCAGCACCGGCGTCTTGGGGAAGATGGCGGCGATCGCCACCAGCGGCAGCCCCTTATCGCGCCCGGCGAGCGTCGTCTCCATGCCGCCGCCCTGCGCGAAGTCGTCAGTCCCCGCCGCCACGAGGTTCTCGGCCACGAGCTGCGGCCCTCCCGGATTGATGGTGACGTCCAGCCCTTCCTCCTTGTAGAACCCCTTCTCCTTCGCGACGTAGTAGCCCGCGAACTGCGCCTGGTGCAGCCATTTCAGGCGGATCGACACCTTCTCCTGAGCCTCGGCGACGCTCGCCATCACCACTGTCACCAGGACGATCAGCCAGATCCCTCGTTTGATGCTCATGCGGCCCCCCTTGTCCTCCGACGCGTACGCCGGGATGTACCACTCACGGAGACATGCCACCACACCAGTCGCCGCTCGAGCGCGGAGACGAGCGCGAAAAAGGCGACGCCGGCCACACTGGCCGCCGCCACCGCCGCCCACAGCCGGGAAAAGTCCATGCTCGCCGTCGTCTCGAAGATTACCCAGCCGATACCGCGATAGGCGCCGAGCATCTCCGCCACGATGGCGATGATGACGCTCCGGATGCTGCCGAGGCGCAACGCGGTCAAGACGTACGGCAACGAGGCCGGAAAGCGGAGCATCCAGAACACCCGCCACTCGCGCGCGCCAAAGCTGCGCAGCACGTTGACGGCTTGCGCATCGACCTGCCGCAGGCCCTGCAGCTCGTTTTGCAGCATGATGAACGTCGTGATGAAGGCCACGAGGACGATCTTGGAGGCCACGCCGACGCCGAACCAGAGCACGACCACGGGCGCGAAGGCGACGGCGGGCACGCTGTTGGACGCCACCATCGGCAGCATGGCGAGGCGGCCGAGGAGCGGGCGATAGAAGAAGAGGACGGCCAGCGCGAAGCCGCAGAGGTTGCCGAGCACGAATCCTGCGGCGGCCTCGCCCAGCGTGGTCGCGACGCCGCCGGCCAGCACCGGCCAGTCCGTCATCACCTTCTGCGCGATGGCGCTCGGCAGCGGCAGCACGTAGCCCGGCACCTTCAGAAGACGCAGCGCGATCTCCCAGGCGGCGATCACGCCGACGGGGAGGGCGACGGTGAGGAGTGCCGGCCGGCCCCGACGAGTCACGTCACGCGAGCGCCGGCAGCACGCGCTCTCCGATGAGCTGGATGGACCGGAGAATCTGCCAGTGCTGCATGCCGGGCCAGTTGAGCACGCACACGAAGTGGTTGATGCCCACCTCGCGATGGTACCGCTTGAACTCGGCGACGCAGTGCTCGGGATCGCCGACGATCACGCGGTCCTTGCGGAGATCGTCGAAGCCGAGGCTGCCGAAGTCGGCCGAGCCCTTGGGCAGCTCGCGGTCCTGGCCCCACCGCGCGTACATCTTCAGCTTGCCCTCGAGGAACGGCTTGCCCTCGGCAAGCGCCGTGTCCATGTCAGGGGCGACGAAGACTTCCTTGTGGCAGGCCATTTCCTGCGGCAGCGGGCGCCCCAGCTCCTGGCGAGTGCGGCGGAAGAGCCCGGCCTGCTCGCGCAGGGTGGCGATGGTCGCCTGAGGATTCAGGAAGAGCACGTCGGCGAGCCGCGCCGCTCTGCGGATGCCGGCGTCGGCCTGGGCCGCGATCCAGATGGGCGGGTGCGGCCGCTGGATCGGGCGTGTGCGCACCTGCGCTTTCGGGATGCGGAAGAAGCGGCCCTCGTGATGCACCTCGTCTTCCGTCCACAGGCGCTTGACGACCTCCAGCGACTCGTCGAACCGCGCGCCGCGCTCCGTCTTCTTGACGCCGAAGGCCTCGAACTCCACGTCGCGGTAGCCGACGCCGAGGCCGAAGATCACGCGGCCGCCACTGACGACGTCGAGCGTCGCGATCTCCTCGGCCACGTACACGGGGTTGAACAGCGGCAGCAGCATGATCCCGGGCAAGAGCCGCATGTCGCCGCTGTCCGCCGCGAGCCGCGCCAGCACGGGCACCGGCTGCAGCTTCTGGTACTCGGTGAGAAAGTGCTGGCCCACGCAGACGGACGAAAAACCGTAGTCGCGCGCCATGCGCACCTGCTCGCCGGCCTCGCGAAACCGCCTCGCGATGTTTTCGTCCGCGCCGTAGTTGGTGTTCAGGAAGATCCCGATCTTGATCATCGTCCCTCCATGGGAGTCCGTCGCAGGAAACGTCCGTATCCGGGTGCCTGGCAGAGGCGGCCGTCCTTCACGAGGGGACGGCCGCGCAGGAACGACATCGTGATGCGGCCCTTCATGCGCCACCCCTCGAAACAGGTGTAGCCGGCCCGCGAGTGCAGGTCGCGCGCGGTGAGCGTCCATTCGGCGTCGGGATCGATCACGACGAGGTCGGCGTCGCTGCCCGGCGCAATCACGCCCTTTCTCGGATAGAGGCCGAAGAGCCGCGCCGCGTTCTCGCTCGCCGCGGCGGCAACCTGGGGCAGCGTCAGCCGGCCCCTCCGCACGCTTTCGCTGACCACGAGCGGCAGCATGGTCTCGATGCCCGGCATGCCGAAACCGGCGGCGAAGATATCGCGCTCGCCGACGGCCTTGTCGGCGAGCGTGAACGGCGCGTGATCGCTGCCGAGCGTCTGCACCACGCCATCCGCGAGGCCCTTCCACAGCGCCTCGCGATCGCGATCCCACCGCAGCGGCGGCGCGATCTTCGCCCGGCCCTTCTGGCGGCTCATCTCCGCGTCGGTGAGCAGCAGGTACTGCGGACACGTCTCCGCGTAGACCGCCTGGCCCCGCGCCCGCGCGCACGCGATGTGCTCGAGACCCTCGGCCGTGCTGAGGTGCACGATATAGAGCGGGCAGCGCGCGAGATTCGCGAGCTCGATGGCGCGCGCGACCGCCTCGCCTTCGGCCATGTGGGGCCGCGACGCCAGGTAGTGTTCGGGGCCCGTCTTGTGCTCGCGCGCGAGCTTGTCTTCGAGGTAATCGATGACGTGCCCGTTCTCGGCGTGGACGAGCGCCATGCCGCCGCCGGCGGCGGCGAGCTCCATGACACGCAGGATCTGGTCGTCGGTGAAGAGCATCCCGCGCTTCTTGTACGCCTGGAACATCTTGATGGACGGCACGCCGAAGGCGATGGCGTCGGGGACCTGCTCGATCAGGCTCGCGTCCGGCCGCAGACGGCAGTGCATCGCGAAATCCACCACGGAGCGCCGCTCCCCTTCGGCGGCGAAGTACTCGAGGCCCTCGACGACGCTCATCCCCTCCTTGCCGCCGATGAAGGGCATCATGGTGGTGACGCCACCGTAGGCGGCGGAGATCGACGCCGTCTCGAAGTCGTCCACCATCGGGTTGAAGACATTGAAGTGCACGTGCGCGTCGATGGCCCCCGGCAGGACGTAGGCGCCGGCCACGTCGACGACCTCACGCGCGGGCAGGGCCCGCGACGGCGCCGCCACCGCGACGATGGTCCCATCCGTCACGGCGATGTCCGCCTCCACCACGCCGCCCTCGCTCACCACCCGCCCGTGGCGGATGACGAGATCGGCGATGACGTCGTCGGAACGTCCAGCGAGGGAACTCATGGGCGCCGCCTCTGGCATGGGGGTGTCAGGGTCATGCCACGAGTCGGACGCCGTCACGCTGCCGGACCAGGCGCCCCGCCGCGGCCAGCACCACTACGGAGATGAGGACAAGCACGGTCGACACGGCGGCGACGCTCGGATCGGCGTAGTACTGGATATGCTGCATGAGCCGCAGCGGCAACGTCTCGCCGCGCGCGAGAAAGATCGATAGCGCGACGTTGTCGAAGGACAGCAGGAAGGCGAAGGCGCCGCCCGCCACGATCCCCGGCCGCAGCAAGGGCAAGGTCACGCTGAGAAATGTGCGCAGCCGCGTGGCCCCCAAGTTCAGTGACGCCTGCTCCAGCGTCATGTCGTAGTTCGCAAGCGCCGCCGAGACGAGATAGGCCACGTAGGGGACGCCGATGACGGTATGGCCGAGCACGGTCGCGGTGAATCCCGCCTTGACGCCGTACCAGCGCATCGCCTGCAGCAGGCCAAGCCCGGTGATCACGCCAGGCAGCACCAGCGGCAGCGTCAGCAGGCTCTGGATGGCTGAACGGCCCGGAAAGCGGAAGTGGTTCAGCGCGACAGCGGCGAGTGTGCCGGCCACGGTCGACAGCGCCATCACGCAGGTCGCGATCCAGGCGCTGGTGAGGATGCCCGAAAGGAACTCCGGCGTGGAGGCGGCCTTGACGTACCAGCGAAGGCTGAGACCCGGCGGTGGCAGCCGTAGCTGCGGGACGCTGCTGAATGAAACGGCGACCGCCGCCACGATGGGCGCCAGAACAAAGGCGCACACGGCGACGACGTAGAGCTGGATGAGCGTGTGGCCAATCGACCGGCGCCGTCGGCTCACCGGCGTCACAGCGTCCTCGCCCACGGCGCGAGGCGCCGGAAGCTCCACGTTGTGCCACCCAGCACGAGGCCGACCGCGATCAGCATGACCACGGCCATGGCCGCCGCCGACGCCCAGCTCGCGTTTGCGATCGCCTCGTCATAGATCGCGGGCGCGAGCATCCGGAAGCGGGTGCTGCCCATCAGGAGCGGCAGCACGAAGTCGCTGAGCACCGCGGCGAAGACGAGCTGCGCGCCCGCCACCACGCCGGGCAGGCTCAGCGGCAGGGCCACCCGCATGAACGTGCGCGCGTTCCCCGCTCCGAGGCCGGCAGACGCCGCGAGGAGCGCGGAATCGATCTTGCCGAGCGCATTCGCGATCGGCAGCACCATGAGCGGCAGATAGCGGTGCGTGAGTCCGAGCACCAGTCCGCCCACGTTGAAGAGGATCTGCACCGGGTTGTCGACGATGCGCAGGCCGAGGAGCGCCGAGTTGATCAGCCCGCTGTCCGCGGTGATGATCATCCAGCCGAATACCCGCACGATCGCGCTGACGACGAGCGGCGTATAGATCACCCACTGCAGCCAGGGGCGCGCGCGCCGTGCATACCGGACAAGGTAGTAGGCGAAGGGATAGCCGAGGACCAGCGTGAAGATCGTGACGGCGGCCGCCATGCCGGCGCTGTTCGCGAAGCTGCGCGCGTAGTGTGCGTCCCCGAGCACGCGCGCATAGTTGACCCAGGTGAGGTCGGAGACCATGAGCGCCGTCGGATCGTCGCGATTGAGGCTGTTGCGCACGAGCACGGCGAGTGGCACCACGAAAAACGGCACGAGCACGGCAAGCGCCGGCGCGAGCATGGCCAGCGGCACGAGACCCCGTCTCCCGCCACTCATCCTTCATGGCCCACGATGTGACAGTGATCATCGTCGAACTCGACGAATACGTCGTCGCCGACCCTGAACGGAGCCGCCACCGCGGTCGGGAGCTCGGCATGCACCTGCTCCGCCCCGAGGCTCACGACGCATCGCGTGAACGCGCCGAGGAAGGTCACCAGCTCCAATCGACCCGGCGTCTCGGGATGCACGGCCGTCGGCTTCGCCGACAGCCGCACGTCCTCCGATCTCACGTAGACGCGGACGGGGCCCGCCGGCGGCGCCGTGGCGGCGGTCTGGGTCACCACCAGTCCCGACGTCATGCGCACGCGTACGACGGCACCCACGGTCGCGACCTCGCCGTGCAGGCAGTTGGCCGATCCCACGAACTCCAGCGCGAAACTGCTGCGCGGTCGCCGATACACCTCCGCCGGCGTGCCGACCTGAACGAGACGGCCGCGGTCCATCAGCGCGATCCGGTGGCCCATCGTGAACGCCTCGCGTTGATCATGCGTCACGAGGATGGTCGTGATCTGGAGTCGGCGGATGAGCAGTGACAGTTCGACCTGCATCTGCTCACGAAGGTTCTTGTCGAGGGCGCTCAGCGCTTCGTCGAGGAGGAGCAGGAGCGGACGGATGGCGAGCGCGCGCGCGACGGCCACGCGCTGGCGCTGGCCGCCGCTCAGCTCGGATGGATAGCGGGCCTCGAGGCCGTGCAGCTTGAGCATCTCCACGGCTTCCTGCACCCGTTCGCCGATCACCGTCCGTGGCAGGCGCCGCGCCCGCAGCCCGTACGCGATGTTGTCGCGAACGGTCAGGTGCGGAAACAACGCATAGTGCTGGAAGACGAGGCCGATGTCACGCCGGTTGGGCGGCACGTCGTTGAGCACCCGGCCGCGCAGGCGGACTTCGCCGGCGTCTGGCGTCTCGAACCCGGCGATGAGGTTCAGCAGCGTCGTCTTACCGCACCCGCTGGGGCCGAGCAGTGCCACCGTCTCTCCACGCTGCACGTCCAGCGTGACGTCGGCGGCGGCGGCGACTGCGCCGTAGCGCTTGGAGACGGCGGTGAGCTCGAGCTCGACCACGTCAGGCAGTGTCGCCCGCGTTCGCGCCGGCGCCTGTGAGTGCCTGCAAACGCACGGCGACGCTTCCGAAGTCGGCTCCGGTCCGACGGTGGGCGCGCTCAACCATTGCCGCCGACATGCGGTTGGCGTCGTCGATCACTCGCCCCTCGCTCACACGTGTCAGGCGACCGCCTTTGACCACGATCTGCCCGTCGACGATCGTCGTGTCAACGATCGAGGAGTCACCCGTCATCAGGAGCGTGCCGAGAGGGTCGTGAAGGCCGCCCGCGTAGCCGACCTGCTTGAGGTTCACGAGAATAACGTCAGCCGCGCAGCCAGGGCCCAGCCGGCCGATGTCGTCGCGCCCAAGGACGGCGGCGCCGTCGCGCGTCGCCATCCAGAGAACGTCGTGCGGCGACATCCACTTCGCGGGCGGATAGTCCGGCTGCACGCCGGCGAGGCGATGCATCAGAAGGACGAGCCGCAGCTCTGACAGCATCGAGCCGCCGTCGTTGCTGGCGGCGCCGTCCACGCCGACGCCGACGTGGACACCGGCGGCGCGCATCGCGGGGATGGGGCCGGCCGGGAATCCGAGCCGCATGTTCTGGCTCGGGCAGTGAGCCACGCCGGTGCCCGTGTCCGCGAGTACGCGAATGTCCTCCTCGGTGTGCATCGTGGCGTGAGCCAGCCAGCTCCCGGGCCCCAACCAGCCCACCCGTCGCAGGAACTCATCAGGACGGCACCCATGCGCCTTCTGACAGCGAGTCACCTCGTCGGGGCGCGGCTGAAGGTGCACGTGGCGGCCGCATCCGGCGCGCTCGGACAGCTCCACGAGCCCCCGCAGAAGATCCGGATCATGATAGGGCACCGCGGTGGGGCCGAAAGCGACCCGGCACATCGCGTACGGGGACGGATCGTGGAACTTCGTGACGGCCGCCTCGCAGGCGGCGAGGATGGCGGCCCGACTCTCGACGAGCGCGATGCGCTCGGTGCCCGGCACGCGGAGCAGCTCGCGTTCGATTTCGTTCTCGAGGACGGGCGTGCAGCCGCGAACTACGTGCAGCCGAAGACCGACTTCGCGGACAGCCGATACTTCCGCGTCGAGAAGCCCCGCGTTGCCGTCGGGATAGAGGTACGCGAAATCGACGCTGGTGGTGGCCCCGGTGAGGACGAGCTCCGCCGCGGCCACCCGCGCCGCCGCATGCATGGCTTCGTCATTCAGCTCCTGCCAGAGCGGATACATCGAGCGCAGCCACCCGAGACTGAACTCTCGCTGTCCCAAGGGCACCGCGCGGGTGAGCGACTGAAAGAAATGATGGTGGACGTTCACGAGCCCCGGAAGAACGACCTTGCCGCGCCCGTCCACCTCCACCCCCGCGCCTGCTACCGGACACGGCTCGGCCCCGACGCCGATGATCTGCCGGCCGCTGATGGCGACCCAGGCATCAACGAGGGGGGCCTCGCCGCGCTCGGCGCACGGATAGAGCGCCGTCGCGTGACGGATCACCAGTGACGGTATCGGCGACGTCAGCTCTGAATCTCTTTGACCCACCGGTCGGTCCATTCCTTCTGGTGCGCCGCGACGTATTCTTCGTCAATGAACCAGAGCTTGCTGAAGTCGCTCACCACGAACCGCTCCGCCGACGCCGGCACCTTCGCCTGCCGGTGCACGGGCGTCGCGAAGATCGTGGCCGCGATCGACTCCTGGATCCTCCGAGAGATGACGAAGTTGATGTACCGCTGGCAGACATCCTGGTCCGGAGCCCCCTTCGCGATGCAGAGATCGTAGGGTGCGGCCGGGATGCCCTCCTTCGGAGTAGCGCGGACGACCTGCGCGTTGGCCTTCATGAGATTGCTGATGCGCGCGCCGTACTGAGGCGCGGCCGCGATCTCTCCGCGTTCGAGGAGTTGGCTCGCTTGGTTGGGGTCCGTGAAGAACGTGCGGACGTGCGGCTTCAGCTCCTTGAACTTCTTGAACGCCTCGTCGACCGAGCGCTCGCCGGTGCCCAGCGCTCTCGCGACGCTGAGAATGGTCAGCGTCACGAGACCGCCGAGCGGCATGGCGGGCAGCACCACCTTGCCCCTGAGCTCGGGCCGCCACAGGTCCAGCCACGAGGTCAGCGGTGCAGGCGTCTTCGTGCCGTCGTACATCAGGTCGACGTTGTCCACGAGCATGGCGACACCCATGCCGCCCGGCAGCACCGCCTGCGGGTAGACCTCCGCGAGCGCCGGCACGTCGGCCTGGCGGATGGGCGCGAGCAACCCGGCATTTGCCGCCCGCAGCGCGAACGACCGCACCATCATGACAACGTGATACGGCGGATCCTCGCGCTGCGCCTGGAGCTTGCTGACGATGATCGCGGGCTGGTCCGTCTCGTACACGACCTTGCCGAGCTTCTCCTGTTCAAAGGGCACCCCCACGAGATCCTTCAGCGCGCCGTACGGCCCGCCGAAGTGCGTCACGCGGATTGTCTTCAACGCCTGTGCCGACACGCGACGCGGCGCGTGGAGGGTGGACGCGAGCGCCGCCGTGCCGGCAACCGCGCTTTGCAGGAACTGCCGGCGACCGAGAGTGTTCGACATGAGTGTTTGCCTTTCTGTGGGCATCGCCGTCAGGGCTGAACGACGCGTGCGTAGCTGTCGGGCCTGCGGTCGCGGAAAAACGGCCACGCGCGACGAATCGTCTCCAGCCGGTCCATGCTGAGGTCGGCCACCAGCGCTTCGTCCTTGTCGCCGGCCTGCGCGATCGTCTCTCCGATGGGGTCGATGAACACGCTGGCGCCGTAGTACTCGCTTTCCAGCTCCTGGCCCAC
>CAYZBZ010000124.1:0-9288 GCA_964476725.1 uncultured Vicinamibacterales bacterium
CGCTGCTCGAGCGGCAGGTAGCCGCCCGTGAAGAGGTTCAGCGCCATGTCGAGCGCCTGCTGCGCGTCGTGGTAGCTCTCGAGCGCGTTGCGCATCGAGAGGTTCGTGAACGTCTCCAGCAGGTCGATGACCGGCTGCTCTGCCTCGTCAGGCTTGATAGAGTCGGGGATCTTCTCCTCCCCGAACGCCGACACCCCCAGGACGTTGAAGATCAGGACGCTGTGATACGCGACAATCGCGCGCCCGCTCTCGGACACGATTGTCGGGTGCTTCACGCCGGCGTCGTCGCACACCGTCTGGATGTGATAGACGACGTCGTTCGCGTACTCCTCCAGCGTGTAGTTGACGCTCGACTCAAAGTTCGTCTGCGAGCCGTCGTAGTCGATGCCGAGGCCCCCTCCGACGTCCAGGACCTGGAGACCCGCGCCGGCCTTCGACAGCTCGGTGTAGATTCTCGCTGCCTCGTTGAGCGCCCCCTTGACGATGCGGATGTTCGGGATCTGACTGCCGAGGTGAAAGTGCAGCAGCTTGAAGCAGTCCTGCATCCCGCGGGCGCGCAGCTCTTCCAGGCCGCGCAGCACTTCCGCCACCGTGAGGCCGAACTTCGACCGATACCCGCCCGACCCCTGCCACCGGCCGCCGCCCCGGGCGGCCAGCTTCACCCGCATGCCGATCTGCGGGCGGACGCCGACGCGTTCCGCGTACTTCAGGATGAGGTCGAGCTCGGTGTATTTCTCGACGACCGGGATGACGTTTCGCCCGATCTTCTGGGCAAGCATGGCCATCTCGATGTACTCGGCGTCCTTGAACCCGTTGCAGATGATGGGGGTGTCGTTGTAAGCCTGCGCGACCACGGCGAGCAGCTCCGGCTTGGAGCCCGCCTCCAGCCCGAAGCCGTACTCACGCCCGAACTCCAGCACTTCCTCGACGACCTGGCGCTGCTGATTGACCTTGATGGGATAGACGCAGACGTAGCGCCCCTCGTACTGGTGCTGTGAGATGGCCGCCCGGAAGGCGTTGTGGATGTCTCCGACCCGGTGCCGCAGGATGTCGCGGAACCGAATCAGCACGGGCAGCCCGATGCCGCGGAGCATCAGGTGATCGGTCAGCTGCTTGAGGTCGATGGAGCGGGCAGGATCCTTGGTCGGGTGCACGAGCATGTGTCCCGACGACGAGATGGAAAAGTAGCCCTTGCCCCAGCGGTCCACCTCGTAAAGCTCGGTAGCGTCGCTGACGGTGAAGGTGTCTCCTGTCTGGTAGTTGCGGCTAGCGCGGGTGGTGGAGCTGCTCACGCGAACATGATACACACGTTTGGCGGATTCGCTCCGTTGAATTCGCGGCCGGAACCGGGAGTTCAGGGTTCTGTTGTTGTCTGGTTCCTGTCACTTCGACGGCATCTTGAACGCCGAGTCGTCCAGCGGCACGTTGAACTCGACCTTGTCGATCGTGGTCGCGGCCGTGGGAGTGCCGTTCACCAGCTGGCGAATGCTGAACGGCACCATGCGGCCCTCGACCTCTCGATAGTCCGACAGCTCGGTCACGATTGTCATGGCCGTGCCCCCCTGAGGTGTATCCAAGGAGATCGAGATCTTCTTCTCGAGACCGGTCGCGGCATCGAGGTAGTAATCCTGGGGCGGTCCGCCCTTCTTGGTCACCCTGAGGCGATAGGCGTCCGTCCCGCCGACCTTCTCCTTCCCCACGAGCTCGATCTTGTGTCCCTTTTCCTTGTAGTCCACGAACACGCTGTCGAACTCCGCATCCTGTTTCGCATAGGCCGCCTGCGGGCCGGGCGCTTCCTGCGGGGGCATGCCGCCGACAGCCATCCAGAGCGAGTTGCCGTCGAAGGCGTTGACCATTTTCTGACCGCCGACGATGGCCTCGCGCCGCATCAGGTTGGGACGCTTCGCCAACATGGTCATCGTCCCTTTTCGCTGCTGGCCGCTCGGATCCGTGGCCGCGATCTGGCCCGTCATCCTGACGGACGTCGTCGCCTTGATCTTGTCGATCCCACCCTTCGACTTGAGGTTGAGCGCGATGATGTCGTCGAGCGTCTGCGCGTGCGCGGCGCCGGCGGCGAGGAAGATCGCGGCCGCAAGAGCGGCAATCGGAAAAAGCGGGCGGCGCATGGCGGTTCTCCTTGGTGGCTTCCCGTAGCGCAGCCCTTCACAGGGCTGCCGACGAGGTCTTCCCGTAGCGCAGCCCTTTTAGGGCTGCCGTAGCGGCTGCCGACGAAGTCGCGCAGATCGATTGTGCCACAGGCGGCGGCCTGCCAACCCCATGCGCCTCCGTCGACAAACCTGCCAGGATGCCGCGGCGTCAGACCCGGCGGCGGGCCATCATTCGGTAAAGCGCCAGCAGAATGACCGCTCCCAGGATGGACATCAGCCAGCCGGCGCTCTGCGACTCGCCGTAGAAGCCCATCGCCCGGCCGACGAATCCGCCGACAAGCGCACCCGCGATGCCCAGAAGCGTGGTCACGATGAACCCGCCGGGATCCTTACCGGGCATCAGAATCTTGGCGATGATGCCGACGAGCAGCCCGAACACAATCCAGGACAGAATCTCCATGCTGGTCCTCCCCTTCGTACGCAGCGTTCGCCGCGCCCACCGCGCGGATCGCTGTTCCCACTTTACCCCTGTCCTTCAGCTTACTTCTTCTCTTTTCCTTTATCAGTACCATCCCCCTCGTCGACAGAGCCGGGCGCTGAGCTCACCGCACGGAGCGCCAGCGCCCAGCGCACGATCGACGTGACTGCCGGGTCGAGCGTGTCGGCCTTGACGGGCGTGTTGAGGACGATCGCGGTTGAGCGCACGTTGGAGTTCAAGAACCAGAGCAGGTACGGAACGCTGGAAGTTACGCGTGCGCGCGATGGTCCTGAACCGCGAACAGCGCGGGGACGCGCTGCCGCAGGAGCTCGACCGCGCGGGTGCCCGGTGTGGCGCCGCCGAACACTGTCGAGAGGCTGTAATAGAAGAGCGCCGTCACACCGACGGAGCTCCAGAACCCCGCGCCGGCAAGAGCGGAGCCGAGTGCCGCGAGCGACATCGTGCAGGCGACGTCGAGGGCCGCGGCGACCGCGCGCGGCGCCAGGCGGATGCGCCGGGCCAGAGCCAGCGCCTTCCGATCGCGTGCGACCGTGCGGCGGTCGCCGCCGGCTGGCACCAGTCCGGCGTCCTCGACGGCCGCCGGATCGTGGCCGATGATCTTCGCCTGCGCCTGGATGATGCGCCCCGTGCGGCGATCCCCCTGCGGGAACAGCCGGCAGAACTCGTCGACGATTTCGTCGGAGTCGAGGCCGACCGCCTTCGCGTAGTCGCGGATGAACGCGCGCGCGAAGATGCCGGATGGCCACTTCGAAAAATCGTTGCGCTCGAGGCCTACCCACAGATCGGCGCTGACCTTGGTCACCGCGACGATAGTGTCAATACTGATGCCGCGCCGCTCGCGGTCGCTGCGCAGCCGGGGGCCGAAGGTGTCTCGTTCCGACATGACGGACCATGTACCGCAGCAATTCTCACGCCGCCGGGCAGGTGTCGAAATCCGGAACGTTCTCGCGAAAAGCCCACCTGTGCGGCCTTCAGTTTTGTAACGAGTGTCCGAATTTCGCATATCCTCCGTTTACCTTTGTCCGGTTGCCTTGACATGATCGCGTCATGCAGATGAAGACGTCGGCGCTCGAGCGCTTTCTCCGATACGTCAGGTTCGACACGCGATCGGACGAGCACTCGTCGACCTTTCCAAGCACCGCCGGCCAGCTCGTGCTGCTCAGTCAGCTCGTCGCCGAGCTGCAGTCCCTGGGCCTCGAGGACGCGGCGATGGACGAGTACGGCTACGTCATGGCCACCGTGCCGGCGACGGCGGCTCGAGCGGACCTGCCGGCGATTGGCTTCATCGCGCACGTCGACACGTCGCCGGAGATGCCAGGGGACGGCGTGCGCCCGATCGTGCACGAGCGATACGACGGACGGGATCTCGTGCTGCCGGATGATCCGGCGCTGGCGCTGCGCGCATCGGACGATCCGGCGCTCCGCCTCCAGATCGGCAACGACATCGTGACCGCGTCGGGGCTCACGCTGCTCGGCGGCGACGACAAGGCCGGCGTCGCAGCCATCATGGCGGCAGTTGAGTATCTGATGTCGCATCCGGAGATTGAACACGGACCCGTACGCATCGCGTTCACGCCGGACGAGGAGATCGGACGCGGCGCAATCCACTTCGACGTCCAGCGGTTTGGCGCGATCTGCGCCTATACCCTCGATGGCGGCGGCCTCGGCGAGCTGGAATTCGAAAGCTTCTCGGCGGATGCGATCACGGCGACGTTCAAGGGCTTCAACACGCACCCCGGATACGCGAAAGGGCGGATGGTGAACGCCATCAGGGTGGCGTCCGACTTCATCGCGCGTCTCCCGCGCGACCAGGCCTCACCCGAAACCACCGACGGCTACGAGGGGTATGTCCATCCTTACCAGATGCAGGCGTCGGTCGATCGGACGAGCGTCAAAGTGCTCGTGCGCGACTTCGTCACCGCGGCGCTCGAGGAGAAAGAGGCGCTCGTCGAACGGCTCGCGCGGGAGGTCGCGGCCGCGCACCCGGGAGCCTCGGTCGAGATCGCGGTCGAAGAGTCCTACCGCAACATGCGCGAAGTGCTGGAGCGGCATCCGAAGGTGGTGGAGTACGCGCGGGTGGCCATACGCCGCGCGGGGCTGGAGCCGATCGAGCGGCCGATCCGCGGCGGCACCGACGGGTCGCGCCTGTCGTTCATGGGCCTGCCGACGCCCAACCTGTTTGCCGGCGAGCACAACTTCCACTCGCGCCTCGAATGGGTCTCGGCGCAGGACATGGACAAGGCCGTCGAGGTGATCGTCAAGCTTTGTGAGGTGTGGGGGAATTAAAGTTCTAAAGTTCAGAACTTTAAGAGGTTACTGCAACGTGAAATTGACCGTGACCGTCATGATCACCGGCACCCGCACGCCGTTGACCTCCGTCGGTGTGAATTCCCACTGGCGCACGGCTTCGAGCGCGGCGTCGTCGAGTGGTGGAATGGAACGCAAAACCTTCGCGTCGTACACGCGGCCGTCGGTGTCGATCGTCGCTTCGATGATGACGACCCCCTGAATCCGGGCCGCCAGCGCGTCAAGCGGATACACCGGCGGGACGTTCTTAACCTTCACCGGCGTCTTGATGTTTCCGCCCACCCGCACCGGCGCCATTCCTGACGGCGATGTCGGCCCCGTCCCTGATGGCGGTGGTGGAGGTGGCGAAAGCGCGACGCCCGAGTTCCCGCCATCGATCGCGGTTCTTCCCTTGTTCAGCTCAATTGCGCGGTTGCGCAGCGTATCCGCTTCCGCGATCAATTGCTGTTTCTGAAATGGATCGGTTTCGAGGTTCGCTCTCAGGCGGAGCAGGAGGTTCTTGTATGTAAGCGCTTCCGTGTAGTCCGGATTGAGCGCGAGCGCGCGGTCCGTTGCCGCGATGCCGTTCATCACGTACTGCAGCTGCTCGGCCGGCAGCAGCCTGTGATCTTTGTAAGCTTTCTCCCAGTAGTAGGTCGCGACAATCTGAGCGCTGGCTGGATCGGTCGGATCGAGCGCCTCGGCGGTCTCGAGGACCTGCATCGTTTTGTCGAACTGTCCCTGACGGTTGTAGAACTGCGAGAGCGACAGGGCCACCGCTTTGTTCCTCGGCGCGGCCTGTCGCGCCTGGAGCAGCGTGGCTTCTGCCTCCGCCAACGCACCCCGTTCTTCCTGGAGCTTGGCAAGCTGCTGATAGGCCGTGATGCCGGCCGGCGAGGCGGCAATGCGCTTCACCAGCTGCGCCTCGCGTGCCGGGGCATCGAGCACGATGCCGGGAGAGACCATCGGATCGCGCGGCGGCTGTTGCTGTGACGGCAACACCAGTGCGACGAGCAGCGGGGCGAAGAACATGATGACCTCCTGAGTCTCGTCCAGAACTGACCGGATCATACGCCCGATAGAGAGGCTTGACAGAGTCTACTATATACTAAATACTTAGCAGGTATGAGAAAGCCCAGCAGTATCCTCACGCCGCAGGAGCTCGCCATCATGAAAGTGGTCTGGCGCCTCGAGACCGCCACGGTGCGCGAGGTCTACGAGGCGTTTCGCAAGTCGAGGGCGATCGCTTACACGACGGTCATGACCATGATGAACGTGCTCGAAGACAAGGGGTATCTCGAGAAAAAGAGCAACGGGCGCGCGCACGTGTACACGCCGACGAAGCCGCGCCACCAGGTGGTCGGAGCGATGGTCCGCGACTTCGTCGACCGGGTGTTCGACGGCGCGTCGGGATCGCTGCTGCTGCACCTCGCCAAAGACTCCCGGCTGCCGGAGCGCCAACGAAAGGCGGTCCAGCGCATTATCGAGGAGATGGACGAATGATCTCCGCCGCTGCGCTCGGAAATGTTCTCGCCTGGAGCCTGCAGGCCGCAGTCGTTGTGGGCGCCGCGTGCGTGCTCCCATGGCTGCTCAGACTTGACGCGGCCGGCGTGCGTTACGCGTACTGGCGCGGCGTCGCGCTGCTTTGCCTCGCGCTGCCCTGGATCCAGCCGTACCGACAGTTACACGTGTCGCCGCCGTCCGCCGCGGTCAACGTCGTCGATACCATCGCGACGTCGGCCGTAAGCTCCGCGGCACACACGATTCCGCACACGGATTGGGCCGCCGTAGCGCTTGCAACGATGGCGATAGGCATTGTGCTGCGCTTTTTGTGGCTGGGATTTGGCCTGATCAAATTGCGGCAGCTACACTTATCGGCGGCCACGGAGCCGACGGTGATCGTCGACGCCGATTTACAGTCAACCCTGGGCACGCGGGCTCATATTCGTTACGCGCCGGATCTCGATCAGCCCGTGACGTTCGGCGTACGCAGGCCCGTCGTGCTCCTTCCCGAAGTCCTTCGCACGCAGTCACCCGATATTCAGCGCGCCGTCATCGGCCATGAGCTGCTTCATGTGCAGCGCCGCGACTGGGCGTGGCTGATCGTTGAGGAAATCGCTGTCTGCTTTTTCTGGTTCCACCCCGCGGCGTGGTGGCTCGCCTCACGCATTCAACTCGCACGCGAAGAGGTCGTAGACGAGCTGGCGGTTCTGCTGACTGGACGACGCAAGGTCTACGTGGAGGCGCTGCTCGCCTTCGCGGATACGACCTCCGTTTTGCCGACGGCCGCGTTCGCGCGTCGCCGTCATCTTTTCCGCCGTATTGCCCTTGTGTCAAAGGAGGATGCCATGTCGTCACGACGGATTGTTGCTTCGTGCGCCCTGATGGCGCTGATTGTAGGAATGGGGAGCTGGTATGCGGTGTCGGCGTTTCCGCTGCACGCCACGGCACAATCAGGGCCCGAACAGCAGCTCGGCCCCGGGCCGCTGGAGCGCTCGGCGCACGCCGTAACGCCGGAGAATCCGATTCCCCGGCGCGTCCAATATGCCGCGCCCGTGTTGCCTGACGGCCAGGGAACATCGCGTGGCATGGTCACAGTGAATCTGACCCTCGACGCACTCGGCCGGATCGCTGAGGCGCGAGTGATCGGGCTGGCCGTCAAGGGAAAGAGTTTCGATTTCAATGTGAGTCTGGCGGGCGGCAACATCGGCCCGCAAATGGAAGCATGGGGTCGCAGCGCTTCCCCCGAAACTGCCTCTCAGATGCGCGAGGCCGTGACGGCCTTCATGGATGCGGGGCTTGCGTCGGTGCGCCAATGGCGATACGACCCACCCGCCGAGGCACCGCTCACCTTCAGCGTGACGGTGCCCATGGGGGTTGCCCCGCAGGAAATGGTTTTCAAGGCCGCCGATGGCGCGCTGCGGATTGGCGGCGCCGTGGGACCGCCTCGAAAGATTCGACACGTCCCGCCTGTTTACCCACCAATCGCTCGGGCCGCGAACGTCACGGGGGTCGTGATCATTGAAGCGCGCATCGGCACGGATGGGCGTGTCGAGGACGCGCACGTGCTGCGCTCGATTCCCCTGCTCGATCAGGCCGCGCTCGACGCGGTGAAGCAGTGGGAATTCACTCCGACACTGCTGAACGGCCAGGCCGTGCCGGTCATCATGACCGTGGCCGTCAATTTTACCATTCAGTGAGGAGCATAGTAGCGCAGCCCTTCAGGGCTGCCTGGTGCAGGGCTGAAGCCCTGCGCTATTGGGTTTTGAAACTACCTGTAGGGATTAACCGGTTAGACCGCGAACTCCGCCACGACCGGCGCGTGATCGCTGGTGCCGGTCTCGCGCTCAATGCGGCAACTGCGCGCGCGCTCGAACAGCCGCTGGCTCGCCAGGAGATAGTCCAGGCGCCATCCGATGTTGCGTTCTCGCATGTTCCGCCACGGCGCCCACCACGTGAACATCTGATCGTTGTCGGGCTCGAGCGCCCGACCGACATCGACCAGCCCGCACCCGATGATCCGCTCGAGCTGCGCCCGCTCCTCGGGAAGCTGTCCGATCGCGCCCGGCTTGCGCTCCTTCGGATGCACGTCCATGTCGGTTCGCGCGATATTCAGATCGCCGCAGATGATGACCGGCTGCGCCTCGGCCGCCATATCGGCCGCGAACTGCTCGAGCGCGCTCAGGAACCGCACCTTCGCTGGAAAATCCTTGCCTCCGTTCGGCACGTACACCGAGACGACAGTCAGCGCCGGCAGGCGCACGAGCACGATGCGGTTCTCGTAGTCGAAGGTCGGATGCGCGAACGCCGGGCGCTCGGGTGCGATCCGCTTGCTCACGTGAAGCCCGACGCCGGAGTAGCCCTTCCCACCGTGCCAGTAGCACCAGTACCCTTCAAGCTCGCAGAGCCACACAGGCAACTGGTCGACGGCGGCCTTGATCTCCTGCAGGCAGACGATGTCCGGATGCTCGCGGTCGAGCCATTCCTGCACCTGCGACTGCCGCGCCCGGATGCCGTTCACGTTCCACGTCGCGATTTTCATGGCGATGGGTAACTCTAACCCGGGAGGAGGGTGCGCAGAAGGAGGTCAGTCCGCCGGCGGGCGATGGTTCGATGCGTCGGCTTGTAGATGCGGCTCGGCAGACGACTCGACGGGAATCACCCTCCCGTTCTGGTGCGTCGCGTGCGCACACGTCGAGCCCTTCGCGTCGACGATGGCCACGACGTCACCGTCGTACGTCTCGTACACTCCGGCAAGGCAGCCGCATGGAAGAGACCTGCTGGAGAGTCCCCGCAGAATACGCATCAGGTTTCTTTAGACAGCTGATCGGGCGACAAAGTTTAACTTTCCTCACCGCATGGAGAGCTGTGCGAGGCTGAGCTTACGGATGGCAC
>CAYZBZ010000124.1:9388-11764 GCA_964476725.1 uncultured Vicinamibacterales bacterium
GGATGCCTTTGGCATGAATCCCGATGGCCTCGCGCTCACGGTGGGCGTGAAAAAGTACTTCTGATTCGGGGTTTGGTCGAACGAGCGCCCCGCTGATTCCGTAAAGCGTTGTCATGGAACACCTTCTTCAGGACATCAGGTTTGCCGGCCGGATCCTCTGGAAGGATCGTGGCTTTGCGATCACCGCGCTGTTGACGCTCGGCATCTGCATCGGCGCCAACGCGGCGATCTTCGCCATCGTCAACTCTGTGCTGTTGCGGCCGCTGCCCGTGCCGGATGCGGCCCAGCTCGTTCACATGCACAACGCCTATCCCGCCGCCGGCGCCGAGGGGGGCTCGACCGGCGTGCCGGACTACTATGACCGCCTGAAGGAAACGACCGTCTTCCAGGAACAGGCGCTCTACAACACCCGCGGCGTGACGCTCGGCGGCGAATCTGAGCCACAGCGCGTCGTCGCGATGATCTCGACGCCATCCTTGCTGAGACTCCTGCAGGTCCACCCCGTCCGCGGACGCGTCTTCTCAGAAGAAGAGGGCGAAATCGGGAAGACGAACAAGGCCATCCTCACCTACGCCTCGTGGCAGCAATGGTTCGGGGGCCAGGACAGCGCTGTCGGCCGGGACGTGCGGATCAACGGCGAGCCGTTCACGGTCGTGGGCGTGCTGCCCCAGGGCTTCAGCTTCCTGGAGCCTGACGTCAAGCTGTGGATGCCGGTCGCGTTCAGCGCCGAAGAGAAGTCGGACGACAGCCGCCACAGCAACAACTGGTCGTACGTAGGACGACTCAAACCGGGCTCGACGGTCGAGCAGGCGCGCCAGCAGATCGACGCGCTCAACGCGCGGAACCTCGATCGGTTCCCGAATCTCAAGCAGATTCTCATCAACGCGGGGTTCCACACCGTCGTTGTCCCGCTGCAGGACTACCTGGTCCGCGACATCCGCAGCACGCTCTACCTGCTATGGGGCGGCGTTGTGTTCGTGCTGCTGGTCGGCGGCGTCAACGTGACCAACCTGATGCTCGTGCGCTCGAGCGCGCGTATGAAGGAGCTGGCGACGCGTTACGCGCTCGGGGCGGGGCTCGGGCGCATTGCCGGCCAGCTGCTGACCGAAACTGTCCTGCTCGCGCTGGGCGGCGCCGTGTTGGGGCTCGGGCTCGGCTACGCCGGCGTGCGCGCGCTCGCCCGTCTCAGCCTCGGCGCCACGCCGCAGGGGACCGCGGTCGCCATGGACGCGACGGTCGTCATGTTCACCTTCGGCCTCGCGCTGGCACTGGCGATCCTGATCGGGCTGATTCCGATTCTGAGCCTGCGGCACATGAACCTGAGCCAGATCTTCCGGGAGGAAGGGCGTTCGGGCACGGCCAGCCGAGGCGCGCGCGTCGTTCGCCGAGCGCTCGTGACGGCGCAGGTCGCGTTCGCGTTCATGCTGCTCATCGGCGCCGGCCTGCTGCTGGCGAGCTTTCAGCGCGTGCTGGCGGTGCGGCCCGGGTTCGAGTCCACGCATGTGCTGACCGGCAGGGTCAGTCCTCCGGCATCACGTTATAAAGAAGACGCGCAGCTCATCGCATTCTGGAACCAGCTCCTCGAGCGCGTTCGCAGGCTTCCAGGCGTCCAGGCGGCCGGCGCCACGACCAACATTCCGCTCGGCGGCGATTACAGCGACAGCGTGATCCTGGCGGAGGGCTACGCGATGTCGCCGGGCGAGTCGCTCATTTCCCCCTACAGCTCGTCGGTTTCCCCTGGCTACTTCGAGGCGATGACGATTCCGCTGAAGCGCGGCCGGTTGTTCACCGCGTCGGATGACGAGCGCGCGCCGAAGGTCCTCATCATCGACGAGCGGCTGGCCGGGCGCTTCTGGAAGAACGGGGATCCGGTAGGACGCCGGATGTGGAAGCCGGAGTCTGCCGAGGAACTGACGCGCGGGCCCGGGCCGAAGAGCCACTACTACACCGTCGTCGGCGTCCTCGGCAACGTGCGGACGACCGGGTTGACGGAGAAGGAGCCGGTTGGCGCCTATTACTTCCCGTTCGCGCAAAACGTCGGCCGCGGCATGACGCTCGTCACGCGGACGGCTGGCGAGCCTCAGTCGCTGGTGGGCGCGATCAGACAGCAGGTGACGGCCATGGATCCCGAGCTGCCGTTCTTTGCCGTGAAGCCGATGCAGCAGCGCGTGGAGGAATCGCTGGTGAGCCGGAAGACGCCGATGATGCTCGCGACGCTCTTCGGTGCGATCGCGCTGTTTCTCGCGGCGGTCGGCATCTACGGCGTGCTCGCGTACCAGGTTGCGCAGCGGCGCAAGGAAATCGGCATCCGCATGGCGCTCGGCAGCGACGGCCGCCGGATCTTCGGCCTGATCGTCACCGAAGGCCTCTGGCTGC
>CAYZBZ010000125.1:0-11667 GCA_964476725.1 uncultured Vicinamibacterales bacterium
GCCACCCGGCCGCCAGCGCGAGCGGCGCGGCGATGTACGCGGCGCCGCGAACGCTCACGTCGGCGCGCATCGCCGCCGCGTAGCCGAACACGTTCAGCGATCGGTGCGGCGCGTAGCGATAAAAATGAAAGTGGACCCCCTGCTCCTCTCGGCCGCGCGCGACGAGCGGATGCCACGGCGCGACGAGGTGGACCTCGTGCCCGCGCGCCGCCACCGATCGGGCGATCGGCTCCATGAACGTGCCGACGCTGTCCCCCGGAAACCGCGGGTACGACGTCGTCACCATGACAATGACGTGCGCCATGCGTGTCAGCGCCGTGCGCCGCGGAGCCTCAGGCGCCACGGCATGATGACGGACTCGAGGAGCACACTGGAGGACAGCTTCGACTGACCCTGACGGCGCTCGACGAAGATGATGGGCACCTCGGCGATCCGGCAGCCGTTGCGCGCGGCGTCAAACAGCATCTCCACGAGGAACGCGTAGCCGTCGGAGACCATCTCGTCGAGAGGAAGTCTCGCCAGCGCGTCGCGCCGCCAGCAGCGAAACCCGCTGGTGCAGTCAGACGCGGACAACCGGGTCACCGCGCGGATGTATCGATTCGCAAACGTGCTGAGGAAGATGCGGTGCAGCGGCCAGTTCACGACGCTGACCCCGTACAGGTAGCGCGATCCGATGACGACGTCGGCGTTCTCGGCCGCGGCCACGAGGCCGGGCAGGTATTCGGGGTTGTGCGAGAGGTCGGCGTCCATCTGGCAGATCAGCTCGACGCCGGGCATCGCAATCGCACGATGGAGGCCGTCGATGTACGACCGGCCGAGCCCCCGACGACCCGTGCGGTGCATCACTTCGATGCGGCCGGGGTTCTCGGCGCTGAGCGCGTCCGCCACCGCCCCCGTCCCATCCGGCGACCCGTCGTCCACGATGAGCATCCGCAGGCCCGGGTGCGCGAGCACGCCGCGGACGAGCAGCGGGAGGTTGTCCCGCTCGTTGTAGGTTGGCACCACGACCAGAACGTTCATCGGCGGTTCACGCGACCCGCGCAGGCAATGCCGGCGCACACAATCAAAGTCGGATCGATTACCGGAATCCGGAACCGCTCCTGGGGGAAAAACACGAGACCGACAATCACCGCGGAAGCGGCGAGCAGAAAGAGCGACTCGAGACGTTGGCGGCTGCGCACCCACGTACGCGCGCCCGCGGCCGCGAACGGCAGCAGGATGAGGTACGAGGCCACCGACGACACCAGGTACTTCGTCGAGTGTAGCGTATACGACGGCCCGATCGGGACGATCGTGTAGAACGCTTTCTTCCCAAGCAGGCCGAGCCACCAGACGGGGTGGCGGGCGATGTACTGCAGCGCCTCGCGATAGTAGAGCGGCTCTAGCTGTTCGGCCGTGAGGCCCGGGTGCGCCTCGCGAAACGCGATCTCGGCGAGCTTGATGTCGGGGTTGGCGGCGAGATCTCCTTCTCCGCGCGCCAGAGGATGGTTGCCGGTCCAGAAGGTGACGCCTCCCTCGGATGCGACCAGCACGAGCCGGCCGTACGTGCGAACGTTGCGCGCCGTCCATGGGGCGACCACAGCCAGCGACGTCACGACCAGGATGACGGCGAGACGCGCGCGCCGGCGGTACAGCAGCCAGAGCGACGCAACGGGCAGGAAGAACAGCATCGCGGGTCGCGCGAGGATGGCGATGCCGGCGGTGACGCCGGCCGCGAGGGCGAACGCGCTCCCGGCCAGGTGTGGACCGGCCTCGTCTTTTTCGCGAGGCCCTCGGGCGCGATCGATCGCCGTATCGAGGAGGAGCGCCGTGGCCAGCGCGAGCGTGCTGTACAACGCTTCGCTCAGCACGTACGCGCAGATCCAGACCAGCGGTGGGTAGACCGCCGCAATCGAGGCCGCTGCGACACCAGCCGCCGGCCCGGCCGCCCTCGCGGCGAGGAGCCCGATCAGCCACACCCCCAGCGCCCCGACAATCGACTGCGCGATCTTCACGCGGTCCGGTGCCGAGTCGTACTCGTGCGGCCCAGCGCCAACGACCGCCAGGAACAGCGGATACGCCGGCGCGCGCCCGAACTGCTGTGCCGTGCCGGTGTCGTGCGACGCGTCGTAGACGAACCCGCGTCCGGCGGCCACACTCTGCGCGAGCGCGAGGTATTCGCGCTCGTCGTGCGTCAGCGGCTTGTGCACCCAGTACAGCAGCCCGAATGCAAGCCGGACGATCAGGCCGGCGACCGCAGCCGCCACGATCAGCCGTCGGCCGCGCGCGAGGTCGATCGCCATGAAAGCGCGATTACTGCCGGCCCTCGAAGCGCAGCGCGGCAATCTGCTCGGACACGAGCCCGACGAGAAAGACGATCACCGCCAGCATGATCAGAAGCACGGACGAGTTGGTGATGTGCTGCTGGGTCGCGATGGTCCAGATCGCGTAGCCGGCGCCGACGGCAAGCGATGCGAGGCTGATTGGCAGGAACACGCGCAGCGGGCTGAACAGCGTCACGATCTTGAGAATGATGATCAGAAACTTGGCGCCGTCGCGCGCCAGGCGGATCTTCGACGTGCCGACACGAGCCCGCGCTTCGGTCGGCTCGAACGCGACGTTGTACCCGGCCTTGATGAACGCCAGCGTCGTCGTGGTCGGGGTGGAGAACCTGTTCGGGAGGAGGTGCAGGAACTCGCACAGGTATGCGCGCCGCGCGCCACGGAAGCCTGACGTGAGATCCGGTATCGGCCGGCCGGTGAGGTAGCTGGCGAGGCCGTTAAGCATCGTGTTGCCGAGTTTTCGCGCCTGGTTGGCCTGGGTCGCATTCGCGCGCGCGCCGATCACCAGGTCGAACTCGCCGAGTCGCGCCACGAGCCGGCGCGCGTCGTCCGGCCGATGCTGCCCGTCGCCGTCGATGATCATGACGAACTCGCCGGTCGCGCGCCGGATGCCGCTCTTGACCGCCGCGCCGTTCCCCTTGTTGTAGGGATGCGTCACCACCGTCGCCCCCGCAGCCGCCGCGCGCGATGCGGTGCCATCTTTCGATCCATCGTCCACGACGATGATCTCGCGCCACGGCCCCGCGGCCGCGAGCGCCGACACGACGTCGGCGATCACGTCCGCCTCGTTGTAGGCGGGGATGACGACGGAGACCGCTGACGGATCGGCCACTAGGGCTCCCACCGATCGCGCTGCGCCGGGCGACCAGCGGCCGGCGCGGCCGCGGCATCGCGTGGCTGCGGCAGCTCCAGCTTGCGCACGCGGTACAGCAGATCCTCGAGGTGCTTGCGGTTGCCCGAGATCATGTCCGCCATCAGGCCGATGACCAGCACCTGGAAGCCCAGAATCATCAGCACGGCCGACGCGATGAGCGACTGGAGGTGCCGCTCGGGCCCGAACGCCTCCTCCGTAAAGTAGTGGTAGAGGAACCGCACGGAGAGCGCGAGGCCCGACCCGAACACGACGAGGCCGAGATACGTGAACACCTTGAGCGGCTCGTACATCGCGTAGATCCGGACGATCGTCGCCACGGATCGCTTGATGTACGAGAAGACGCTGTCGAACAGTCGCGACTCACGCGTGCGCGGGTTGGTCGCGACGGGCACGTGCGCGATGGCCATGCGCTTCTTGCCCGCCTGGATGATCGACTCCAGGGTGTACGAGAATTCCGACACGATCGTCATCCGGAGCGCGGCGTCGCGCGTATACGCGCGGAAGCCGCTCGTCGTGTCCGGCACGGTCGTGTTCGACACCTGGCGCACCACCCAGCTGCCGAGTCGCTGCAGCTGGCGCTTCCGCCACGACATGTGCCGCAGCTCCGCGATGTTCCGATCGCCGATGACGATGTCGGCTTCGCCGCTCAGCAGCGGCCCGAGCAGCCTCGGGATGTCGTGCGCCGAGTACTGATTGTCCGCGTCGGTATTGACGATGTAGTCCGCGCCCGCCTTCAGCGACGCGTCGATGCCGGCCATGAACGCTGCCGCCAGCCCCTTGTTGCGCCGCAGACGGACCACGTGCTCGACCCCGCACGTCCGCGCGACCTCCGCCGTCCCGTCCTTCGACCCGTCGTCGATGACGAGCACCTCGACGACGTCGATGCCCGGGACCGATCGGGGCAGATCGCGGATCGTCGCGGGCAGCGTTGCCGCCTCGTTGAGGCACGGAATCTGGATGATGAGCTTTGTCACGCTTGCCAGAATCGCCGAAACGGCCAACTTCGCCGGAATTGGCAAGGTCGCCAGGATTGCCTTGAATGTCGGCAATTATGGCAGTTTGAACAATTTTGGCAATTCACGAAATCAGTTTCTCGATGACGCCGTCCCACGTGATCCGGCGGGCGACCTCGTAGCCGGCGTCTCCCATCGCGGCGGCCCGCACGCGATCGCTCGCGAGCCGGTTGACCGCCGACGCGAGCTCCTCAGGTTTCGGCGCGCAGACCAGCCCGTTGACGCCGTCGACGACGAACTCGTTCGGGCCGCCGGAATCCGAGCACGTCACCACCGGCTTCCGCGCGAGAAACGCCTCGAGCGTGACGTAACCGAAGTCCTCGTCGAAGGGCGGGTACACGACCGCCAGCGTGTCCGCATACAGACCGATCAGCTGGTCGTCGCCGACGCTGCCGAGGAAGGTGATGCGATCGGCCACGCCCGCCCGTTCGACCGTCTGCTCCGCATGCTGCCGCTGGCTGCCGTCGCCGGCGATGACGAGGCGGACATCGGAGTCGATGTGGGCCATGGCCTTGATGATGAGGTCCACCCGCTTCACGGATTCGATGCGGCCCACCGAGAGCACGTAGTCGCCGTAGGGTCCCGGCACCAGCCTGGGCGCGAGCTGCGGCGGATGGTACAGCGGCTCCGCGGGCAGGCCGTTGAACTTCGCGAGGCGCGCCGCCGTGTTCCGCGCGTTCGTGTACACCCCGCGGCATTCGCCGAGCATCTCGGTGTCGAGGCGCATGAGCGTCTCGCGCAGCCCGACGTCGAGCTCCGTGTGCGCGAAGTCGCTGTACTCCGTGCCGCACAACTCGTAGGCTGCGCGGTACTGATGGATGAGCCACGCGACCTTGTTCGGGTGCCGCGCGAAGTAGGTGGGGAACTTCGAGGCGATGACGAGATCGACGGGACGGCCGTTACTTTCGCTGAGATCCAGCAGCCGCCACGCCGCCGCGTGCGGAAGGATCTCTTCCTTCGGATACCACTTGAACGGGACGCTCACGAGCTCCGTGAGGTACCCGCGCAGCCGGAGCTCACGCACGAGCTGCCGCACGTGCACCTCGGCGCCCCCGTGCACGAACGGCACCTGCGCCTCGCAGACGAGCACTGTCTGCACCGTCATCGTGTGTATCGTCTCCGGCCGAACCTTACCACGACCGGATCGCTACGTCGCGTGGCGGAAGTTGATCACGTCTCCGTCCCGGACGATGTATTCCTTGCCTTCGAGGCGCAGCTCGCCGTGGTCGCGGCAGGCCGCCAGCGTGCCGCGGGCCAGGAGCTGCTCGTACCGCACGACTTCGGCGCGGATGAAGCCGCGCGAGATGTCGGTGTGGATCTCGCCGGCGGCCAGCACCGCGGGCGTATCGCGCGGGATCGACCACGCGCGGTTTTCGTCTTCGCCGACGGTGAAGAACGAGATGTACCCGAGCAGGTCGTAGCTGGCGCGGATCACGCGATCGAGGCCGGACTCGCCGAGCCCCAGGTCCGCCATGAACGCGCCCGCATCGGCCGGATCGAGCTGCGCGATCTCGAGCTCGATCTTCGCGCAGATGGAGACGGCCCGCGTCGCGGCGCCCGAGATGAACGCCTCGATGCCCGCCAGGCCGACCGCCTCGTCCGCGCGCGGGAGGTCCGCCTCGTCCAGGTTCAGCACGATGAGCAGCGGCTTCGCCGAGAGGAACTGGAATCCGCGCAGCCGCTTGGCGTCCTCGCCGGTGAGATCCAGCGCACGTAGGGGACGTCCCTCTTCGAGCGCGGTGCGGCAGCGCAGCAGGATGTCCTGCTCCTTGCGGAGATCCGCGTTGTTGCCCTTCCTGAGGTCGCGTTCGAGCCGCTCCAGCCGGCGTTCGACCACGCCGAGGTCGGCCAGGATGACTTCGTCTTCCATCGTGCGCACGTCGCGCGCCGGATCGACCGAACCTGCCGGATGCGGGATCGACGGGTCGCGAAACATGCGGACCACATGGAGCAGCGCGTCGGCGTTGCGAAACGGCACCACGTCGAGGAGCGCCTGCGCCCCGGTTCGCGCGCCGCCGACCCCCGCGATGTCCGCGAACTCCACAGTCGCCGGCACGTGCTTTCGCGGATTGAAGAGCGCCGTCAGCTTGTCGAGCCGCTCGTCCGGCACGCGGGACACGCCGACGTTCGCGTCCGCCTTCCCTCCGGACTTTCCTCCAGACTTTTCTCCAGACGAGGGGCCCTCACGGGCGCTCGTCAGCAGCTGAAACAGCGAGGTTTTTCCGGACGCCGGAAATCCGATCAGGCCGGCACGTAGCATCAAATCACTCGATCCTGGACACGCCACCGCGGGAATGGGATCTGCCCGGACTCCCTGCGCACGACCCCTCGGCCGGCAAATCTGCACATCGTAGCACGCGGTGGCAACTCGACTGACCACTTTCGCCTGTTTCTTCGCCTGGCGAAAATAAAACGTAACCCCCTTGGCATGTTGGTTTTGCGTTGACATCGCCGCCGAGCTTATCTACTATCGCCGTGGAATTTTGTGGAGCAAAGTGGAGTGAATGACGTGCTCCGGGGCAACTACGCCGCGAAAATTGATGACAAGGGTCGGCTCAAGATCCCGAACGCCTTCCGCGGCCTCGTCCAGGGGCAACACGGAGCCGAGCTGTTCGTGACGAGCCTGACGGGGGAGTCCGTCCGCATCTACCCGATGCCCGTCTGGATGGCGCTCGAGGAAAAGCTCGCGCGCGTCCCCTCCACGCTCCCGGCGCGGATCAAGTTCTTCGACCGCGTGAACTACTACGGACAGCCGGCTGAGTTCGACGTGCAGGGCAGGGTCCTCATTCACCCGCGTCTTCGCGAGTCGGCGGGGATGAGCGGCGAGGTGGACGTGTTCGGGCAGTACGACTATCTCGACGTGTGGAACCACGAGCGCTTCGTCGCGAAGCTGCAGCGCGAGCCGTACACGGACGACGACGCGCGGGCGCTGTCGGAGTTTGGCATCTGACCATGGAGCCCACGCACGAGCCGGTCCTGGTGGCCGAGACGATCGCGCTGCTGGATCCCGCGCGCGGCGGGCTCTTCGTTGACTGCACCGTGGGCCTCGGCGGACACACGCGGGCGCTGCTCGAGGCCGGCGCTTCGCGCGTGCTGGGTCTGGATCGGGACACGACGGCGCTGGTCCTGGCCGCGGAGTCGCTCGCGGCGTGGCGCGACCGCGTCGAGTTCGTCCACTCGGATTACCGGGAGATCGGCCGCGTCCTGGATGCCCGAGGGGTGGACGCGGTCGACGGCGTCCTCGCGGACCTCGGCGTCTCGTCGATGCAGTTCGACGCGGAGGGGCGCGGGTTCAGCTTCCGGCGCGACGAGGGTCTCGATATGCGCATGGATCAGACGCAGGGACCGACCGTCGCGGACCTGCTGGCCGACGTCGACGAAGAGGAGCTCGCGAACGTGATTTACCAGTACGGCGAGGAGCGCTTCTCGCGCCGGATCGCGCGCGGCATCGTGGAGGCGCGGCGATCGGCGCCAATCGCCACGACCGGCGAGCTCGCCCGGATCGTGCGGCGCGCCGTGCCGCGCAAGGGTTATCAGCGGATCGATCCCGCGACCCGGACGTTCCAGGCGCTGCGGATCTGGGTGAACCGGGAGCTCGAGGGGCTCGACGTGTTTCTGATCGAGACGTCGCGCCGGCTGCGCGCCGGCGCGCGGCTCGCGGTGATCACGTTCCATTCACTCGAGGATCGCATCGTCAAGCATGTCTTCCGCGCGCTCGCGGCGGGCGAGGCCGCCCTGCACGTGCTCACGCGCAAGCCGGTGGTGCCGGGAGAGGCCGAAGTGGCGCGCAACCCGCGCGCGCGGAGCGCGAAGCTCCGCGCGATTGAGAGGCTCGCATGAGCGTAGTGGACTTCGAATACGCCATCAAGAAAGACGTTCGCAACAACCCGATCGTCCGCGAAGTGGACGAGGCGCGGCAGCACCAACTGTGGCGCTCGGCCGCCATCGGCGGGTTTCTCGTCCTGGTGATCCTGTTCTCGGCGTGGCAGCACTTCGAGCTGCTGCGGCACGGGTATGAGATCCAGCGGATGCAGCGGGAGCGCGCGGCGGAAGAGGACGTGAACCGCCATCTGCGGCTCGAGATCGAGACGTTGCGATCGCCGAGCCGCATCGAGCGGATCGCCACGAAGGACCTTCATCTGGTCGCGCCGACGCGAGAGCAGGCGATCGTCCTGGAACGGGTGACGCCGTCGGCGCCCCCCGAGAAGTCCATCGTCGCGGCGCGCTAGGACGGCACCCCGGCGCGGCAGGAGGACTGGTGGCGGACGAACACGGCAACAGCAGATTCAGGCTTCCCTGGAGCGGGCCCGCGCAGCGGGTGACACGGCGCGAGCCTGCGTCCGCCCCGATGGACTGGCGGGACACCGTCCGGTCGCGGCTGCTGATCGGCGCCGTGATGTTCGGCGTGTGGACCGTCGGCATCGAAGCGCGCCTGCTGTACCTGCAGGTGCTGCAGCACGGCGACATGATGGCGCGCGCGGATCGCCAGCAGCTCAGGACCATCAAGCTTCCGGCCAAGCGCGGGGAGATTTTCGATCGGGGCGGACGCATCCTCGCGTACAGCGTGGATGCCGACACCATTGCGGCCGATCCCTCGGCGGTCGGGGATCCGGATGCGGCCGCGAGGCGCGTCTGCGCGGCGCTCGACGAGTGTACGCCGCAGCAGCGGCAGCTGATGGCCGAGCGCCTTCGCGGCAAAAGCCAGTTCGCGTATCTGGCCCGGCAGGTCTCGCCCGACGAAGCCCGGCGTGTCAAGGCGCTCGAGCTGCCGGGCGTTCTCTTCTACAAGGAGAGCCGCCGCTATTACCCGAAGAAAGAGCTCGCGGCGCACGTGCTCGGCTACGTCGGGCTCGATAACGCCGGGCTGGCGGGGCTCGAGTCGACGTTCGACGCGCGCATCCGCGGGCGTGAAGGGAAGATGCTGCTCCAGACCGACGCGCGCCGGCACGCGATGTCGAGCCGCGAGGAGCGTCCTCCCACGGCAGGCGACGGTCTGGAGCTCACGATCGACGAGTACCTCCAGTACGTCGCCGATCGCGAGCTGCGTATTGGCGTCGAGGAAAACGCAGCGGCCGGCGGCACCGCGATCATCATGCAGCCGCAGACCGGCGAGATTCTCGCGCTGGCGAACTGGCCGACGTTCAATCCGAACGCATACAACGACGTCGCCGAGGCCGCGCGCCGGAACCGCGCGATTCAGGATCTGTACGAGCCGGGCTCCACGTTCAAGGTCGTCACCGCCTCGGCGGCGATCGAGGAACACGTGATCTCGCCGGGCGATCTCGTCGACTGCAGCCCCGGCTCCATCACCTTCGGCCGCCGCGTCATCCGCGACACGCACGCGTATGGCAGGCTGCCCTTCATCGACGTGATCGCCAAGTCGAGCAACGTCGGCGCGATCAAGGTCGGCATGAGGCTCGGCTCCGAGCGTCTCGGCTGGTACATCGGCCGGTTCGGCTTCGGCCAGGCGCTCGCGCCCGACTTCCGCGGCGAGAACCCCGGCATCGTCTGGAACCCCGCGCGGCTCGATTCGAGCGCCCTGGCGTCCGTGTCGATGGGCTACCAGGTGGGTGTGACGCCGCTGCAGATGGCGACCGCTGTGAGCGTCGTGGCCAACGGCGGCGAGCTCGTCGAGCCGCGCGTCGTCCGCGCGTTCATCCGCAACGGCCACCGCGAAGAGGTACCGCGCAAGGTGCTGCGCCGCGCGATCGCTCCCGAGACCGCGGCGACGCTGACGGAGATCATGGAAGCGGTGGTGGAGCGCGGGACCGCCAAGGCCGCGCAGATGGACGGGTACACGATCGCGGGCAAGACCGGGACCTCATCGAAGCTGATCAACCGGAGGTATTCCAAGTCCGAGTACAACGCCTCGTTCGTCGGATTCGTCCCGTCCCGGAAGCCCGTGTTGACGATCGTCGTGGTCATCGACTCCCCGCATGCGAACGGCTATTACGGCGCCACGGTGTCCGCGCCGGTGTTCAAGCGGATCGCCGAGGCGGCGCTGCGCCACCTCGGCGTCGGCCCGTCGGTGAATGCGCCGCTGCCGGTGCTCGTCGCCCGTCACGATTCGTCCGGGGACATGGCGCCGCGCCCCGTCCGTGTGCCGATTGCGGAACGCCAGCCGGCTCCCACGCCCGCCGGGCAGATGCCGGACGTCCGCGGCCTGAGCGCGCGCGAAGCGCTGCGCACGCTGACACGCATCGGCCTGACCGCGCGCCTCAACGGCGACGGCTTCGTCATCGGACAGTCGCCGGAGGCAGGGGCCGTGCTCCTTCCTGGTGACTCCTGCGTGCTCAACCTCGGACGCCGGCCCCCGGCCCAACCGGCAGGGGGCGCCCAGCAGTGACGCTGCGCAATCTCCTGCGCCAGGTCCCGGGCCAGCCTCAGGCCGACGAGGGGCTCGAGGGAGCGGCCGCGGGCGCGGACGTCGTCGCGGTGGCGTATGACTCTCGTCTCGCGGGCCCCGGGTCGGTGTTCGTCGCGTTGCGCGGCGCGCATGCGGACGGCGCCGCGTTCGTACACGACGCGGTCAGTCGCGGCGCGATAGCGGTGGTATCGGAAGGCGCCGCTCCCGCCGGCGCCGGCGTTCCCTGGGTGCGGGTGACGGACGCGCGCCTCGCGCTCGCGGCGCTCTCCGCGGCTCTCTATGGCCGTCCCAGCGAAGAGCTGACGCTCGTCGGCATCACCGGCACCAACGGCAAGACGACGACCTCGTACCTGCTCGCGTCGATCTTCGAGGCCGCCGGCGTGCGCTGCGGCCGCATCGGCACGGTCGGCTACCGAATCGGCAACCGAGAGATCGAAGCGGCACGCACGACTCCCGAGGCCCCAGAGCTCCAGAAGATGCTGCGCGAGATGGTGTCGCAGGGCTGCGGCGCCTGCGTCATGGAAGTCTCGTCGCACGCGCTCGCCCTCCGGCGCGCCGATCATCTGCACTTCGCGGCGGCGATCTTCACCAATTTCACGCGCGATCATCTTGATTTTCATCGCGACATGGAGGAGTACTTCGCCGCGAAGCGGCGCCTGTTCGAGCTCCTGCCGGAGACTGGCGTGGCGGTGACGAACCTCGACGACCGCCGCGGTGCGGAGTTCGCGGCGGCCGGGCGCCGTATCGTGACGTACGCGATCGATGCGCCGGCCGACGTCCGCCCAGGTCCCCTCGCGTTCTCGCTCGACGGCCTCTCGTTCGAGGCGCGCACTCCGCGCGGCTCGCTGCGCCTCCGTTCGCCCCTCGTCGGGCGGCCGAACGCGTACAACATCCTTGCCGCCGTCTCGACCGCGATGGCGCTCGACGTGCCTTTCAGCGCGATCGAGGAAGGCATCCGTCTGCTCACGGACGTCCCCGGCCGCTTCCAGGTGGTTTCCGACGCGGCCGACGACGTCCGCGTCGTGGTCGACTACGCGCACACCGACGACGCGCTGAAGAACCTGCTCGAGACCGCCCGGCGGCTCGCTGCCG
>CAYZBZ010000126.1:0-11469 GCA_964476725.1 uncultured Vicinamibacterales bacterium
CGGCCTACTCCCTCAACGAGAAGACCGTCCTCCGGGCCGGCTACGGCAAGTACTTCCTCAACCCGACCAGTCAGGGCAACAATGCCGGGTTCAGCCTGTCCACTCCGCTGATCGCGTCGAATGACGGCGGCCGCACGCCGACCTACGCGTTGTCGAACCCCTGGCCCAACGGGATCCAGGAGCCCCCGGGTAGCGCGCTCGGGCCGCTCACCTTCCTCGGTCGCGCCCCGGACTTCTCCAACCCCGACTTCGTCGTGCCGAACGTGCACCACTTCTCCGCGGGTATCCAGCGCGAGCTGCCGTGGCGCATCAATCTCGAGGCGACCTACGCGGGAAGCCGCAGCTACGACCTCGAGGCGGGCTACAACGCCTACAACGAGCCGTCGGCGGCCTTCCAGGCGCAGTGCGACGTGACCCTCGGCGGCAGCCGCTCGTTCTGCGACCAGCTGGTCGATGTCGATAATCCCTTCTTCGGAGTGGCGGGATTCGAAGGCACGAATCGCTTCACGGACGCGACGCTCTCGCGCTTCGAGCTGAACCGGCCGTTCCCGGCGTTCGCCGGCGGCATCGACAGGAACCAGAACAACATCGGCAAGCTGACCTACGACTCGGCGCAGTTCGTGGCGAACAAGCGCTGGGCGAAGGGGGTCACCATCAACGCCAGCTACACCTGGGTGCCGCGGTGGACGGAGATCGGCGGCTACGTCGATGCGGTGTCCGGGCTCCTGAACGAGGGTCCCTACTTCTCGCAGCGCAAGCACCGCGTCACCGCGTCTGGCGTGTGGGAAATGCCCTGGTTCCGCAACGAGCGCAGCATCGCCGGGTATCTCCTTGGCGGCTGGTCGGTGGCGCCGATGCTCGTCTTCCAGAGCGGCCGGCCGTGGGACATGCCCGGCAACGTCGATTTGGCGCCGGGCGTGAGCCTCGACGAGATCGCGCTGCCAGGTAAGAAGGACGGGCAGTTCATCTACGGCGTGAAGCCGTGCATCGGCCAGCGCCAGTCGAACGGCTCGTATGAGCTGATCTCCGTGTCGCAGGCGTACGGCTGCACGGAGCCCTACTTCCTAATCCGCCAGGCCTTCCAGCGCCGCACGGCGATGAGCCGCTACGACGAATTCCGCCGGCCCTCGCTTTTCATGCTCGACGTGAACTTCGCCAAGACGACGCCGATCACCGATCGCCTTCGCCTCCAGGTGCGTCTCGAGGCGTTCAATCTCCTCAACAGCCCACAGTACGATGAGCGTCAGTACGACACAGGCACTGGTAGCGCGGACTTCGGGCGCATCAATCGCAACACCACCGGGCAGTCGGGCTTCCAGCGGTTCGTCCAGCTGGGGTTCCGGCTGATCTTCTAGCGGGCACGCTCACCATGGGCCCGGCCTTCGGAGGTCGGGCCCATCGCTTCCCCACGCAACACATCAACTTCCGGCACAATAGCGGCGTGCGCGCTCCGGGTCTCCCGATCGTCGCGGCGTGTGTGCTGGCATGTGCCGTCGTCACGAGTGCAACCCCTGCAGTCCGCGCCGCGCAGCCACGCGCGGGAGCGACGCGGATCACCTGGGAGGACGCTGCGCCCCTGCGTGCCCGTCTCGAAAAACAGGGCATCACGCAGGCCGCGTTTCCCTCGTACGTCGAGCGGTTGCGCGAGAACCACGCCAGCCGCATGCGTGAGGGGGACCTCGATCACCTGGTCTTCTATCTCCTGCAATCGACGCACTTCACGTCGCTTCCAGCCATCGAGCCGGCGCTCAGCGCGAAGGGACTGATGGAGACCCTTGACCCCGCCGAGCGCGAGGCATTCCTGCGCGCGTCACGTGTGCCGGCCGCGCGCATTCCGCCCGGCGTACGCTCCCGCGCGGCGGCGCTCGTCCGCGCCCTGGACTCGCCCGATCCCGACGCGCGTTTGACGTACTTCCGCTCGCTGGCGAGAGCCACATTTCCCAACGCGCGCCGCCGCGAGGACAGGATTCTCCAGGAGTACCCGCGAGTGATGCGGTTCGTGTACGAAAAGGAGTTCGTCGCGCAGCGCTCGGCGAGCCCCTCCGTGGCCGTGGCCGAGCTCTATCGGACGCGCGGCCTCAGCACCGACACGGCCGTGGAGGCAGGGCATGTCGTCTACACCGGCCTCGGCATCATCCGCGCTCTCGAGCCGGACCGGCGCATCCGGCGGGTGCTGATCGTGGGCCCTGGCCTCGACCTGGCGCCGAGGACCGGATTGGTGGAGGCCGGTCCGCCCGAAAGCTATCAGCCCTGGGCCGTGATTGACGCGCTGCTCTCGCTCGGTCTCTCGCGCGCCGGCGATCTGCAGGTCGTGGGGGCCGACATCAACCCGCGCGTCGTCGATCATCTCACGAGGTCGCGCGACCATCCGCCCGTGCTGACCCTCGTCAGCGAGATACGCGAGAGCGACAGCACTACTCTCTCCGCCGATTATCGCGAGTACTTCGCACAGCTCGGCAAAGCCATTGCCGACGAGGACGATCCACCGCGGGGTGGGATCGCCACGCTCGTGCAGGGGCATCTGCGCAAGACCGTGCGGGTCGGCAAGCCGGCGGCGGGGGCGCTCGCGGCCGCGACGCTCGACGTCGTCACCGAGCGTCTCGACGGCAAGACGTTCGACCTCATCGTGGCGACGAATATCCTGCCGTACTTCGACGATGCCGAGCTGATGCTGGCGATGAGCAACGTCGCCGGTATGCTCGCGCCTGGAGGGGTCTTCCTGCACAACGAGGCGCGTCCGTTGCTGGGTGAGGTGACGGCCGCGCTGGGCTTGCCGTTCGAGCAGTCACGCCACGTCGTCATCGCGTCCGTCCGTGGGGCGCCGGCGCCTCTCAGCGACAGCGTCTGGCTGCACCGCAAGGTGAAGACTAATCCCTAATCAACCAATCCCTTAATCACTGATCACTAATCCTGAATCATTGAATCATTGAATCATCGAATCATTGAATCGACGAATCGCACGGGCACCGTACGAGCGACGCGGTCAATCTGCTTGGCCTCCGTTATGGGAGCCGCGATCCCTCCAACCGCACCGGCGTAGGTACTTGATGAATCCCCCAAGCATCTTACCGAGTTCTTCGCCGGCCACTAAGCGAGGTTTGAGTTCGTCGGCCGTGATGTAGTTCTTGAAATACGCTTGTTTCAATCGCGTGAGAACCTCTGCCAGTGAGCCTTTCGAGTACGTCAAGAAGTTCGCGAACGCCCTGTCGGTGCCTTGTTCGAAGCCTTCCACCATGTTCGACGGAATGGAATTACTGGCTCGCGAGATTTGTTCGTGGAGGTCGCGATCACTGCGAAGCCTCGGTTTGTCGAGCAGCGCATTTACTGCACTCCAAAACTCCACAACTTTCGGGTAAATGGGCAGTTCCTCGATCTTGTGTGCCATGGCAACGCCCAGAACGCACGCGCCATGCCACCACGATTCAAGGATCCAAGGATCAGTGATTAGAATGAAGCGATCACCATGAGCGTCCCCTTGTCCTCTCTACGACTCATCGCGCTCGTTGGCGTCTCGTGCGCGGCGGCAAGCGGACTTGCGCCGCGCGCGGCTCCTTCGACCACTCTCACGGCAGCCCAGGCGCTGGGGTTCTCGTTCACCAACGTGGCGCGGCAGGCGGGCCTCGACGCGCGGACCGTGTTCGGTGGGCAGGGCAGCAACACGTATCTGCTCGAAACCACGGGTACCGGCGTAGCGGCCCTGGACTACGACGCCGACGGATGGCTCGACATCTTCCTCGTCAACGGCACCGTGCTCGAGGGCTTTCCCAAAGGACAGGAGCCGACGAACCACTTGTACCGGAATCGAGGGAACGGAACGTTCGAGGACGTCACGGCCCGTGCCGGGCTGGCGGCGAGCGGGTGGGGCCAGGGCACCTGCGTGGGCGATTACAACAACGACGGACGCGACGATCTCTTCGTCACGTACTGGGGCCAGAATCGACTGTATCGCAGCGCGGGAGACGGCAGGTTCGAGGACGTCACGAGCGGCGCCGGCCTGATGCAGGACCGCAAGCGGTGGGGTGCAGGTTGCGCTTTTCTCGACTACGACCGCGACGGACGGCTCGATCTCGTCGCCGCCAACTACATCGACCTCGATCTGGCAACGACTCCCCTGCCGGCGTCCGGCCTGTGCCGATACAAGGGGCTCGCCGTGGCGTGCGGTCCCCCCGGACTGCCCGGCGGCAAGAACCTGCTCTATCACAACCGCGGAGACGGCACGTTTGCCGACGTCTCCGACGCGTCCGGCATCACACGCGCCAAAGGGACATACGGACTGGGAGTCGCGACGCTCGACTTCGACGGCGACGGCTGGGTGGATGTGTACGTGGCGAACGACTCGAGCCCAAGCGCGCTCTATCGCAACAACCGGGACGGCACGT
This sequence comes from uncultured Vicinamibacterales bacterium, assembly GCA_964476725.1. GTDB lineage: Bacteria > Acidobacteriota > Vicinamibacteria > Vicinamibacterales > 2-12-FULL-66-21 > JALZOC01. The sequence continues at coordinate 4,380 of CAYZBZ010000126.1, forward strand.
TCACCGACATCGGCACCAGCGCGGGATGCGCCTACAGCCAGGATGGGAAGCCGCAGGCTGGCATGGGGCTCGCCATCGGCGACTACGACCGCAACGGCACGATGGACATCTTCAAGACGAACTTCGCCGGCGACACGTCCACCTTGTACGCGAACACCGGCGACGGCCGCTGTGAGGATCGGACGTTCGCAAGCGGCTTCGGCCTCAACACCCGGTGGCTCGGCTGGGGCGTCGGCTTCCTGGATCTCGACAGCGACGGCTGGCTCGATCTGTTCCTGGTCAACGGCCACGTCTATCCCGAGGTCGATGCGCTCGAGAGCGAAGCCGGATACAAGCAGCGAAAGGTCGTCTACCGGAACCTGCGCAACGGGCGCTTCGCCGACGTCAGCGAGCAGCTTGGACCGCCGGTGACGATCCCCAAGGCGTCACGGGGAGCGGCCTTTGCCGACTTCGACAACGACGGCGACGTCGACGTCGTCGTCAACAACGTGCACGATACGCCGGACCTGTTCCGGCTGGACCAGTCGGGCGAGCGCCACTGGCTCACCGTGAAGCTGGTCGGGTCGCGTTCGAACCGCAGCGCGATCGGCGCGCTGGTGCGTCTCGTCACGGCCGACGGCGAGCAGCGGCAGGAAGTCCGCGGCGGAGGCAGCTACTATTCCCAGAACGACCTGCGTCTGCACTTCGGCCTCGGCGCGGCCCGCGTGGTCGAACGCGTTGTGGTGCGGTGGCCGAACGGCCTCGAGGAAGCCTGGCCACGGCTGGCTATCGATCGGCTGCACACGCTTACCGAAGGAACGGGGCCACCTCGATAGCCTCCCGCTCGGCGAGTCCTCTCGCCCTGCACGGGCAGCCCTGAGGGGCTGCGCTACGGTAGCATGTGTGACTGCCGCGTTATCTCGGCGGCATGGCCTTGAACGTGTTCTCGATGTTCTCGAGCAGGGCCAGCGTCGAACGGACGCCTGCTTCGAGATAGCGCTCGCCCGTTTCCGGCGTGGAGTTCCGCGCATCTCCCCACGTGCCGGACTTCGTGGCCCAGAACACCGAACCTGGCGAGGTGAAGAAGAAGGCCGTGTGCACCGGTCCGGTGTTGATCTTGTAATCCGGGAATGGTGGGAATTCGGCGTTCGCCCGGTCCATGTCGACCAGGTCGGGGTTGATCCTCAGGACCGCCGACGTCTCGGCAAGATTGGCGTGCAGCCCGTTCTTCAGCCCCGAGAACTCCCCGATCTCTTCCGCCGTCAGAGCGTCCCAATAGTTGACCGGGAACGCCTTGACGTCCTTCGAGAGCTTCTCCGCGGCGTTGGCGCAGCCGTAGGCGATGGCATAGGTGTTATCGTAGTGGCCGTTCAGGAAGATGATCCGTGTGAATCCCGAGGCGGCGAAAGAGACGCACAGGTCTTCGATGAGCGCCATGAAGGTCGGGATGCGGATATGGACGAGCCCGGTAAAGCCGACGTGGGGGTACGACAGGGCGTAGTTGATCGGCGGCGCCACGACGGCGCCGATCCTCGGCGCGATGCGGCGCGCGATTTCCTGCGGGATGAGCACGTCGGTCAGGAGCGGCCCGTGCGGCCCGTGCTGTTCAGTGGCTCCGGTCGGGACGATGACCGTGTGATGTGTCTTCAGGAATGCCTCGACTTCGGGGTTCGTCATCTCCCCAAGGAATACCGTGGCTGGCTTCATCGGACCTCCAAATTAAATTGGGCCGGCTCCGCCGGACCCGCAAATTGGGCCGGCTCCGCCGGACCCCCATTTTTGCCGGGTCCACAGGACCCGGTCCGCAGTAGGATAACGCCTGCCATGACAAAAGACGATCAGCCCGATATCAACTCCACGCCGTCCGGCGTGTCCCGCCGCGAATTCGTCACGACCGTCGCGGGCGCAGGCGCGGCCTTCATGATCGTGCCGCGACACGTGCTGGGCCGCGGCTTCCAGGCGCCGAGCGACATTGTCAACGTCGCCGCCGTTGGCATCGGCGGCATGGGGGCCGTCAACACCCGCGCCGTGATGAGCCAGAACGTCGTGGCGATCTGCGACTGCGATTTCGCGCTGCTCGACGGCAGGCTCGCGCAGTGGACGCAACAGGTGCAGGCGCCCCCTCGGCCCCCCAACGACGGCCCCCCTTCACCCCCTCCGGGTGGACAGGCGGCGGCCGACAAGTGGCGCGCGCTCGGCCCGTCGAAGGCGCAGCTCGCGGCGAACGCCCGCTGGGCGGATCAGGACCCGAACGCGACGCTGCGGAACTTCGTCGAGAGGCAGATGCCCCGGCTTCAGAAGTATCGCGACTACCGCGAGATGCTCGAGAAGCAGAAAGACATCGACGCGGTCATCGTCGCGACGCCCGATCACATGCACGCGGTCATCGCCTCGAACGCGATGGATCTCGGCAAGCACGTGTACGTGCAGAAGCCGTTGTGCTGGTCGGTCCACGAGGCGCGGCATCTGGCGAAGAAAGCTGCCGAGAAGAAGGTCGTCACGCAGATGGGGAACCAGCGGCACTCGCTGGACGACGAGCGTCGGGGCGTCGAGTACATCCAGGGAGGCGCCATCGGCGACGTCCGCGAAGTGCACGTGTGGACGAACCGGCCGTTTGGATTCTGGCCGCAGGGAGTGCCGCGGCCGGCCGCTCTCTCGGGCGATCCGTCGCGGATCGGATGGGACAACCGTGGCCTGACGCAGCGGATCGCGGCCGCCATGAAGGGGAACTACCCCGTTCCCGATACCCTCTCGTGGGATCTGTTTCTCGGCGTCGCGCCCGAGGTCGAGTACCACCCCATCTATCATCCGTTCAACTGGCGTGGCTGGGTGGATTGGGGACAGGGCGCGCTGGGAGACATGGGGGCGCACCTGATCGATTTCCCGATGTGGTCGCTGCAGCTCGGGCTGCCGACCACGATCGAGACCGAAGCCACGCCGTTCAATGGCGCGTCCTATCCGAGCGCTACGACGACGTTCTACGAATTCCCGAAGCGCGGCGGCCGGCCGGAGGTGAAGCTCACGTGGTACGACGGCGGACTGATGCCGCCCGATCCACCGGAGCTCGAGGGGGGCAAGCTCAATCCTGGCGGCGGCATCCTGTACATCGGGAAGAAAGGAAAGCTGCTGCAGGAGAGCTCGGCGCCGCCGCGGCTGTTGCCCGCTTCGCGCCACAACTCGTATGGCGCGCCAAAGGAGCGGCTCGGGCGCATCCCGCACGAGGATCACGAGATGAACTGGATTCACGCGATCAAGGGCAAGGACCAGATCTCGTGCCCGTTCGAGTACGCCGCGCCGCTGACCGAGACGATGCTGCTCGGCATCGCGGCGCTGCGGGCCAACTCGACGCTGCACTACGACGCCGCGAACATGCGCGTGACGAACAACGAGTCGGCCAACCAGTTCCTGACCCGGGAGTACAGGAAGGGATACTCGCTCTAGACCTGGGTGGGGACGACGCCGGCGTCGCCAAGGTATCGGCGCATGACCTCCGCGTAGTGCGGGAAGGCGACTTCCGGCTCCTCGATTTCCGGGTGCCAGGTCTTCTCCCACTCGAAGCAGTAGTAGCCGCGATATCGGTTGCGCGCCAGGACGTTCACGGCGTCGCGAACCGGAACGGTCCCCGTGCCGGTCAACACGTATCGCACGTCGTTTCCTTCCGGCCGGGAGTCCTTCAGGTGGGTGTGCCTCACATATGACCCGATCGTCTTGAACGACGTCTCTGGATCTTCCTTGCCCGCGACGAAGGTGTGGTGCGCGTCCCAGAGCAGCGCGACGTTCGGCATCGCAGCCGCTTTCAGGAGCGCAAGAAGGGTCGGCGCGTCGGTGAAGTCGCCGTGAGACTCGATAATCACGCTGACGCCGCTGCCCTTGGCATGCTCACCAAGCAGCCGCAGGCCGTCCGCCACTCGCGCGAGTGCCGACGGCTTCGGCTCCCCCGCCGGCACTTTGTCGCCGAACACGCGGACGTACGGCACGTCGAGCCGGTGCGCCAGGTCGATGAAGCGGCGGCCTTCGTCGAGCTGCGCGGCGCGCACGGCAGCATCTGCTTCGTGCATCCGGGCCGACGCCCCAAGATCCGAAATCCGAAGCCCGACCGCTTCGAGATCCTTTCGGCTTTGAGCGAGACGTGTCCCCGAGAACTCCGGCCGCGCGGTCAGATCCATCTGCGCTTCGATGCCTCGCAGCTCGATCGCCGCGTAGCCCATCTGGGACGCCTGTTCGAGAATTCGATTCCACGGCCACTTGGGACAACCGAGCGTCGAGAATGCGATCGGGTACCGCGTCGCTCGCTGCCGGCCCAGGAGCACGGCGGGCGCCGCCGCGGCCGCTACGACACTTGTGACGAACTTCCTGCGGGTGATATCCGTCATGAGCACGCCTCCATCAATCTGCGATCCACGGTCAATCCCCTGGGATGGGTCTGGACTTCCGCCTAAAGGTCTGGGCTTCCGGCTTCAGCCGGAAGATCCGACGCCGGGCGCCACGAACGAATTGTCAACCCTCAGGAGAGCTCCGCCAACGCCGGTCCCGGCGCCGCGACGAACGCGCCGGGATGCCAGCGCCTCACGAAGCCGTCGGCAATCTCGCGATCGACGAGCGCCCAGACGCTGCCGCCGAAGCCCGCACCGAAGCTGCACGCCGCGAAGGCCCCCAGCTCTCGTGCCGTGCCCACGAGCGAAATGGTCGCAGGAATCTGGTTTCCAAGCAAGGTCTCGGCGTCCGACTGGGACTCCACCGAGATGTGCGTCAGACTCACGGCATCCGACGCCTGAAACGCGTCGAGCGCTCTCGGGACGCGCGCATCTTCACGGATGAAATGATCGAGGCGCTTCTGCAGGGCTGCCGCGGGCCACCCCGCGATCGACGATCGGCGCACCAGATGGCGGAGGCGCTCGGCCGCTGACGCGCTCGACCCAATCGCCGCTCCCAGGGACACGGCCGGCGATTCCGAGCGGTTCCAGAGGTCCAGCAGCAGGAGCGCGCCGGCGGCGAGGCGGTTGTACGATTCCTGCGCCGCGCCGGTCTTCTCGGAGGGCACGCCACAGGGCGCGAGGACGAAGCGCCAGGGATCCGGCAGCGCCACGGCGCCGATTTGACGCATCGGCACGAATGCGAAGGCGGACAGGCCTCCGGGAGCGCCCGCGAGGATTGCCGCGTGATCCTCGCTGCCGCCGTGTGTGCCGACGCCGGCATCTCCCTCGAGCGTGCCGAAGGTCAGGCCGTTCTCGAGGCACGCGTAGTAGCCCGCGGCGTCCAGCCTGCCCCGGATATTCGCCTGCCACTCCGACCTCGCCTCGATCTCCGCGACGCGTACGAGTGCGGCGGCCACACCGACCACGAGCGCGCTCGAGCTGCTCATGCCTGCCGCGCGCGGAAGATCGCTGGCGAACACCACGTCGGCGCCCAGCGCGACCCCTGGAAAATTCCTTGCGAGCCGCCGCGCGACCACCTCCACGTAGTGCCTCCAGCCGGCATATTGCTGCGGGATCTCAGAACCCCGCCCTACGGGATCCAGCGTGACCCTCTCACCGCGACGCGCATCGAGCGCATGAATGCTCCCGTCCCGGCGCGGGCTCGCGGCGACGGCAAGCCCGCGCGGGACCGCGCAGACGAGCGTGCGGCCGCCGGCGTAATCGGTGTGCTTCCCGAAGACCTCCAGCCGGCCCGGCACCCACCACGCGAAGCGCGGCGAATGGCGTTCCGGTGTGAGCGCGCCCAGCACGAGGTCGAACAGCGACCGCTTCGCCGAAAGTTCGGCAGGATCCAGTCCGCGGTCGACGAGCGTTGCAGCGATGGCGGCGCCCGTCATGGCCGGGGAACCACTCCTTCCAGGCGCCGCGCGACTTCAACCGCGTCGGCGCGACGGGACAGATCCAGCACTGACCCGCCCATGCGCAGCGCACGAAATTTCACGCCACGGCGCATCGCCAGGCCGACCGCCTCAGGCAGCTCGAACTCGCCCCGCGGTGAACGGGGCACATCGCGGCAGGCCTGGAAGATACGGGAATCGAAACGCCAGCAGTTCATGCTGACCAGCGCTTCGCGCTCGCTGTGTCCTTCGGCAGCGACGTCAAACCTCTCGGGAGGTTTTTCCACGATGCCGCTGAGGTACCCGTCTGCATCCACGTCAACCAGCGCGAATGTCCGAACGCGATCTGCAGGGATGTTGCCCGAGCGCACGAGCTCTTCGCGCGCGAAGACCGGCAGTCCCGGTTCGGCAAGGCCGGCAAGCGCCTCGAGCGCGGCTCTCGGATACAGGTTGTCGGCGTTCATCGTCAGGAAGGGGGCGCCGTTCACCCAGCGCTCAGCGGCGAGTACCGCATCTGCGGTTCCCAGAGCCTCGGGCTGGACGACGAAGCTCAGACGGATCCGCGACAGCTGCGCATCGGCCGGATAGTGTCGGCGAACCGCCCCGTGATCGGGTGCCACGACGAGCGCGACGTCGGTGACGCCCGCGTCCGCCAGGGCGCTTAGCACGTAATCGAGGAATGGCCGACCATTCACCGGGATCAACACTTTGAGCCCGGCGTCCGCGGCGATCTGCTGCTCCGGTGTGAGATGCGCGCCCGGATCCGCCGCGCGCATGCGGGTACCCAGACCACGGGCGAGCACGACGGCGCGCGTTGCGGTCATGCGCGCCTGTGGCGGGGCAACTCGCGCCCGAGAACGGCAGATCGCACCAATTCCACGAAGGGCAACCGGAGCGGCCTACATATGGACGATGGCAAGGGGTGGCGTGGTTTTCCTAGCGCCCGCGCGTGAAGTCCGGGACATCGACCGGGCCGGCCTTTCGTGCTGCCGATTGCACGCTGAGGTGCATGACCGCGTATGTTACGTCAAAAGAAACGGCGCCTGCGACCCAAACCTGCTCATCGGCCGGTTGTCGATGCGTTACCAGTCTGTCGGCCGATAGTCCTTCAGGAACTTGCCCCATACGTGCTTCCCCGTGTTGATGCCGGTCATGATGGGATCGACGATGCGCGCGGCGCCGTCCACGATGTCCAGCGGCGGATGAAAGCGGTGCTCGACGAGCTTCCGGGCCGCGATGTCGGCGGGATCTTCGTCGGTCACCCATCCGGTGTCGACGCTGTTCATGTGAATGCCGTCG
>CAYZBZ010000127.1:0-11370 GCA_964476725.1 uncultured Vicinamibacterales bacterium
ACCCGGCCGGTGACGCGCTTGGACCACGGCGACAGGTTGTCGCCGCCGATCGCCATGTACGCGGGGCTCTCGAGCACCGCCACGCCGTCGAGATCGTAGGTCGCGACCGAGACCTTGCGGTCCTGGGCGCCGATCCAGCGCTCGCACAGCAGGAAACCCGGCACGCGCTGCCGCTCGGGCAGATGCTCGGTGTCTAGAGGTATCGGTGACTCGGCCCTGTTCCGGGAGTCCCGTTGAACTGCTATCCTCGCCGAACGGGGGATCGCGAGGAGAGATTGAGGCCCCTGCGAGTAGGGGGATGAACGCGCGAATGGACTACCTTGCAAGTAGATCGGCATCGGCACCACTGTTTGCGCGGAAGGTCGAGTCTGTCTCGCAAGCGGTTCGCGTTCCGTGCGCGACAGCCGCCCCGACGATCTTGGAGACGAAGTTCCCGTTCAAAGAACTGTCGCTCGTAGCGAAGGCGGACCGGCGCGCGATCGATCCTGTCTACGCAGCACACCGTTGGTGGGCGAGGCGGCCACCGAGCGTGGTGCGCGGCCTACTTCTCGCGGCCGCCCTTGAAGCGTCCGTGCCTCTGACGAAGTTCTGGGCGCTCTTCAGAACCTCCACGAATGCGTTAGAGGGTTTGAGAGTATTTGATCCTTTTGCGGGTGGCGGAACCACGCTCGTCGAAGCTGCTCGGCTCGGGGCAACGCCCTGCGGCGTGGACGTCGATCCCTTGGCTGTGAAGATCGTCCAGCACGAGCTGGACCCACCGGAGCCGTCGGACGTCGCCGCCCAGGGCGCCGCCCTGCTCAATTACCTTGAGGCCGCGGCCGGTCCTCTGTACGCGCCCACAAGACAGGGATGGGTGCCGCTCCACTACTTCTCCTTGCAGGTCGTGTGCTGCCCGCATTGCAACCGATGCGCGCCACTTTACCGGAGCCTCATCATCGCTCGCGACGTCGGGAAAGATGGGGGAGTAGTCCGGAACTCGGTAGTAGTTGCGTTCTGTCCCGACTGCTTCTCGATCCATCATCTCGAAAGCGAGGGAAGGAAGGAGCTGCGTTGTTGCGGCCGGCGCAAGCTAACGGGGTCCACTTTCTCAGCTGGGAAGTTCACGTGCCCGCACTGTGGGGAGCGATCGGCGCATCGTGAGCTTCAGACGGGCACTGCTCCGCGTCAGCTTCTCGCGGTGGAGGAAACAAGGTCAGAGGAGCGCCGTCGGATCCGCGGCTCGTCGGCGGCCGACCGTCTCCGCTTGGAGCAAGCGCAAGGGTACCTCTTGGAGCACAAAGCGCAGCTTGACTATCCTCGCGTGAAGCTCAGCGAAGATCGCGTTGATGTTAGACCGCTAAGTTTTGGGATCGCGGCTGCGGCCGAGCTGTTTACGCCCCGCCAGCTCGCTGTGTTCGGCCATGCCTTCCGGTGGCTTCGTGCAACCGAGATGCTTCCGGCAACGCGACGCGCGCTGATATTGGCCGCGTCGAATGCGCTCGCCACAAACAATCGGCTATGTGGGTACGCAACAGACTATGGGCGGCTCGCTCCGCTTTTCAGCGTCCGAAGCTACTCATGGCCCTGGCTGGCGGTCGAGCTGAACCCCTTTCACCCTTCCGGGGGACGCGGCACTCTGAGAAAGGTTCTCGATCGCGTCACACGATCTGCTGGTAGCGAGGTTCGTAGGCACGTCTGGTCACAACGCGCGAAGAAGCCCGAGCCTGTCACAACCGACTATACCCATGTTCGTCGAACGGCCGAGGTACTGTGTCAGTCCGCGTCGGCCGAACTTGCTCTCAAAGCAGATCACAACCTTTGCATATTTGATCCGCCCTACTTTGACTATATCGCGTACAGCGAATTGTCCGAGTTCTATCGAGTCTGGCTCCCGGAGTCGAACCTCGGAGGCAAACCCCTCTTGCCTGATCCGAGCGATCCGATCAGTTCCTTTGGCCGAGCGCTTGGAGCATGCATAAAGCGAGCGGCCAGCCGGCTGTTGCCAGGTTCTCCGATCGCGTTCACATATCACGCGGCGTGCAAGCCCGCCTGGGATGCGATTGGAGTCGCGCTCGATACCGCTGAGCTGATGGTGACGGGACTGTGGCCCGTTCGGAATGACGCTCACATGGGCCATCACACCGCTGATGGCAATTGCGAGTGGGATCTCATCGTTGTCTGCCGGCCGAAGGAAGCGTGTGGTCGTCGAAGATGTCGTCTCACCGTTAAGAGATGGTGTTCTGACGTGGCGCCGCTGAAGGTCAGGAAAGCCGACAAGCTGAACATGGGACACGCGATCGCCATGGCCTCGACGCGGTTCGGTTCGATCAACCTCTGAGGAGGAACCAGCGCATGAAGTCGGCAGATCCTTTGAAGGTGAGCGAGAAGACGCAGAGGTTGGAGCGGCACTGGATCTGCGGCAAAAAGCAGGACCTGCCTGTGTATCGGGTACCGATCGATCTCCTGTACTTCAATATCGAGAACGGTCGCTATGCCGACCGCATGCTGCGGCTGCGTAGTCAGAACCCGGGCAAGAATATCGACCCACGGGTAGAGAAGTGGAAGGCCGAGATCGAGAAGATGCTTGCAGGCGAGGACAAGGATACGCAGCGCGATGCCGGTGCGTTCATACGTCTCAAAGATGACATCAGCGCACGCGAGCAGCTCCGTCCGGGAGTCGTGTTGCCCGATGGAGGGGTCATCGATGGCAATCGACGGCTCGCATCGCTCCGACGGCTAAGCAAAGAGTCTGCGAACCCGGCGCGCTTCCGCTTTTTCGACGCCGTCATCCTGCCGGAAGACACGACGCCGGAGGACCGGTGGCGGATCGAGGCTGGACTCCAGCTAGGAATCAATGAGAGGTGGGACTACTCCCCGGTGAACGAGCTTCTCAAAGTGCGTGAAGGGTTGAAGATGTACGACGAGATGATCGGCGAAGGCAAGGTGCCCGCGGGCCAGGTTGCGGCGCAGCTCGTGGCGAAGGCCATCTACGGGAGGACCGAGGAAAACATCTTCGAAATGGCAGGCCGCCTGAGGCTCATTGATGAGTATCTGGAGTTCATCGAGGAAGAGGGCTCTTACGACCGCATCGGCAGTTCGAGTGAGGATTTCCTTGAAGCGCGCAAGATCGTCACTGCGGCCGAGAACCAGCAACGCGATCCTGCCTTCATCGCGAAGCTCAAGGCCGTCCTGTTTCACGTCATTCATACGGAACTGATGGACAACTACGAGCTTCGTGATGTCTTCCACGCGCTCGGCGGAGATCCGCGCAAGAAGGGGCGGAAGCGGGAGGCGAATCCGAATGCCCTATCGGAGTTCATTGCAGGCTATCCCGACAGTCCGAAGGAGATTCAGAGAGATCTGTTGAAGAAGCAGCCCGAACCGGAGCCGGAGCCGAAGAAGGGCGGGAAGCATCCGAAGGCGAAGGGCAAGACCGCAGCCCCGAAGGCCACAGGCAAGGCAGGTGGTGCTGGAGGAGTGGATCGAGCCAAGGTAGAGGCGGGCAAAGAGCGGTTCAAGCGCAAGATGGAGGCCGCGAACGAAAGCAAGTCGGCGCGGCAGTTCGCCGAAGGGGCGCTGGCGGACATGCAGAACTTAGAGAAACATCTCCTCGAAAAGGGACACGTTGCTGCGCTCACGCTGGAAGACCGCGCTTCGGTCAGACACGCGCTCAAATCGACGCGGCGCTCGCTGAAGATCTGCGAGAACGTCGTCAAGTAGCGAATGAGTGTCTTTCGTATTACGCGTGACGCGGAGGGGCTGCAAGTTGCGTGGCCCGTCGAGGCGGAAGTCACGGCGAGGGCCTTCCGACGCGAGATCGTCATGCGCGGCTTGAGCCGAGCCCGCGACTGGGCGACCGGCACGATCATTCGCCGCTACCGCAACGAAGTGGAGACGCTGGAGCTTCTCCTGACGGTATTGGGCGAGCTTGGTGTCGAGTTTGAAGTAGACGAGGAGATCGACGCGCTCCGAGCCGATCGCGGCGCCGAGCTGGCAGCGCTCCAAGCCGCACGTACAGCGCAACAGGCGGCGCCCATTGCTGCTGACCTGGAGGAATTTAGATCGGGCAGACGGCTCCTCGACTATCAACAGTTGTCGGTTGCTCGGCATCTCGTAGCGCGCAACTCGGCTGACTTCTCGGTTCCTGGTAGCGGTAAGACGACTGTGGCGCTTGCTTACTGGGCGATGTGCCGTCGGAGCGAGCCGGACCTGGGATTGTGGGTAATCGGTCCGCTTAGCTCGTTCCGCCCTTGGGAGGAAGAGTTCGAGGCGTGCTTTGGCCGTGCGCCGCGGGCGCTCAGGATCCGAGGGAATGCGGCGCAGCGCGCAAGGAGTCTCGAGAACGCTCACGGCTTCGAGATGCTCCTCGCCAGCTATCAGGGAGCATGGCGCGATGGCGCGGACTTCACACGTGCACTCCAACACCGGCCGTGGCTGCTTGTTCTCGACGAAGCCCACTACATCAAATCGCCGACCGGGGTTCTCTCGGAGGCTGTGCGGAGACTCGCGCCTTATGCCGCACGACGCGTCATCCTCACCGGAACGCCGATGCCTCGGGGGCCTTCGGACCTGTGGAGCCAGTTTACCTTCCTCTGGCCCAGCGAGGCTCTGTTGGGGAATGCAGTGCAGTTCGACATGCGCTGCAAAACTCCGCCAGACACGCTCATACCTGAGCTTCACGGCGAGCTGAGGCCGTTCTTTCATCGGACGTGTAAGGATGACCTTGGACTGCCGCGGCCGGAGACAACCTACCCGGTAATCCCGGCGGAGGATGTGCCTGCGTCGCAGCGACTGATCATTCGGCTTATCGAGCGCAAGACGCTTGAGGAGGCCCGGTATCTCTCGAAGCGAGATCGCGCGTACCTGCGTCGTTGGCGGCGGGCGAGGGTGATCCGTATGCTCCAAGCCGCGAGCAACCCCCTCCTACTCGCCGCGGCGCTGACCCTCGACCAGATCATGGCTTTCGACGACGAGGACGAGGCCCGCCAAGACGTACCGGCTGACGAAGTCGCTATGCCGATCGACGACAATCACAGTGACCTGGCGCTCGCGCTTCGTCAGTACCAACGAAGTAGGCTTCGCGCGGCGAAGCTTGCCCACGTGGAGGACCGGTGCCGCGCTCTCGTGGCAGAGGGCCACAAGGTCGTCATCTGGACGGTATTCCTCGGAAACGTTGATGCGCTCGCACATGCGCTCGCGGATCTTCGTCCGCTCACCATAACTGGCGCCGTGCCGTTGTACGAGGCTGACGACGACGATGAGGCTGAAGGATCGCGCGAGCAACGTCTCGAGCTGTTCAAGCAAGTTCCCGATCGTCGCGTTCTGATCGCGAACATGGGCGCATGCGGTGAATCCATCTCGCTCCACAAGGTCTGCCAGCATGCGATCTATCTCGAACGGAACTTCAACGCGGCACAGTTCGTCCAGTCGCTCGATCGGATCCATCGTCAGGGCATGCCCCCGGGCACGACCGCTCACGTAGAGATCCCGAGTCTGCCATGTGCGATCGAACGTGTGCTCAACCGTCGGCTAAGCGAGCGTCAGCGGCGGCTGTATGAGCTTTTGAACGATCCGATGCCAGTTGTGGGGTTCGACGACGATGCTCACCGCGGTTTCTTCGACATCGAGGACGTCCAGGACCTTGACGCTCTGTTTGAGGAGGTACTCGCAGAGATTCGAGCCGATGTCGACACCAGGTGATGAATGGAGCGACGTTCGGAGTCGGGTCGGCCTGTTCGTGGTCGAGGAGATCGCACGGGTTGTCGCTGTCTGGGCGTCGAAGGGCTGGCCTGAGACGACTCTCGGGACGCTACGCCACTGGGCTGGGCTTGAGACCGCGGCGCTGAGCCCGCGGGTTCCAAGCCCCGAACCCGCGCTCAAACTTATGGTCCGCGCCGGCTTGATTACGGTTACGCCGGACGGGTTGGCGCATCCGTGCGCGGAATTGCGGGAATCCGATGAGCGCGCTTCTGTGGACCGGTTCGCGCGGCCCGTTGCGCTTGGAGTGTTTCAGCGACTTCTGTCGCTGCCAGAGTTCGAACGCGAGTTCTACGCGGTATTCGCCGAGGTGCGCCTTACGGCGGCAAACCCTTCGGTCGCATGGAGCAGCATTTCGGCGATTAGTCAGAGAAATCCAGCGTGGATTTGGCTTCAGCAACTTGGGCTTGGAGAACATCAAGAGGGCGAGTTCGTCGCGGATTCCGTGTTGGTCCCGTTCCTGTTGGACGTGGACGTGAGCAGGAAGCGTGTCTCGCAAGACGAACTAGACAGGCGACTCCAGCTTCAGCGACAGCGATCGGAGCTGGCGGAGGAACATGTAGTTGCATTGGAGCGCGAGCGGTTGCGCCTTGCAGGAGTCGGCTACTACGCGGAAGGGATCGCACGTGTGTCGCTCGACGACGTCGCTGCTGGGTATGACATCCGCTCCTTCGAGACAGATGGGAGACCCAGGTACATAGAGGTGAAGTCGTCCTCGGGGCGACGCGAGCAGTTCTTTATTAGTCGCAACGAGATCGCAGTTGCTCGCGCTGAGCGTGGTTGTTATTGGCTTGTTTGGGTGGGATGGGCGTTGCGTCTGCCTGCGGGCCCCTGTGATGTCGCTTGGTTTCGGAACCCCGTTGAGATACTCGACGCGTCTTCGTCCCCTTGGCTACTTGAAGAGGCAAGCGCTATTGTCACCCGCCTCCGCAGTGATGACGCGTTTCAGGCGCAGCCGTAAGCTGTTCGGGGTAGGGCTACGCGCTCGGAGACCTGTGAGAGTTCCGCTCCCGGAAAGGCGAGGTTCGTGATCGTGACTGAGCCTCGGCCTCGGAAGCTCCTGGTGGAAGCGACGGACATCATCAACAAGGACCGCAAGCGCGCCGCCAAGGACGTGTCCAATTTTCTCAAGAGTCTGGACCCCGCGCTGGTGGAGCAGCTCATGACCAAGCTCCGCCTCGACATGAATGCTGGAAGACTCCACCATCAGCATGTTGCAGCTGGCCGAGGCGCAGCTCAAGCAGCAGGGCAAGCTCAGCAAGCCTATCGACTACGGCGCATTCGTGTACCCGGACCTCTTGCGCAAGGTTCAGCCCGAGAAGGTCAACTACAAGCCATAACGGGCGCCGCGGGGCTCGGGGGCACCACACCCTCCGTTCGGCTCGCAGGTACAGGGCTATCGGCCGGAGGACATCCTGCCCGGCGCCCGCACCGTCGTCTCGCGCTGGGCGCGCGTGAGCGCCGAGGGACCGAACATCACCGTGGCGAAGAAGTTCTGGAACGCCCGCAGGATCTCCGGCCGGATGCTGAACGACTTCATGATGTTCGACACCCAGCCGCGCGACTTGATCGTCGCGTCGTACACGGCCTTCACGTAGTCGGTCGCTCCGCTTCAGGCACGGTGCGAATCCACGTCATCGTCCGTTCCTCCCCCCGCCGGCGGGGAGCCTCAGACCTCCGGTAGGATCTTGGACAGGCTCTCGAGCCTGAGCAGCTCGCGCTGCGCCTCGGACAGGTAGTCGATGCCGAGCCCGTGGTCGGCCCAGCGCTCCCTGTATAAAGCGATGGCGCGCACGCGCTGGCTTCCGGCCCGGTGGGAGCGGTCGCTCCGCGGCGGCCCGCCCGCGTCCCCGTGGGTCGGCGTGCCCGCCGATAGGGGCCTTTATGTTTCCTACGCTCTTAATCAGCGGGTCCAAGGTTCGAGTCCTTGACGGCCCAACAGGCGCCGGCGGCGCGGGCGCGATCGGCGATGGTAGCCACGCCGTCCGGATGCGTCTGGAGCGCGTCCACGATCATCGTCATGAGGTGCTTGTACTTCGCGGCAATCGCGCCCTCGCGCAGGATGTGCTCGCGCTGGGCCATGTAGGTCTCGACGAACTTCGGATCGCGCTGCTACAGCGGCTGGATCCACGGCGGGAAGGTCGGCTGGGCCACAGGCATCTCCTCCGTCGGGCGAACGCGGGTGTGATGGTCTCGCTAGGCGCCGCGCACGTAGCGGCGGCAGACCAGGCGCAGGTGATCGCGGAAATGCGGCTGCAGGCGGCTCGTCCAGTCGCTCTGCCGGGCCTGCTTCCACTCGGCCGACTCCACGACGTCCGGCGTCGCGAGATGGTAGAGCGCCACGTACTTGCGGGTACCGCTGGTGCCGCTGAAGCGGCGGGCGCACAGCACGCCGGGCACGGCGGCGAGCGCCGGGATGTGCTCCTTGTCGTACCACTCGTTGAACTCGGCCTCGAGCTCGGGGGCGACGTTCATCGCGTTGAGCAGCAGCCCGCCGGCGCTGCGCGGCGGGAGCTGGTCGCCGGGCAGGATCTGGTCGCCCTCGAACCGCATCAGGCGCTCGACCCGGCCGGTGACGCGCTTGGACCACGGCGACAGGTTGTCGCCGCCGATCGCCAGGTACGCGGGGCTCTTGAGCACCGCCACGCCGTCGAGATCGTAGGTCGCGACCGAGACCTTCCGGTCCTGGGCACCGATCCAGCGCTCGCATAGCAGGAAGCCCGGCACGCGCTGCCGCTCGGGAAGATGCTCGGTGTCGTACCAGTCGTGGAACTCGTCCTCGGCGGCGCGCCCGACGCCCATCGCCGCACCGGCGACATCCCCGCCGGAGTTCTGAAGACCCAGATGCCGGCGTTGTCGAACGACGTCGACTTCTTCCCCGGCGCCCAGATCCGGTGGGGGCTCGGCTACATGCTGAATCTGCAAGCGGGACCGAACGGCCGGAGCGCCGGCACGGTGAGCTGGGGTGGGATCTTCAACACCTACTACTGGCTCGACCCGACCAAGCGCGTCACCGGGCTGATCATGACGCAGATTCTGCCGTTCGCGGACCAGCGCGCGGTGAAGCTCTACGGGCAGTTCGAGCGCGGTGTCTACGACACGCTGAAGGCGTGAGCGAAGGCGGGAGCCCCGTCCCCACCGGGACGGGGCTCCCGCGACGTCGCTACCGCATCAGCCCCTTCTCGGCCATCCACTTCTGGATCATCTGGCCGATCTGGTCGGAGTTCTTGTCCATCATCAGCGTGACGTTGGCCATACCGTCCTCCGGACCCGATGCTATCCTGACGCGCGCCGAAAGGAGACCCGCCATGAAGTTCGGACTGCACTCCGTCAACCTGCACACGTGCGCCTATCCGGAGACGGCGGCGAAGCTCGGCCGCGCCGCCGAGGCGGCCGGCTTCGAATCGCTGTGGGTGGCCGATCACGTCGTGTTGCCGGATCCGCCGGTGCCCGGGCGCCCAATGGCGCCGGACATGCGGCTGCTCGAGCCGATCGTCGCGCTCACGTTCCTCGCCGCGCACACGTCGCGGGTCAAGCTGGCGACGGGCGTCATCATCCTGCCGCAGCGCCAGGCCGTCGTGCTCGCCAAGCAGCTCGCGTCGCTCGACGTCCTGTCGAACGGGCGCGTGATCTTCGGCCTCGGCGTCGGCTGGTGCGAGCCGGAGATGGCGTCGACGGGTGCCGTGTTCAAGGAGCGTGGCCGCATCGGCGACGACTATCTCGCGGCGATGCGCGCCCTGTGGACGCAGCCGAAGCCGGAGCATCACGGATCGTACGTGTCGTTCGCGGGCGTGCAGGCGATGCCGCGGCCCGTGCAGCAGCCGATCCCCGTCGTCGTCGGCGGGCGAAGCGCGCCCGCGTATCGCCGCGCGGTGACGCAGGGCCACGGCTGGTACGGCTTCGGGCTCGACGTGGCGGAGACGCAGAAGTCGGTGAGCGGGTTGCAAGACGCGGCGAAGAAGGTGTCGCGCCCCGCGGAGCTCGGACGGCTCGAGATCAGCGTCACGCCGCCGGGCTACGACGTGCCGGACAAGGCGACGATCGATGCGTTCGCCGCCGCGGGCGTCGATCGACTGATCATCAGGCCGCGTCCGGACATGGACGTGGCGACGCTCGAACGATTCGCGGCGGAGACCGGGCGCGCGCTGGGGCTTTGATGCGTTTCGGCTGGCTGAGGCTGGGGCAGTCGCCGTCCGCTGATGCTGACTACACCGCGATCCACGAGCTGTTTGACCCCCTCGGCCTTGAGAAGCTCGACCACCGCCCGGCCGGCGGTCATCTCGCTCATTACTTCGCCCCCACGATCTTGTTCTTCTGCGCGCCGAGCTTCGTGATCCCCATCTCGACGACGTCCCCGGGCTCCAGATAGCGCGGCGGCTTCATGCCGTGCGCCACGCCGGCGGGCGTGCCGGTGGAGATGAGATCGCCGGCGCGCAGCGACATGAAGTGGCTGACGTAGGACACGAGCTTTGCGATACCGAAGATCAGGTCCTTCGTGTTGCCGCGCTGGCGCGACTCGCCGTTGACGTTCGTCCAGACCTCGAGGGCACCGGCGTCGCCCACCTCGTCCGCGGTCACGAGCCACGGGCCGATCGGCGCGAAGCTGTCGGCGCTCTTGCCCTTCGTCGTCGTGCCCTCGCGCTCCATCTGGAACGCGCGCTCGGAGACGTCGTCGACGATGCAGTAGGCGGCGACGTGCTTCATCGCGTCGGCTTCGCTCACGTAGCGCGCGTCACGCCCGATCACCGCGGCCAGCTCGACCTCGTAGTCGAGCTTGACCGCCCCGCGCGGGCGAACGATCGCATCGTGCGGGCCGTTGATCGAGCTGTTCGCCTTGATGAAGAGTGTCGGCTCGTCGGGCGCGGGCCGCCCCACCTCGCGCGCGTGGTCCGTGTAGTTGAGGCCGATGCAGACGATCTTGCCGATGCCCGCGAGGGGAGCGCCCAGCCGCGGCTTGCCGCGGACGATGGGCAGGCGCGCGATCTTCGCCGCCCGCAGGCGCTTGAGCCCGGCGGGCGACAGGACGTCGGGCGTGATGTCCTTCACCACGCGCGAGAGGTCGCGCAGCTGTCCGTCTTCGTCGATGAGTCCCGGCTTCTCGGCTCCGGCGCGTCCGTAGCGTACGAGCTTCATGGGAGTTTCTCCATTGCCTGCCTGTGGCTTTCGAGTAGACCAGGGACCCGCTGGAGATCGGTCCGTCCCCAGCCGCATTCCGACGAGACGCCGAATCGGGGAGCGAGGACGCGCGCGGCCCTGATACGCGCGGCATCACCTTCGCGATCGTCGTGATGGATCAGGCCGAGATAGAGCGCGGTGTCGGCGTAGCCGGCGAGCTCCTTCAACGGCGTGAAGTACGTGGCGTCGGTACGCTCCTTCGGCACCGGCATGTGAAGGAAGTCGATGCGTCGGGCAACCACGCGCCGGACGCCGTTGGCCATCTCCACCATGATCGCCATGTCGCGCGGCATCACGAGGTGCTCGTCGGCGGGCGAACCGTAGCAGAGGTGATAGCCCATCTCCACGCCCGACGGCACGGCATCGCCCAGCCGCGCGAGCTCGTCGACGATCTGGCATTTGTAGTCGGCGGGACGGTCGGCGAAGAAGTTCTCGTAGATGAGAACCTCCTGGCAGACG
>CAYZBZ010000128.1:0-11301 GCA_964476725.1 uncultured Vicinamibacterales bacterium
GGTCGGCTACTGCATCGTCCCGTCAGCGTTGAAGCGGCTCAAGGCGCTTCTCGAGGCAGTGTAGGAAGGCATGGGATGGCGCCGAAACGACTGAACGCCTTTGAGCGGTATCTGAGTCTCTGGGTCGGCCTGTGCATGGTCGTCGGCGTGGTCCTCGGCAAGGCCGTGCCCGGCTTGATGGAGGGGCTGCGAGGACTCGAGTTCGGCGAGGGCAGCCACATCAACATCCCGATTGCGATTCTGATTTGGCTGATGATCGCGCCGATGATGATGAAGGTCGACTTCGGCGCGATCCGCAATGTCGGTCGCCGGCCGCGAGGACTCTTCGTCACCCTGTTCGTGAACTGGCTCGTGAAGCCCTTCTCCATGGCGGCGATCGCCTGGCTGTTCTTCCGCTACCTGTTCAGCCCATGGATTGCGCCGGCGGACGCGGATCAGTACATCGCCGGCTGCATCATTCTGGCCGCCGCTCCCTGCACGGCCATGGTGTTCGTGTGGAGTCACCTGTCAGACGGGGATCCTGCCTACACGCTCGTGCAGGTGTCGGTCAACGATCTGCTGATGCTGGTGCTCTTCGCGCCGATCGTGCGTTTCCTTGTGAGCGGCGCCTCCTCGCTGCACGTGCCGTTCGCGGTGCTGCTGCACTCGGTTCTGGTATTTATCGTAATCCCGCTGACCGCCGGTGTCCTGCTGCGGCAATGGTTCATTCGCGCGAAAGGCCGCGCCTGGTTCGAGGACGTCCTCCTCCCGCGCTTTGCACCCATCAGCATGACGGCTCTGCTGACGACACTCGTGCTGATCTTCGCGTTCCAGGCCGAGAACATCACTACCAAGACGCTGCACGTCGCGCTCATCGCCGTACCGATTCTGATTCAGGTGTACTTCAATTCGTCCCTGACGTACGGGTTGATGCGGCTCTTCCGCGTCGAGTACGCCATCGCCGCGCCGGGCGCGCTCATTGGTGCCAGCAACTTCTTCGAGCTCGCGGTTGCGACGGCGATAGCGCTGTTCGGTCCTGAATCCGGCGCGGCGCTCGCCACGGTGGTCGGCGTGCTCATCGAAGTGCCCGTCATGCTGTCGGTCTGCTCAGTCTGCAATCGGACGCGGCACTGGTTCCCCGCGCCGGTTGGCGCGCATTGATCGGAGGCAGCCAGTCACTGGATGTGACCGATGAGGAGCATCGCCACGTTGAAGGCGCTTGCGGCGTTCGCCGCGAATCGCGCTCCTCTGTGCCGCCTCGCAAAACCCGCCGGCTCCGCAATCAGGCAGACGCGGGTCGCCCGAAGCGTTCGTACAGAATGGGCACGACGACCATGTTGAGGGCCGTCGAACTCAGCAGACCGAACATGATGACCATGGCCATTGGCGCCTGAATCTCACTTCCAGGCTCGCCGGCAGACAGCGCGATGGGTACCAGGGCGAGGCCTGCCGCAAGCGCCGTCATCAGGATCGGCACAAGACGTTCGGTCGCGCCACGGACAACCGCTGTCCTGAAGTCGGTCACGCCCTCGTGCGCCTGCACGTGCCGGATATGCGACACGAGCATGATGCCGTTTCGCGTGGCGATGCCGAACAAGGTGATGAAGCCCACGATGGATGCCACCGACAATACGCCGCCGGCCAGGTAGACCCCTGCCACCCCGCCGATGAGCGCGAGCGGCAGGTTCAACATGATCAGGAGTCCATCGCGCGACGATCCGAATGCGGAAGCCAGGATGAAGAAAATCGCGATCACGACCCCTGCCGACAGCCAGAGCAGCTGCCGCGAGGCCTGGGCTTCGCTCTCGAACTGGCCGCCGTACTCCACGTGATATCCCTGCGGCATCGCGACGTTCTGCCCGACACGCGCCTGGATGTCATTGACGACGCTCCGCAGATCGCGTCCGGTGACGTTGCTCTGCACGACGATCCGTCGCTGCACGTTCTCTCGCATGACGAAGTTCGGACCGCGATCCCGTTGAAGCGTCGCGACAGCGGAGAGAGGGATCTGGCGCCGGTCTGGAGTCTGAATCTGCGTCGCGCCGACCGATTCCAGGTCTGGTGAATCGTCGACCGCGTACCGTACGACCAGGGGGAAGGCAATCTGCCCCTCCAGCACCTGCCCGACCATGTGGCCGACGCGAGCTGTCTGCAACGCTTCGGCGACCGCACCGGTTTCCAGTCCCTGTCGCGCCGCCGCTCCCGGGTCGACGCGCACCTTCAGCGTCGGAATGTCCGCCTGCGCCTCCGTCGAGAGGTCCACCACACCCGGGACCTGCGCCATCTCGGCCTGTACCCGAGTGGCGAGTTGCCGGAGCGTCTGCAGGTCATCGCCAAAGATCTTGACCGCGATGTTCGCACGCGTCCCGGACAGCATGTGGTCGATTCGATGCGAGATCGGCTGACCAATGGTCACATTCGTGCCGGGCAACAGGGACACCTTCTGACGAAGCTCCTCCAGGATGGCTTCCCGAGGTCGATCCTTCATGGCCAGGCGCACGTCAACCTCCGCGGACTCGACGCCCTGCACATGTTCGTCGAGCTCCGCTCGTCCGGTGCGCCGAGCGGTCGACGTCACTTCGGGCACGCTCAGGAGCAGACGTTCCAGCGCATTGCCAAGCGCATTCGAGTCCGCGAGGCTCGTGCCTGGAATCGTGACGGCGCTCACCGTCAGCGCACTCTCGTTGAACTCCGGCAGAAATGAGCGGCCGGCCGCCACAATCCCGATCAGCGCCGCCGCGAACAGTGCAGCCGAACCTGCAATGATCGAGCGCCACCACGGGAATGCCCGGCGGAGTCGGGACTCGTAGTCCGCTTTCAACCAGCGCGTCCAGCGCGGCTCGTGGCCCGACGCGATCGTGGCCGATCGAGGCAGCAGCCATGAGCACAGAACGGGCGTCACCGTGAGCGCCACGAGCAACGATGCCGAGAGCGCCACGACATACGCGAAGCCCAGGGGCCGAAGAAGACGACCTTCGACGCTTCCGAGCGTGAACAGCGGCAGGAACACCAGAGCGACGATCACGGTCGCGAAGACGACCGAACCGCGGATTTCGGTACTCGCCCGGTACGCAATCTCGAGCACCGGTAAACGGTCCGCTGTCGGCCGCGTCGCGTTCTCGCGCAGCCTGCGCGCGACGTTCTCCACATCGATGATCGCGTCATCTACCAGTTCGCCGATGGCGATCGCCAGGCCGCCGAGACTCATCGTATTGATCGTCAGGCCAAACCGGTCCATGACCACCACCGCGGCAAGGAGCGACAGGGGCAGCGCGAGCAGCGTGATCAGTGCAGCACGCCCGTTCATCAGGAACAGCACCACCACGAGAATCACCAGGCCCGCACCTTCGAGCAGCCTGATGAACAGGTTGTGAAGCGATTGCTCGATGAAATCGGCCTGTCGGAACAGGTCCCGGTGAATCTGCATGCCCTCCGGCAGCGCGCGTTGAATGTCGTCGAGCGTCGAGTCGACCTGTTCGGTGAGGTCCAGCGTGTTCACGGCCGGCTGCTTCTGAATGCCGATGATCACCGCCGGCCTCGCGTTGTGGGATCCGTCGCTACGCTTGATCGCCGCGCCCTCGCGCACGGTGCCGACATCCCGGATCAGCACCGGAGCGGGCTCCGTGGTCTTCACCGCTACCGCCGCGATGGCGTCGGTGTCGGTGAGTCGGCCTAGACCACGCACGAGATACTCCTGCCCCTCAGCCACCTGGAAGCCGGCCGTCGCATTCCGGTTTGCGGCCGTCAGCGCGTCCTCTACTTCCTCGAGCGTCACCTGATGCAAGGCGAGACGCGCCGGATCGAGGACGACCTCGTACTGCTTCTGCTCGCCTCCGGTCGCGATCACCTGGGACACCCCGGCAACCGCGAGTAAGCGACGCCGCACCACCGTCTCGGCCACCGTCCGCAGCTCCAGCGGCGAATGCCGGTCGGACTCGAGGTCGACAAACAGCACCTCGCCCATAATCGACGAGACGGGCGCCAGGAACGGCGGCTCGACGTTCGGGGGCAGCGACCCGGAGACCAGCGTGAGCTTCTCGGTGACCGTCTGACGCGCACGAGCAATGTCCTGTCCCCAGTCGAACTCCACCCACACGACGGCCACGCCCACAGCGGTCGCCGACCGGACACGGCGCACGCCCGCGGCGCCGTTCAGTGCAGACTCGATGGGGAAGGTGACAAGAGACTCGATTTCGAGCGGGTCCATCCCCGGAGCTTCCGCGAGGATCGTCACGGTAGGCGCGGTGAGATCGGGGAGGACGTCGAGGGGAATTCTGGACGCCGTCCACCCACCCCACACGAGAAACGCGGCGGCGAGCGCGACGACGATCGCGCGATGCCCGAGCGACCAGCGAATCAGTCCGTCAATCATGTTCAGCCTCGCTCGTACCACTAGTACTAGTACTAGTGCACGTGCCCGTGTGCGGGCACCGATGTGGACAGCGACGCCAGCCGCACGAGGTAGGCGCCCTTTGTCACCACGCGCTCACCCTTCTTCACGCCTTCGGTGATCTGGACGAGATCGCCGGTGCGCGCACCGAGCGTCACGGCACGACGCTCGAATGTTTCGCCTTCCCGCTGCACGAACACGATCGGCCGCCCGGCATCATCGACGACGGCCGCGGCGGGTACAACCGGCCGCGGCGCCGTGGTGTCCATCAGCAGATGAAGAACGACGGCCTGACCGACGGGTAACCCGAATGTGCGGTTGTCGAACGCAAACGTGATCGGCAGCGTCCGGGACCGAGGGTCGAGCACCTTGCCGACGCTGGCAAGACGGCCGGCAGGCACGCGGTCCTGGTGTCCTGGGACTTCAATCTCCGCCGCCGATACCACACGAGCTCGCGCCGCCTCCGCCTCAGGGACCTGGCCCACCACGTGGACCTGCGAGGCATCCACCACCCGAAACAAAATCGTTCCGGCGACAACGTTCGCACCCGTGGCCGCATCACGCTGGGCGATCACGCCGCTCACCGGGGCCCGGATGATGAAGAGGCCTTCCGCGTCCGCTGCGCCGCCAGCGCGGGCCGCGTCGTACTGCGTGAGGCTGGCCTCGGCCGCGGTCAGCCGCGCTTTGGCCTGTTCCTCCACGGAACGCGCCTCATCGAGCCTTTTCTCAGGCGCTGCTCCCGCCGTCGTCAAACGCTCGGCACGCTCACGATCGCGCACCGCGAGTGCGAGTGCGGATTGCGCTTCCGCCCGCGCCCGCTGCAGTTGCGGAAGGTCGCCGGGAACGGCTGGTGGTGGCAGCAGCCGCGCCAGTTCCTGCCCGCGAGAGACGTGTGCTCCCAATGGCACGTCCAGGACGCGCGTCAGACGCCCGTCGATGGGCGCGGCGACGTCGGCCGCGCCTCCCGGTCTGGCCTCGAGCCGTGCGGGAACCCGAATCGACTCGCGCACCGATTGCTCTCGGACCAGCGCGGTGCCGAAATCGAGGCTCCACTGCTGCTCTTTGAGAAAACTGATGCCTGGCGTGTCCTCGGCGCCTCCCGCGTCTGAGGCCCGGCCGGCGTCGGCATTGGCGGAGACGTCCACATCACCGACGCGGTGTTCATCGTTGAGCCCCGTTGCACGCAGCACGATGACGAGTTCGCGTGTACCCGCGTGCGCAGGTTTCACATCCACTCCGAAGATGCCCGGTCGGGAAGGGGCATCGACGCGGAAGACTTCGGCCGCGCCCGTACCGCCTCGCAGGTGGACTTCAACCTGGCCTTCGGTGAGCGGCTTGAACGAGTCGAGCCGCGTGAGATGAATCGCGAACCGCGACGTCTCACCAACGGCGAGCGGAGGGTATTCCGCGAACAGCTCCGTCTTGTCTGTCCAGCGCGTGACGCTCGGCGCCTCTGGCTCATCGGCTTCGGCCGGGAGGGGCGCCGAACGGCCGCAGGCGGACGCCACAAGGGTGACGACGAGAACGGTGCACAGGTGCTTCAAGGCCACAGGACGTCTCCCACTGCGCGTTCCACGGCGATCTGTGCCAGGCGCGCGTCAAGCCGTATATCGATGCTGCGAGTCCTCGCTCGTGAGGCTGTGCGAACGGCATCGAGCAGGTCGAGGATGCCGACCTCACCTTCGCGGTACGCGACGTCCGCAATCCGCATCAGTTCGTCACCAGCCGCTTCCTGATCCTGAGAGACTGCCGCCTGCCGCAGCGCCAGGGCTTCGGACGCGCGAGCGATCTCCGCTCGAATCCGATGTTCGACAGCCGCGCGTTCAGATTCCACGCGCGCGCGTTCGGCGGCCCATCTGGCGGCTTCCCGACCGCCGGCGTCAAAGAGCGGCAACGACAGATTCAGCCCGAAGACGCCGCCTCGCTGACGACCAGAGTCCTCGTCCGCCCGTTTCAAGCCGCCGAACACCGTAGGCGCCGGAAGGCGAGCCCGCCGAGCCGCGTCGGATTCCAGACCTGCCCGTTCGGCAGACGATTGAAGCGCGCGCAATTCGGCGCGGGTTGACGCGGCACGCGTCACCAGGCTGTCCACCGGCGCTGGGGCCTGCTGCTCATACAGCGCACCAGCAACGCGAGTCACCGTGATGTCGCGCGGCAACATGGCAGAGAGTGCCGCCTTGTCTTCGGCGACCGTGACCGCGGCCGATGTCACCAGCTGGCGCGCGTCCTGCAGCTCCTGTTCCGCGCGGAGACGGTCAAAGCGCGATCCCTCGCCTTCGCGTTCGCGCGTCCGAAGCACGTCGATCAGGCGTTCGACGTCGCGGGTGTATGACCCCGCCGCCTGTAACCGTGCCTGCCCGGCGATGAGCCGTGCCACGGCCGCGCCAGCGTCCGCGCGCAGCATCCACAGCCGTGCATCTCGCTCGGCTTCTGCGGCAGCGGTCGCCGCAACGCCGGCTCGTGACAGGGCGGCGCGCGTGCCGAATACCGGCAGCGATTGCTCCACCTGCAGAAACTCGGTGAAGCCGGCACTTTCCCGGCTGTACATCACGCCGGGATTCGGGTATGCAAGCCGGGCGAGCTGCTCCCGACGTGTGACCTCTGTTTCCGCGCGAATGGCTGTCGCCTGGGGCCCGTCGAGTACGATCAGGTCCACGACTTCGCGCCGGGTTCGGTCCTGGGCCATGGCCAGCGATGGCACGACCAGGCCGAACCCAGCGATCCAGGCACACACCTGGGCTCTGGTCGGCATAAACAGTCCTCGTTGGAACGAAACTGACGGACGACCGGCGCCGTGCCGGTCAGGTAATCAGGCAGGGAAGATCAGAGGCGGGGCGCGAGGTTGGGCCAGAGTCCGGCCGGGTGGCCCGTGAACGCGAACGTCGGTGAGCTCAATCACCGCGGGCAAGCTGAGATCGAGTGCGATGCCGGCCGGCGTCACACATTCGGCGTCAACCGCGTGGCTCTGCGGCGGGGTAGCGCAAACACAGGTCAGCGAAATCGTGTGCCGGCTCGGGTCGCAACCTTCCCACTGCGGCGTGTCGTCTGGCGAATGCCCCACGGTCGCATGCCCGTAACCGTGTTCATGCAGCGCCGGCCCGTGATCGTGTTCGGGGTGGTCGTGCTCTGTGTAGGCGTGGATGTGCAGCGTCGAGACGTGTCCTGACGCGAAGATCAGGGCCAGCCCGACCAGGATGGCGGTCACTCGTTGCACACGCGCGAGTGTATGAAAAGACGGCGAACGCGTCAAACAGGCTGACCTCGTGACTGCCCCTGGTCGTTTGCGCAGCCGCCACCGGCCGCCCCCTTCACGACCTGACGCGAAATCGCATAGACTCCGGCATCGATGCGACTCACCACGCTCGACTGGGTCATCGTCATCGCGTCGCTCCTGATCTGCTTTGGCCCGGCGCTGTTCTTCGGCAAGCGCGCCGGCCGCAGCACATCCGAGTTCTTCGGGTCGGGCCGCGCCGTGCCGTGGTGGCTCGCCGGTCTCTCGATGGTGGCGACCACCTTCAGCGCGGACACGCCGAACCTGGTGACCGACATCGTGCGGCGCAACGGCGTCGCCGGCAACTGGGTGTGGTGGGCCTTCGTGCTGACCGGCATCTCGACGGTCTTCTTCTATGCCCGCCTGTGGCGCCGGTCGGGCGTCCTGACCGACCTCGAGTTCTACGAGCTGCGCTATTCCGGCCGCGCGGCGTCTGCCGTGCGCGGCTTCCGCGCGGTGTACCTCGGCCTCTTCTTCAACTGCATGATCATGGCTTCGGTGAATCTGGCCACGTGCAAGATCGCCGGCGTCCTCTTCGGACTCGAGCGCTGGCAGACACTCCTCGTCGTCGGCGTACTGAACGTCACGTTTGCCGCGTTCGCGGGGCTGTGGGGCGTGCTCGTCATCGACATGATCCAGTTCTTCATGAAGATGTCGGCGGTCATCGCGGCGGCCTACTTCGCGGTCATGTCGCCGCAGGTTGGCGGGCTGGACGCGCTGATTACCAAGGTATCGGCCATGCGGGGACCCGGCGGGCTCAACTACCTGGGTCTGCTGCCCGACTTCACCAGCAACTGGGATCTGGCGGTCGCCGTGTTCATCATGCCGATCGCCGTGCAGTGGTGGGCGGTGTGGTACCCCGGGGCGGAGCCTGGCGGTGGGAGCTACATCGCGCAGCGCATGCTGGCGTCCAGGTCCGAGAAGGACGCGCTCAGCGCGGTCCTCTTCTTCAACTTCGCCCACTACGTGTTACGGCCGTGGCCGTGGATTCTCGTGGCGCTCTGCTCGCTCGTCGTCTATCCGGAGCTCTCGGACATCCAGCGCGCGTTTCCCAACCTCGACCCGCAGCTGCTCGGGCACGACATCGCGTACCCCGCGATGCTGACATTCCTGCCGGCCGGCTTCCTGGGCCTGATGGTGGGCGGCCTGATCGCCGCGAGCTCGTCGACGATCCTCACGCACCTCAACTGGGGCGCGTCGTACCTCGTGCACGATTTCTACCGGCGGTTCGTGAAGCGGAACGCCGACGAGCGGCACTACGTGCGGGCCGGCCGCATTGCCACCGCCGGCCTGTTCGCGGGCGCCGCGGCGTCGGTCTATCTCCTCGACACCGCGAAAGACATCTTCGATGTGATTCTGCAGGTCGGTGCGGGGACGGGTCTGCTGTATCTCGTGCGCTGGTTCTGGTGGCGCGTCAACGCCTGGTGCGAAATCGTGGCGATGGCGAGCTCTTTTGCCGTCTCCATGGCGCTCCTCGTGCTGAAGACGCAGGGGGTCGTGTTCAGCACCCACGCGGCGCTCCTCGCGACGATCGCGATCACGACGGTCTGCTGGGTCGCGACGGCCTACCTCGGGCCAGAGACCGATCGTGACGTGCTCATCAGCTTCTGGCGCACGGTGCGGCCTGCGGGCCCCGGATGGGCGCGCATTCGCGAGGCCGCGGGTTCCCCCCCGGACGATGCCAGGGCAGCGGGGGACAATATCCCGCTCGCGCTCCTCGGGTGGGTCGCGGGTTCCACCGCGATCTGGGCGGCGCTCTTCGCGGAGGGCAACTACCTCTACGGTCGGATGCCGCAGGCGATCTTTCTGACCGGCGTCTTCATCGTGGCCAGTGGCGTGTTGGTGGTAGTCGTCAGGCGGACGTGGGCGTCCCCGTAGCGCGGGAAGGCATGACGTCTCAGTTGCCAGCCAACTGGAGTGAGGCGTCCCCCTCGACGCCGCGACGCTCGCCAATCTGTTGCCGCCACATCGCGTAATACAGCCCCTTCTGATCGACGAGCTGTTGGTGGTCTCCGGTCTCCACGATCCGGCCGCGCTCCAGGACGTAGATCCGATCGGCATGGAGAATGGTCGAGAGCCGATGCGCGATCAACACCGTCATCGCGTCGCCGCTTGACGCCACGTCGCGGATCGTGTCGACGATCCCCTCTTCGGTCAGCGAGTCGAGTGACGAGGTCGCTTCGTCGAAGACGAGGAGATGCGGACGCCGCAGCAGGGCCCGCGCGATCGACAGGCGCTGCTTTTCACCCCCCGAAACCTTGACGCCTCCTTCGCCGATGAGCGTGTCCAGGCCGCGATCCGCCCGCGCCAGCAGATTGTCGCACGCCGCTTTCCGCAGGACGTCGAGGCATTCAGCGTCCGAAGCGGATGGGTTGACGAACAACAGGTTTTCGCGAATCGTGCCCGAGAAAAGCTGGGTGTCCTGCGTGACGAATCCAATCCGCGCGCGCAGGCCATCGAGATCGATCTCGTTGCCAGGAATCCCGTTGTACAGAAGTCGCCCCGCCCGCGGTTGATAGAGTCCGACCAGCAGCTTCACGAGCGTCGTCTTTCCGGCCCCGGACGGGCCGACGAATGCGATGGTCTCTCCTCGCTGCAGACGGAACGAGATGTCGCTCACGGCGGGCGACGATGCCGACTGATGCTGGAAGCTGACGTGCTCGAAAGCGAGGGTCCGCAGGTCGTGGAGCGGAGTCGGATTGACGGGCTTCGACTCCTTTGGAATCTGCAGGATCTGCTGGTACACGTTGAGCGACGCTTCGGTTTCCCGATAGATGTTGATGATGTTCCCGAGCTCCTGCAGCGGACCGAAGATGAAGAAGGAGTAGATGAACAGCGAGAAGAACTGGCCGACCGTGATGGCGCGCGTGTAAATCAGGTAGAGCATCAGGAACAAGATGCTCGTGCGAAGCAGGTTGACTGACGTTCCCTGGATGAAGCTGAGGCTCCTGAGATAGCGGACCTTTTTCAGCTCCAGGCGCAGGATCTTTTGTGTCGTGCCGTTCAACCGGTCGATCTCCTGCTGCCCGAGTCCGAGGCTCTTCACCAGCTCGATGTTCCGCAGCGACTCGGTCGTCGATCCGGCGAGCGCGGTCGTTTCCGCCACGATGACTTTCTGAATCTGCTTGATGCGGCGGCTCAGCACGGAGCTCAGGAGGCCGAGCATCGGCACCGTCAGGAAATACACCGGGGCGATCAGCCAGTGCACGCTGAAGGCGTACAACATCACGAAGATGATCCCGACGAGCGACGTGAACAGCACGTTGATCGATGCCGAGATGAGCCGCTCGACGTCCGTGCGGACTTTCTGGAGCCTGCCGAGCGTCTCGCCGCTCCGCTGGTCCTCGAACACCGAATACGGGAGCTCGAGCGAGTGCCGAATGCCGTCCGAATACAGCTGTGCACCCAGGCGCTGCGTGATCACGTTGATGTAGTAATCCTGGAAGTTCTTTGCCACGCGCGAGACGAAGGCGACTCCGACCGCCGCCCCGAGCAACAGGCTGACGCCCTTGAAGAACTCACGTGTCGTGTACTCCTGGAACCGCGTCGCGTACCGGTCGATCACGTGCCGGAAGATGAGCGGATCGAGCAGCGAGAAGACCTGGTTGATGGTGGCCAGCGTGAGCGCGAGCGCGATCAAACCGCGGTAGTTCCGGAGGTA
>CAYZBZ010000129.1:0-11274 GCA_964476725.1 uncultured Vicinamibacterales bacterium
GTTATCAGGCCTGTTTTTGCGTTTGGACGTACGCCCAAAATGGCTCAGCAATTGCAAATCCATGCGGCAGCGAGGATTACGGGAAGCCTCTGAGGGGAGATCCCATGGCTTTGAGCAGCGGGGATTGCAAAGACCGGGCAGTCGGCGCCTTTCAGCCCGTCTCGGACATGCTGAATGTCGGCCGGTGCGAGCCGCTGAAGGCCGCCGTCCACGGGGTCATGTTAGCGACAGTGACCGTCTGCGCCCTGTACAACGCCGCCGCCTGGCTCAAACGGCGGCAGCGCCACCTCGCCATCAACGCCATCATCTACGGTGCCGCCATCTGGTGGGAACAGTCGCACGTGATCCACCATCTGGAGAAGTGCGACACGGTCGGGCCGGTGCGCCTCGCCGGACCCACGGGACTCGCCAGCCGGGCGGCCGCGCAGTTTCCGGACGAAGACCGCACGGCAGCTTGAACAGCTGAACCCGCGAGCCGCCAGCCAATTCCAGCCAGACTTCGCCCGCCGAGCAATCGATCATCGCTTCCGCACGCGATTTGCTCTTGTCGCGACGACGCGTGAGGTGTAATTTGTAATTGTTACCGCAGCGGAATCGGACGTGCGCGCATATTCAATGCGCGATCGGCAGATTTGACGTAGCGTTCACGGGAATCGGTTTTGCACAAACGAGTTGAACCCTTTTCCCAAGCTCTCGAGCGATCAAAACGACGTTGATAAACGAACGACGCGCCTTCGGTGAACGGCTGCGACGCCAGCGTGAGCGGCAACACGTCACGCTCGAGGAGATCGCGGAAACGACCAAGGTCGCAGCATCGCTGTTGGCCGGCCTCGAACGGGGCGACTGCTCTCGATGGCCCGGCGGCTTCTACAGCCGGTCCTTTATTCGCGGATACGCGGCGGCTGTTCAGCTCGACCCAGCGGAGACTGTGGCTGAATTCGCCGAGTACTACGCCGCAGCC
The DNA here is from genome assembly GCA_964476725.1 of uncultured Vicinamibacterales bacterium. Classification (GTDB taxonomy): domain Bacteria; phylum Acidobacteriota; class Vicinamibacteria; order Vicinamibacterales; family 2-12-FULL-66-21; genus JALZOC01. Next base: position 962 of record CAYZBZ010000129.1, read on the forward strand.
GATGCACCCACACAGACCCCGGAACCTTCCGCCCCGAAAGCTGCGCCGCCTCCGGCGTGCGCCCCGCTCAGGCTGAGCCTCGACGTCGATCCCACGGATGCCTACCGGCAGGCCGCGCGACGTGCCGGTCACGCACTTGCCGACCTCGTCCTTATCGTGGCGCTCGCGTATCTTGTCGGGCTGGGCGCCGGCGTGACCTTCTGGCTCAGCCTTTCGGTGACGAGCCTCGGCTACTACTTCCTTGGGCGGGTGTTCCCCGCTGTCTCGCCAACGGGTCGTCTGATGTCCCCGAAACGCCACGTCGTGCCGGAACCGACCGCATACGCGCCGGAAGAAGACGAAGCAGATGCGCCCGTGGGCGACACGGCCAGCACGATCGCATAAAGGCTTCCGCTCTGCCCCAGGCAGCCCTGAAGGGCTGCGCTACGGTCTTGAAACCAGTTCTAGTTGTCGTAGCCCATCGTCACTTTACGCAGCAGCGGGAGATCCGAGAGGATCTTCCCGGCGCCGAGGACGACGGACGTCAGCGGATTGTCGGCGACGAGGACCGGCAGACCGGTTTCCTCGCGCAGCCGCTTGTCGAGGTTCCGCAGCAGCGCGCCGCCGCCGGTGAGGACGACGCCGCGATCGTAGATGTCGGCCGACAGTTCGGGCGGAATCTTCTCGAGCGCGTCGCGGACGGCCTGCACGATCTGGCGCAGCGGCTCCGCCAGCGCCTCGCGGACCTCGGTGTCTGACACGATCACGGTCCGGGGCGCTCCCTCCACCACGTGCCGACCCTTCACTTCCATCGTCAGCGGCTTATCGAGCGGCGCCGCGGAGCCCAGCTCGAACTTGATCTGCTGCGCGGTGCGCTCCCCGATATGGAGGCTGCAGGCCTTCCGCAGGTACTGGATGATCGCCTCGTCCATCGCGTCCCCCGCGACGCGGAGCGACCGGCCGTAGACGGTTCCGGCCATCGAGATCACCGCGATGTCGGTCGTCCCGCCGCCGATGTCGATGATCATGTTGCCCGCGGGATCGCTGATCGGAAGGCCCGATCCGATCGCCGCCGCCATCGGCTCGTCAACGAGGTGCACCTCGCTCGCCTTCACCCGGAAGCCGCTGTCCCTCACCGCGCGCCGCTCGACCTGCGTGATCTCCGGCGGCACGCCGATGACCATGCGCGGCCGGACGAACGCCCGCCTGCCGTGCGCCTTCTTGATGAAGTGCATCAGCATCTTCTCGGCGGCTTCGAAATCGGCGATGACGCCGTCCTTCATCGGCCGGATGGCCTTGATGTTCGGCGGCGTCCGCCCGAGCATTTCGTGCGCCTCGGTGCCGACGGCCTCGATGTGCCCGTTGGAGGTGTTGAAGGCCACGATCGACGGCTCGTTGAGCACGATGCCGCGACCGCGAGCGAAGATGCAGGTGTTGGCGGTGCCCAGATCGATGGCAACGTCCGATGCGAAGGCCGAAAACATGCTCATAAATTGCGCCCCGGAAAAACGGCGGCGGGGCAGCCCATACGGCCGCCCCACCGCCACGACGTGGGAGGATGTATCCTCTTTAGGCAACAGCCGTTCCCATCGGGGCGGATTACGAGATCGCAAAAATACCGTCGAATTCGCGCAGAATTGTCGGCAGACGTGCAAAAGCGGCAGGAACGAAAATTACGAGACTGAAGCCGGATTACGAATCTGTTTCAGGGACGCCTGGGCGTGCCGGATGTCGCCACGCCGCGCTTCCGTGCCTGCGAGAGGAGATGGCGATGCCACCGGTCCCGTTGGCCGGTAACCCGGAGCGGCCGCAGCGCCAGCAACCCGGTGCGGCCGATCGAACGTTGGAGGTAGTCGAGCTCCGCCAGGCTGGCGTCGAGGTCCTCGTCCCCAGCGAGATCGAGCCCGGCCTCCCGCGCCATCACCATCGCCCGGGCCTGGACGGAGAGCTCCAGCTCGAGCCGCAACACGCAGTACATGTCGGCCACGACGACGCCGGGGAATCGCGACTGCACCTCGCGGAGGTACTGCCCGAAGCGCGTGAACGTGAAATGCTCCGACCCGACCAGCTGCATCATCTCGATGTCCAGGTCCAGCCCCGACCCCATCCATTCGCGCGTCGCGCGCTCGCTGCGATCGAAGACGGCGACGACGACGAGCGGCAGCACGACGAGCATCACGGCGGTGAGCGCGACGGGGGGCAGCAGCAGATGATTGAACGCCGAATGGATCGCGACGGCAATGGCGAACCCGGGAAGAAAGACCATGTGCGGCCGTCCCTGGTGACGGTCGGCCGAGGCTCTCGCCAGAATCGCCAGGATCGCGGTGGCCGCGCCGTGGAGCACCGCGGTGCCGAGGCCGCGGACGAGCCAGAGCGTGCCTGACTCGGCTTGCAGCTCGCGCAGGTACGTCACGTTCTCAACCAGCGCAAACCCGGCGCCGACGGCAAACCCCTGCACGGCCGCGTCGACCAGGAAGCCCGCGCGTCCCCGGACGATCAACAACACGATGAAGCTGGCTTTGGCCGCCTCCTCGATGACCGGGGCGAGATAGCGGCTGACGACCTTCGGGTCCAGGCTGCCGAGGCCGAGAGCGTAGTACAGCCCGAGCGAGACCAGGGCCGCGGCCGCGCCCCCCGCGAGCGCGGCACCGACGGCGCGCACCGGCACCAGCTCGAAGCTGTCCATCATGAACAGCACGGTTACAAAGAAGATGATCGGCAGCAGCGCGGCGGCAGCGTTCAGCATCAGCGAAGAATCTTCAGCGACAGCATCGCCTCGCGGCGGGGGGCGTATCCGTCCTCGAACGCCACGGCCGCACCGACCGACACGGTGAGCTCGAGCGTGGACAGCAGCCCGAAACGGAAGTCAACCTGCGCCCCGGTGTCGGTCAGGACCCGGCGCACCTCGCGCGCATCGACGTTGGTGGCGAGCCCTCCGACAAAGATCGACGGCCGGGCCCACGACGCGTAGAAACCAGGCTTCCCCACGCGCCGGAACCGCACCGGCGGCAGGTTCCACTCGACGATTGATTTGACGAACGTGCGGCCGGCAAGCTCGTTGAGCGACGCGCCGGGGAAGCTGTACACCTCGCGATAGCGCTTCTCGTCGCGATGATCGACCCAGTTGTTGCCGAACGCGCCGAAGTAAAAGTTCGCGAACGGCTCATCGCGGCTTCGCGGAGAGTACCCGGCGGCGGTCCGCACCCAGATCGATGAGTGACCGGCCGGCACGGCCACGCTTCGATCGAACGTGCCGTGAAACCGCGGCACCAGGCTGCCGTCAACCTGATTGCCCTGCGCCTCCAGCGACCACCGCCTTCCCGTCTCGTCGTCCACATGGCCGAGGGACCTGCGAAGATCCTGGTCGGCGAGCCGCGCGTCGAGCGTGACGAGCCGGTTCACGTCCACCGCCACGTTCTGGAACTCAGGAAGGCGATCGAGGTTCGCGGCCAAGCGGACGCTCATGTCGAGATCGAGACGGTGCGGCAGATCGAAGATCAGCGTCTGTTTCTTGCCGACCTCAAACACGTAGCCTTTGCGGCCGGTTTTCGTGGGACCAAAGAAATCGTAGAAGTCGGCCGCGTTGAGCTCGAAGCGGCCGCGCCAGTCGAAGCGCTCGTAGCCGGCCTTGAGGTGCAGTCGCTCCGAGGGCGGCAGCTCGCCCGCGGGAGAATACGACGCGACGAGGCTTGCGCGGTTGAACTGGAGCGGATCGGAAAAGTTGAAGCGCATCCCGACGGCGCCGGTGTCCTTGTATCCCTGGAAGACCGGATAGAACGACTCGCGTTTCAGGCCTCCGGCAAGCCGGTACTTGCCTTTCTGCTGCGGCATCGAGTCGAACGGCACGTCGGCAGGAGAACCAACCATCCAGCTCTTGACGATCGGGTGTTCGGCCGCGAGGCGTTCGCCGAGGAAGGTAATGGCGCTGACGTCCTCGAGCGGGCGCGGCTGAATCCGGGTTGGAACAAACCCCTCACCCGAATACCGGAACACGATCAGGCCGCCGTCGGCCAACGGGATGGGGCGGAAGAAGCCGGTCTCCGCGTTGGTGACGGCGTCGAGCTTCTTCGTCTCGAGATCGTAGCGAAAGATGTTCGAGACGCCGGTGAAGTACGAACTGCCGTAGAGCGCGCGGCCATCGGGCGTGAACGTAAAGCCGTTCGGCACCGCCGTGCCGAAATCAAACGCCGCAAGCGGCGCCGCATCCGGTCCCTTCAGCGCCGCGGTGTCGAACACCCGCACCTGCTGCTTCCCACTGATCTCTCCGAACGACGCGACGAGGCGTGAGCCGTCAGGCGAGAGGTCGAGATCGTACATCACCGTCCCATACGGCCACGTCACGACCTGCGTCCATGCGCGGTACGGCGGCGCGATGCGCACCAGCGTGCAGAGGCCGTTCAGATGACGGATGCCCCACAGCGAGCGGTCCGCGCGATTGAAGGCAAGGTCGCCGATGCGCGCGTCCTTCATCAGAATCTGCTGCCGCCTGGTGGCCGGATCCAGCCGGACCAGATCACGGAACGATCCGTTGTCCCTCGTGTAGAACAAGACGTGCTCGTAGGGATCCCACGCGAGCGACGCCACGGTGAAGATCGTCGGCCCCCTGATGTCCGCAAGCCTCTCGATTCTGCCGGTATCGGCAGCGATGGCCGCGACGTGCGAGACGACGCCTGGATAATTGAGGGCGGCGTAAACTCTCTTCGCTTCCGGATCGTAGAAGGCGCGCGACACCGAGCCGAGCGCCCGCGTCGTGATGTCGGTATACGGCGTCACGGGATACGTTCGGATCGCCGCGAGATTGCGCTGCTGGAACTCGCGCTCGTCTTTCTCCCATGCGGCCCACGCCAGCTCGATGGACGTGCCGAACACATGCTTGAACTGCGTGGCATAGTAGCCGCGGCTGCCGTTCCGACGCGAGACCCATTCGATCACGCGCTCCGGTGAATAGTGACGCGCCAGCCAGGTCATGAAACGCGTGCCGTACAAGTACGAGTTCACCTGCACCTGGAAGTCAATCTGCGTGCCCTCGGAGACCAGTCCCAGCGGATCGTAAAACGGCGTGCCGTCGCGCACCATCGATCGAAACACCATCTCGTCGTAGCCGCTCTGCGCGCGGCCGAGGCCGCCCGACATCCACGTATCGACGAACACCGCGATCCCCTCGTGGTACCACCGCGGCGACGCCACCCGCGGCGTCGTCAGCAGGAAGTACAGGATCGACTCGGGGTGATCGGGAACCGGCACGACCTTTCCTCCGAACAGCGACCTGAAGAATCGATCCGGCCCGGCGGCCTGATCCATCGTCGCGATATGCACCAGCTCGTGGTTCATGAGGATGTTCATGCGATCGTTGCCGGCGATCGTCTCGAAGGCAAAATTCAGCGGCGCGATCTCGACCGTGACGACGTCGCGCGGCACGACCGAAGCGCCCGCGTTCCCGGTATCGGAGATGTCGGTGAGGAGGAGCATCACCGGATCTTTCGGATGGAAATCAAAGAGGCGGCGCTGGAACGCGAGCGAGTTGAGAAACGTGCGCGCCGCGTGCGGGACGAGGAAGGTCTCGGAGGGATCGAGGTACACGAGCCGCATGCCCGCGACGCCGACGACGCTCAGTTGTGCCGATGCGGGGGCCGCGGCCAGGAGCAGGGCGAAGGCGAAACCGAATGCCGCAACCCATGGCGGCAGGAAACGCATGGCGTAAGAGTATGGGATTTGCGGCGGCAGGACCGAAAGAAATGAAGAAAAGGGACAGGTGCCCGTGCACCTGTCCCGTGAGATGTCAGTTGCCGATCGCCGCGGCGAACCTGGGCGTCAGCAGCGCGGTCGCGAATCCCTCCGCGCGCAGCGCGGTGCCAAAGGCCTCCGAACCCATCGCGCGCTGCAGGGCACCGGTCATAATGGCCTGGCGCAGGGCGTCATGCGCAATAGCGTTACGGAAGGTTGCGTTTGCAAAGAGTTTGGCCATGCCGGGCTGAGTCAACGCAGACGCAATCGCTTCCTGCCGCATCGCCTGGGCCAGGCCCCGGTTGGTCAGTACCCCGGCAAGCGCCCCGCCGCTCAATGCGTCGGCAAACGCTGAATCGTCGAGGGCGCGTGAAATCACCGAATCGCTCAGGAAGTCCGCCAACCCCTGTTTACGGAGGAGGCTCGCCACTGCCGGATCCTTCGCCGCGCGGGATACGGCGTCGTTGTTGATCCCCTTGTCCGGAGTCCTCAATGCTGCGAGCAGTGCACTGTCAGAGATCAGGCTTGCGAATCCCGCGTGCTGCACGACTTTCGCGATGGCGGGATCGGACAGCCGCGTCAGCAGTTCAGCGTTTGTAATCCTCGACGCGAGCGCGCTTTCACCGAGGGCGCGCGTGTAGGCCTCGACCGAGAGCGCGGTCTGCACCGCCTCGTCCTTCATCGCCGCGGCAAGCGCCTCGCCGCGCAGCGCGCTCTTGACGGCGTCCTGCGCGAGGAGGTTCGCAAGCACCCGATCAGCAAATGCCTCACGGACGGCCGGGTTGCCCAGTAATTTGCGCGATGCTTCGTCCTTGATCAATCGATCGAAGACGTCGCTCTGCATGAACTGCTGCGCGGCGGTGTCCCCGAGCTTCACATCCGAGGCGGCCATCTGCGGCTGCGCGGCCTGATAGCGCTGGGCCTGGCCGATCGTGCCTTCAGTGCCCCGGCTCCCTGGCGGGAATCCCGTGAACGCAAAGACGACGAGCACGACTGCCGCTGCGGCCGCGAGGCCAAACATCACTTTCCTGCCCATTGCCATTCCTCCTCCGACGAACCGGCTGACCCGGCCGCCAACAAGCTGTCCCGCTGTAACCTTGCCGATGACGTTCCGCGCCAGGCTCGCCGGCGCCGGGACCTCCCCGACTTCCTCGATCATCCGCGTGAGACGCTCGAGCGACGCGAGGCGCACCCGGGCGTCCGCGCTCGTCTCCAGCAACCGCCGCAACTCCACGCGCTCTTTATCAGAGAGATCGCCGTCGATCGCGGCGTGGAGCAATGCTTCTTCGTTTGGATCGATCATCGTGACATCCAGGCAACGAGCAACTCCGCCAGCTGCTGTCGCGCGCTATACAACCGCGATTTCACCGTCTTCGCCGGCACGCCGATCGCGGCGCTCATGTCTTCGTACGACATCGCGGCGAAATGACGCAGCACGATCACTTCCCGATACGCAGGCGGCAGGGCCAGAATCGCGGCTTTTACATCCCGCCGGCGCTCCCGCGTTTCCACCGCATCAGGCGCCTCGCCTGCTTTCGGCCCATCGTCGTCCAGCCGCTGAAGCGCGGGCCTCCGCCGGGCGTTGAGGCACTCGTTGACCAGGATCCGATACATCCAGCTGAAGAACCGCTGCTGCTGGTCAAAAGTACTGAGCTTGTCGTAAACCTTGAGGAAGGTGTTCTGCGCCGCATCCCGTGCCTCCTCGTAGTCCCCCAGCAGGCGAAAGGCGACCGTGAACAGGACGTTCTGATACCGGTCGACCAGCGTCTCGAACGCCGACGGGTCGCCTTCCAGGCAGCGTTTCACCGCCTCCCGATCGTCTTCGTTCTGAAGTAAATACACAGGACCGGATGGAAAGTTGGTGTTGCCGTGCGGCTCAGCTTACTATGCCTCGGCTGGGTGCCCGGTAATATACATGTTCGTACTCAGAGCGGGATGACGGACGGGATCCGGATTTCGGGGCCGAGGACAAGGGATTGGGGCATGACGGCGGATGGACAGAGTTGGCCGGCGGACCTGGGACCTGCAGACCGCGACCGAGCGGACGGGGGACGTGCTGATCCTGACGGCGTCTGGCCGGATCGGCAACGAAGCCGCGCCGATCCTCGCGCGGGCCCTCGACGCCACACGCCAGGAATCGCCGCGGGTGATCGTCGATCTGGATGCCGTTGACTACATTTCCGGCTCTGGACTCACCGTGCTCCACGATGCATCACAAGACGCGGCGTCGGCCGGGGGGAAAATGATCCTGTGCCGCCTGCGCGAGCCCGTGCGGATCGCATTCGAGCTCGCCGGACTGCTGGACGATGTGGCGATCGCAGCTACCCGCGCCGGGGCGCTGGAAAAAATGACCTAGAGCTCGGGATTGTCGCGCGCGGGGCTGGCGTTGCAGCGATGCTACGCAACCCCTCGGCTGCCCGGCCTGGCAGTCCTGGCCTTCGGCCTGGGCTGCTCACGCTGATCGGTCACCGGCACAGCCACCTCACTGACCTGAATGAGCCGCGCGGCCTCGTCCTCGGCGCGGCGCGCCTCGGACCAGTAGCGCGCCTTCGGGCGCACATCCTGGATCGCCAGGCCGAGGCTCATGCCGTCGTTCACCATGCGGCGCTTCAACTGAGGCAACGGAATCCCAAGGTTGTTCGAGGCGTTCACCGCCGCGACGAACTGGCCGAGGTCGCGGAACCCGGCCGACACGGTCATGAGATCCGCGCCGACCGGCAGCCGACCGCTCAGAATGCCCGCGAGGCTGGCGTTCTGCCGGAGCTTCTGCTGAACGGGCGACAGCGCAACTCTCGGGGGCGTCTTTTTCGCCGACGTCCTGGGCTTCGCCGGGGCGGCAGCGGGCGCCGGCTTGAGCCTTGGCCCGACCGCACCAGGGCGCTGCGCCGCGTCGGACGCCGCAACGGTCACCGGCATCACCGCTGTCATCGCCACCGCGAGAATGAAGCGCTGCATGTGGCCTCCCTGCCCCCGCAAATCCAGGTTCGGAGATCCTCCCGCAAGCGCCGTTCCGGGCTGCCGCAGACGATGTAAAGCGTTTATTTATAAGGATTTACTTGGCCGATCCAGGGTGACTGGAGCGAGCCGGCGATTACCGTCTGGTGCCCACGCTGACAGAATCAGGGCCGCGGGTCAGCGTTCCCGTCCCACGGCAAACAGACTGCGGGCCGTCCGAACGAACATCACGCCCTCGGAGAGCGCCGGCGTCGCCATCAGCAGCTCCCCCATCGGGTTGGTCGCGACCTGCTTGAACTCGGGTCCGGCGGCGACCACGACGATGTCGCCGTCCTCGTTGGAGAGATAGATCTTCCCATCCGCGGCGACGGTCGACGCGCTGAAGCCGTTGCCGACCGTCGTGAGCCGCTGGCGGTAGACCTCCTCGCCGGTCTTCAGGTTGTATGCGTCGAAGACCCCGTTGTTCGCAAGCACGTACAGCAGTCCCTGGTAGATCAGCGGCGTCGGCATGTACGACCCGCGCCCGGTCCGGCTCCACACGACGGCGTCGCTGCTGGTCTTCCCGGGAGGCAGGGTGACGTTGCCGCGCGCATTCGGACGGACCACGAAGATCGGCCGCTCCGGCGCGCGTCCGCTCGCGACGACGAAGACGCCGTCGCCAAAGACAGGCGTCGGCGCCGTGAGCTTCGAGCTGCCGCCGAGGCGCCACAGTTCCTTTCCGGTCCTCGGGTCGTACCCGCGAATGAAGTTGGACGCATTCGTGACCAGGATCGGGCCGTCGCTCGTCATCGCGACAGTCGGCGTGCCCCACGACGGCAACTCGTCGCGGTCGGTCTTCCAGGCCGTTTCGCCGGTGTCGGCCTTCAACGCGATCAGGAAGGAGTCCGCCTGCGTGTCGACCTGCACGATCACCAGGCCGTTCCAGATGACGGGCGAGCTCGCCGGGCCCCACTCGAAGGTCGGGATGTCGTACGCGCCGACGTCCATGCGGCCGAGATCGACCTTCCACAGGAAATTCCCGTTCACGTCGTACGCGTGCAGGCCCTGCGATCCGAACGACGCGACGACGATGCGGCCGTCTGTTGCGGGTGTCGCGCTCGCATACGTGGATTTGATATGCCGCTTGTCCGCAGGCTCTCCTTCGTGCGCGACGCGCTCCCACAGAAGTTTCCCCGTCTTCTTGTCGATGGCGTAGATCGTCCAGCGCTGGCGCGAGCGATCGTCCGACGCGTCCCCGTCACCGTAGAGTCCGGGGCGGAACGTTGCGTTCGCGTTGCTGCTTACAGCGCTCGTGACGAAGATGCGATGGCCCCACACCACCGGACTCGAATGCGCGAGGCCGGGGATTGGCGTGCGCCAGAGGATGTTGGTGCCCTTGGCGCCGTCCCAGGTGTCGGGAAGGCGCATGCCCTCGGCGATGCCGCTCGCGCGGGGACCGCGAAACGATGGCCAGCTTCCGGCGTCCGGCGTCGCCTCCGGCAGCGCGATCCGGCGGGGGGCCGCGGTGCGCACGATCGTGCGGACGGGGATTGGATCCTTCTCGCCCGTCGGCCGCCAGGTGCTGCGATCGAGAATCATGCGGCGCGGCGTGCACGCGTCGGACACCAGGTCGAACGTGGTGCGCGTGTTCTCCCTGCGGAAACGATATCGCCCGG
>CAYZBZ010000130.1:0-11182 GCA_964476725.1 uncultured Vicinamibacterales bacterium
TCTCCTAGACGCGGAAGTCCCCGACCCGATCGTCCCCGCGGCGCGCCTTGAGGCGGCTCGGCAGCGCCATGCCGCCGGTGAGGAAAATCCGGATCCCCTGTTCGACCGTCACGTCCGGGTACGACGCCTTGTCGCGCGCGCAGATGATCACGTCGCCGAGATACAGGTGATTGGTGGGCACGTAGACGGCGATCATCGGCTCCGGACCCTGCCCGCGGTCGATGGTGAACTCCCTGGTCAGGAAGCCCATGACGAATCCTCGCGGCTCCTCGACGAGCACCACGCGCTTGAAGCCGTACTCGTTGTCCGGAGAGAACGCGACGACCAGCTGCTTGACCGGCGCGTAGATCGTGCGGAAGACCGGCACGCGCAGCAGGTAGCCTTCGGTCTTCTGCAGCAGCCGCTTGCCGATGACGTTCGTCGCGAGCGCGCCGACCAGGAGCACGAGCAGCGCCGTGGTGAGGATGCCGAGCCCCGGGACGTCGCGTTTGAGCCAGTCGGCGTAGAACGGGCCGACGAACCCGTCGATCAGCCGGAAAATCCAGACGGACGCCGCCACGCTGATGACCAGCGGCACGGTCACGAAGAATCCGGCGATGAAGCTGCGTCGCAGCCACTGCATTGGAGTCGTCAGGGGTTTTGAAACCACCGGTCGCCACAGTCACGGAGTCGAGAGCCGCGCGGTCGAAAGATCACGATCGCCAGAGCCAGATGACGGTGACGGCGGCCAGCGCGAGGCGGTAATACGCGAAGACGTCGAGACGGTGGCCGGCGAGGAACCGCAGGAGATACGTGATCGTGAGATAGCCCACCAGGGCCGACACCAGGATCCCCACGACCAGGAGCTGGATGCTGCTGCCGGTCAAGCCCATCTGCCGAAGCTCGAGCGCCTCCCTGCCGATCGCGGCGAGCGTTGCCGGAATGGCGAGCAGAAACGTGAAGCGCGCAGAAGCGTCGCGGCGCATCCCCAGAAACATCCCGATGGTGATCGTCGAACCTGAGCGCGAAAAGCCCGGGACGAGCGCCAGAGCCTGCGCCCCACCGATGAGCAGGGCATCGGTCCACCCGAGCGAGTCCTCAGCACGAACGCGGGGACCCAGGCGTTCGGCGGCAAACATGCCGACCGCCCCGACGGCCAGCGCGACCGCCGACACCGCCGGCGTGCGCAGCATCTGTTCGATGTAGCCGCTGAACAGGAGGCCGACGACCATGATGGGGAGCGTGCCAATCACAATCAGGAACAACAGACGCGCCTGCGGCCCTGGATTCGGCGACAGCATGGACGGTGCGGCCGCGGCCATCGCCGCGATTTCGGCACGGAAGAACGCCAGGATCGCGGCCAGCGTCCCGACGTGAAGCGCCACATCGAACGCAAGCCCGAACGCGGCCGGCACCTCCCAGCCGAAAAACGCCCTGGCCAGGATCAGATGGGCCGAGCTCGACACCGGCAGGAACTCGGTAATCCCCTGGACGATCCCGAGCAATACGGCGGCGGCGAGATTCACGGACGGGCGCGATGCCTCACGCTACGACGCACGGCGGCGGGTCGGCTTGCGTGCCTTGTCCGGCGCTGTTCCCGGTGCGGACTTGGACACGGCGCCAGCCCGCTTGGCGCGGCTCTGCCAGATGATGGCAATCGCCGAGGCGATGAAGACGCTCGAATAGGTGCCGGTCACGATGCCGACGATCATCGTGAAGGCGAAACCGTGCAGCACGTCGCCGCCGAAGAAGAACAACGCCAGGGCGCTCAGGAGCGCGGTGCCTGCCGTGATCACCGTCCGGCTCATCGTCTGGTTCACCGAACGATTGACGATGTCGTACAGGCTGTCCCGACGCATGCTGCGCATGTTCTCGCGGACGCGGTCGAAGATGACGATCGTGTCGTTGGTCGAATACCCCGTGACCGTCAGGATGGCGGCGATGACGTTGAGCGACAGGTCGTACCGGAAGAACGCCAGGAACGCGAGCGCCACGAGCAGGTCGTGGATCGTCGCGACCACCGTCCCGACCGCGAAGCTGAACTGAAAGCGGAATGCGATGTAGAGAAGAATGCCCACGAGCGACAGCACCGTCGCGAGGATCCCCTTCCTCTTGAGGTCGGCGCCGACCGCCGGCCCGACGATTTCCGTGCCGTTGACCTTCGGGTTGAGCCCGGCTTTCTTGAGCGCGTTGACGGCGCGATCGGCGGTCTGCGACAGACCGGCGCCCGATTCCGCGCCGACGCTCGGCACGCGGATCATGATCTGATGCTGCGCCTCGAGTCCGTAGCGCTGGATCACCGCGTTCTGCCCCTCGCCCGGCAGGTCACGTTCGAGCGCCGCGCGAATCGTGGCCGAGTCGGGCGGCTGCTGGTCGAACTGCACGATGACGATCGTGCCGCCGGAGAACTCGACGCCGAGCGGCAGGCCCTTCTGCCAGATCGTGACGAGGCCGGCAGCGATGACGACCCACGACAGGAGGATGGCGTGCCACCGCCAGCGGAGAAAGTCGATATTCGGCGTCTTGAAGATCTGCATGGTCGGCTCTCAGATGCTCAGCGATGGCGTGTGGCGGTATGCGAGCTCGGCCTCGAACAACGTCTTCGACACAAATGTGGATGTGAACAGGTTTGACAGCAGGCCGAAGGTCAGCGTCATCGCGAAACCGCGAATCGGGCCGGTGCCGAACTGGAACAGGAACGCCGCCGCGATGAGCGACGCGATGTGCGTGTCGAGGAGCGTCAGGAACACCCGCGAGAAGCCGGCGTTGATCGACGCGCGGACCCCGCGCTGCGCGGCCAGCTCCTCCTTGATGCGCTCGAAGATGAGCACGTTGGAGTCAACGCCGATGCCCATGGTGAGAACGAAGCCCGCGATACCAGGGAGCGTCATCGTGGCGTCGAAGTAGGCCATGAGGCCGAGCAGGATGACCAGGTTGCAGATGAGCGCGGCAACCGCGTTGACCCCGGACAGCTTGTAGTAGACCAGCATGAACACGACCACCAGCGCGAGCCCGATCGCGGAGGCGATGACGCCCGACCGGATCGAGTCCTGGCCCAGCGACGGGCCGATCACGCGCTCTTCGAGGTAGGTCAGGTTCGCCGGAAGCGCGCCGGACCGCAGCGTCAACGACAGGTCCGCCACTTCCTGCGATGTGAAGCTCCCGCTGATGCGCCCTTCGTCGCTGATCCGGCCTTCGATAATCGGCGCCGACACCACGCGGTTGTCGAGGACGATCGCCAGGTAGCGCCCGATGTTCTCGCCGGTGACCTTGCCGAACTTCCGCGCCCCTTCGTTCTTGAGCGAGAAACTGACCGCCGGACGGTTGTTCTCGTCGATCGTCGGTTTAGCCCCGCGCAGGTCCTGCCCCGTGACCGCGGCCACCTTGCGGACCAGGTAGAACACCGTGCCGGTGTCCCCCGCAGACGCCGCGCCGGACACGACCTCCATGTCCTGCGGCACCTGGCCCTTGTAGGTCTCCAGGAGCGCTTCCTTCGACGGCGACGGCCCGGTCTCGACGAGCTTCAGCTCGAGGAGCGCCGTGTTGCGGATGATCTCCTTCGCGCGCGCCACGTCCGTCACGCCAGGCATCTGCACCAGGATCTGGTCGTTGGAGCTCCCATACCGCGAGATGCTCGGTTCCGCGACGCCCAGCTCGTTGACGCGGCGATCGATCGTCTGCAGCGCCTGCACGACGGTCTGCTCGCGCATGTCATTCTCGATGTTCGGCTTCATCCTGAAGTCGTACGAGCCGTTGACGCCCGAGCTGCGATCGTAGTTCGTGCCCGCGTGCTCGCCGGCGACGCGCCGGAACTCGGCATCGCGGTCGGCCGGGATCCCTTCGACGCGGAAGCTCGTCGGCGACGTGACCGCGATCGAGCTGACGCTCACGCCCGCGGCCCGCAGCGCCTCCCGGATCTGCTCGCCGGTCGTGGTCGTGTGAATCCGCAGCGCGTCGTCCGTCTGCACGCGCAGGACGAGATGCACTCCCCCCTTGAGGTCGAGCCCCAGGCGAAGCTGCTTCGCCATCAACCAGGAAGGGGCGGGCAACTTCGGGAAGAACTGCACGAGGATCGGATAGACGCCGACGGCGAAAAACAGGACGAACACCGTCAGGATCGTGAGGAGTTTCCAGCGAAGGTTCTTCTTCATGGTTAGGAGTTGCCGGACTCCGGGACGACCGGATCCTGGCCCTGGTATCCGCCGACGGACGCCCGCCCCATCTCGATGCGGACCTTGTCGGCAATCTGCACCTGCACGGACTTGTCGTTGACCCGCGTGATCTGCCCGTAGATGCCGCCGGTCGTGACGATCTTGTCCCCGACCTTGAGCCCCTCCTGGAATTCCCGGACCTTCTTCTGCCGGCGCTGCATCGGCATCAGGATCAGGAAATAGAAGATCGCCAGAATCAGGGCGTAGGGCAGGATGATTCCGAGCCCGCCGATCTGGCCGGTGCCCGACATCGCGACCGTAAGAGAATCAATCACAGGATGCTGCAGTCAATATTGAGGCCGGCGGGAGAAGGTTTGATGGAACTCCTGGCGGAGTTTTTCAAACGAGCCGAACACGATAGCCTCCCTAATCCTCCGCATGGTGTCAAGGTAAAAGTAGAGGTTGTGCAGCGAGTTGAGGGTGGCGGCCGTCATCTCCCCGGCGACGAAAAGGTGCCGCAGGTACGCGCGCGAGAAGTGCCGGCACGTATAGCACCCGCACTCCGGATCCGGCGGTGAAAAGTCCTCGGCGTAGCGCGCGTTCTTGATGACGAGCGGACCGCGGCGCGTGAGGAGCTGCCCGTTGCGCGCGTTGCGGGTCGGCAGCACGCAGTCGAAGAGGTCGATGCCGCGCGCGACGCTCTCGATGAGGTCGTCCGGCATGCCGGTGCCCATCAGATACCGCGGCCGGTCCTCCGGAAGCAGCGGCGCCGTCTGCGCCACGACGTCGTACATCACCTCGACCGGCTCGCCGACGCTCAGGCCCCCGATCGCGTACGCCTCGAACCCGATGTCGACGGTGGCCTGCACGCTCTCGGTCCGCAGCTCCGGGTATACGCCCCCCTGGATGATGCCGAACTGCGCCTGGCCAGGGTTCGTGACGCGCACCTCTGGGACCGATCCGGGATCGTGCCGCAGCCGCAGCTGACGCTCGCGAGCGCGACGCGCCCACCGCACGGACCGCTCCATCGCCTCGCGCACCGATTCGCGGGGTTCGACGTTCGACGGCCGGGGCCCGGGATCGGCGTGCTCGTGCGGGACCGGCCCGGAATCCGCAACCCGGCACGCGCCGCCCGGCCCGACGCACTCGTCGAGCACCATCGCGATGTCGGAGCCGAGCTGCGCCTGGATGTCGGCCGCGCGCTCCGGCGTGAGCAGGTGCAGCGACCCGTCGAGATGCGAGCGGAACTCGGCCCCCTCTTCCCGGATCCGGCGCATCGACGCGAGGCTGAACACCTGGTAGCCGCCGCTGTCGGTCAGGATCGGGCGGTCCCAGCCGATGAACCGATGAAGCCCCCCCGCGCGCGCGATCAACCCGTCCCCCGGCCTGAGATACAGGTGGTAGGTGTTGCCGAGGATGATGTCCGCGCCGAGATCCTCCAGGTCGCGCTGAGTGACCGACTTCACTGCGCCGCGGGTGCCCACCGGCATGAACGCCGGCGTCTGCACGATGCCGTGCGCGGTCGTCAGCTCTCCGCGGCGAGCGAGCCCGTCGCGGTTGAGGATCCGGAAATCGAATGCGCTCACCACTTGCTAGAGCATAACGAATGTCTACACGTCCGCAGTGATCACGTGTCGCTGCGCGGCGTCCTTTCTCCCGTCTCCTAACTCCTATATTCTTCTTGTGTGAAACGACTTCGCGTCGGTGTGCTCTACGGCGGACGCTCAGGCGAGCATGAAGTGTCGCTGGCCTCCGCGGCCGCCGTGTGCGCCAATCTCGACCGTACCCGGTACGAGCCGGTCCCCATCCGGATCGAAAAGGATGGCCGCTGGGCGCTGGCCGATCGGGCGCCGACGGCGGTGTCTGCGGCGGACGTGATCGAACAGGCGCGCCTCGAGGCGGCGCGTCCCTCTCGCGAGGGGCGCGAGGTCCACCTGGTCGCGTGGCCCAGCGAGGAGACCATCCTCTCCATCGTCCGCAAACCGGCCGCCCGGGCCGACGAAGGCCAGGCGGTCGTCACCGGGCTGAACCTCGACGTCATCTTTCCGGTGCTCCACGGCCCGTATGGCGAGGACGGCACGATCCAGGGGCTTCTCGAGCTGGCCAATGTGCCGTACGTCGGCGCGGGGGTCCTCGCGTCCGCGGTCGGGATGGACAAGGGCGTGATGAAGGTGGTCTTTGCCGCCGCGGGGCTGCCGGTCTGCCCGTATCGCGTCGTCCTGCGTCACGACTGGCAGCAGCGGCGCGACCCCGTCGCGGCGGATCTGGAATCGACGCTCGGCTACCCGATGTTCGTCAAGCCGGCGAACCTGGGATCGAGCGTCGGGATCTCCAAGGCCAAGACCCGCGCCGATCTCGTCGAGGCGATGGATCTCGCGGGGGAGTTCGATCGCAGGATCGTGATTGAGGCGGCGGTGCCAGACGCGCGGGAAATCGAGTGCGCGGTGCTCGGCAACGACGCGCCCGAAGCCTCCGTGCCGGGAGAGGTCGTCCCCTCGCGCGAGTTCTACGACTACGAAGCCAAGTACATCGATGACGGCTCGAAGATCATCATCCCCGCCGAGCTCGACGCGCGCACGTCCGCGGAGATCCAGAGGCTGTCCATCGCGGCCTTCCAGGCGATCGACTGCGCGGGGATGGCCCGCGTCGATTTCCTCATGGCGCGTGGCAGCGGCACGATCTTCGTCAACGAGGTGAACACGATTCCGGGGTTCACCACCATCAGCATGTACTCCAAGCTGTGGGGCGCGACCGGCGTCCAGTATCCTGCGCTGCTCGATCGACTGGTGGCCCTGGCGCTCGAGCGCCACGCCGAAAAGCAGCAGCTTCGCACCAGCCTGACATGATGGTGACCTCGTGGCGTGGCGCCCTGCTCTCTGCGGCGATCCTCACCGCCGCGACGACCACGCCGGAGGCCCTGGCCCGCCGCGAGATTCGCGGAGGGGAGGCGCTTGCGCGCGCGTACGACTACATCCTCGAGGCGCGGTTCGACCAGGTCGACGCGGCGCTGCGCCGCGCCTGCGGCCCGGCCCCTCCCGAGGCGTGCGACGTGTTGAGCGCCACGGCGTTGTGGTGGCGGATTCTGCTCGACCCCGAGAGCCGCGAGCTGGACGCCGAGTTCTCGGCGACGGTCGATCACGCGATCCGAACGACCGAGGCGTGGACGAAGCGCTCGCCCGATGACGCGGAGTCCTGGTTCTACCTGGGGGGCGCGTATGCCGCGCGCGTGCAGTGGCGCGTCCTGCGGAACGAAAAGCTGGCGGCCGCACGGGACGGCAAGCGGATCAAGCTGGCGCTCGAGCGGGCGATCGCGCTCGATCCCAACCTGGATGACGCGTATTTCGGGCTGGGGATGTACAAGTACTACGCGGACGTGGCCCCCGCAGCCGCCAAGATCCTCCGGTTCCTCCTGCTGCTCCCCGGCGGCGATCGCCGCGAAGGGCTCGACCAGATGCTGCGCGCGCGCAGCCGCGGACGCCTGCTCCAAGGGGAGGCCGACTACCAGCTTCATATCGTGTATCTCTGGTACGAGCGCCAGACATCGCGGGCGCTGCAGCTCCTCCGGTCGCTGCACGATCGCTATCCCGCTAATCCGCTCTTCCAGGCGCAGATTGCCGAGATCCAGGACGCGTACGAGCACGACGTGACGGCAAGCCTCGCGACGTGGCGATCGCTTCTCGCGGCCGCGCGCGAGCAGCGGGCGAACGCGCCGCTGCTGAGCCAGGTGCAGGCACGGCTCGGCATCGCCCGCCAGCTCGAGGCCCTGTACCAGACCGACGATGCCATCGACACGCTGCAGGCGGTGATCGCGCTGCGACCGGTTGCCCCGTATGCGTCGCTGCCGCTCGCGTATCTCCGCCTGGGGGAGGCGTACGATCGCATGGGGGAGCGTGCGGCCGCGCTCGGCGCCTACCGCGCCGCGAGTGCGGGCGCGCTGACGCCGGATCCGTACAACGTGCGGGCCCAGGCGGCCGCGCGCCTGCGCCGCGCGCCCAACCCGAAGCACACGGCAGCCTATCGACTGTCGCTCGACGGCTGGCGATACCTCGAGCACGGCGACTTGCCGGCCGCGGCGGCGGCGCTCGAACGCTCCATCGCACTGAACGGGGCCGACCCGGTCGCGAGGTATCGGGTCGGCCGCATGGAGCAGGCGCGCAAGGAAGACACCGCGGCGCTGGCGCAATTCGAGCACGCCATCCGCGGAGCGCGGACGTGCCCCGCGCCCATTCTCGGCGCCGCCTACCTCGAAGCCGCCCGCCTGTACGAACGGCGCGGCGAGCGCGATCGAGCGCTCGGCTACTACCACACCGTCTCTTCGCTCTTCGGCGCCGCAGCCGACACGCGCGCCGCCGCGACGCGCGCGATCACCCGCATCGGCGCACGCCGGTGATCCAAGAAAGGCTGAAGTCTGAAGGTCGAATGCCTTTCCGCCGTCACGCGTGCGGCCTTCGAACTTCAGCCTTCTAACTTCAGCCTTTCGATCTTTCCTCTGCGCGCTCCGCTCACTCCGCGATCGATCGACACTGCAGCCACGGCGCGCTCGCGCCGAGAAATCTGTCATGGGTTTTTTGACATGTCATACACTTTGTGCTTGACAGGTGATTTTTCTCATCCATAATCTACATCTTGTATGAGGGTGGACCGCTCAGCCCACCTGTTGTAATCGTCGGTAGTCGGTAACAAAGCTGAGCTGCCAAGTTCCAAGGAGGAATCATGGCTAAGAAGGCTGCAAAGGGCGGAAAGAAAAAGGGCGGGAAGAAGCGCTAAGCGCTCCGTCCCAACGACTGGGGGTGTCGATCGATGACACCCCCAATTTTTTGATGCGGACCTCCCGCCCCGCGGGAGGTATGCAGAGGAGCGACGGGCGCCGACTGAGGCAGGCCGACGTGCCAGGAGGCAGCGGCGCTGCGATGCGGTGAGAGTCCTCGCGATCGGAATCCCACGAGTGAAGGGGGGGATAAGCGCAATGGCAAAGAAGGCAGCCAAGGGCGGGAAGAAGAAGGGCGGCAAGAAGCGGTAGCCACCTCTCCCGCTTAAGAAAGGGGGCGGCCGTCGCCCCCTTTCTTGCTTCGCATCCGGACTTCTAACTTCTAACTTCAGACGTTCTTCCTACTGCATCCCTCGCCCATCCCACACGCGGACCCGCTGAATCACGTCTCCCTGCTGAATGCGATCGACGACGTCCATGCCGTTCACGACCTGGCCGAACGCCGTGTAACGGGCGTCGAGGTGCGGCTGCGGTGAGTGCGCGATGAAGAACTGGCTTCCTCCCGTGTCCTTCCACGAGAGCGCCATCCCGACGGTGCCCCGCAGGAACGGGCGTTCATTCAGCTCGTCGCGGATCGTATAGCCAGGTCCCCCGCCTCCATCCCCGCGCGGGTCGCCGTCCTGCACGACGAAGTTCGGGACGACGCGGTGGATCTGAAGGCCGTTGAAGAACCCTTTCCTGGCGAGCGCCATGAAGTTGCGCGCGGTCTGCGGCGAGTCGAGGACCGCGAGCTCGACCTCGATCGTCCCCTTTGCCGTCTCGATGAAGACATGCGGAGAGAACGGCGGCGCGATGAGCTCCGGATCGTCGTATGCCGCGATCGACGCGCCAGGAACCGGACGGATGGCGGCGCGATAGTCGCCGGCGGGGTCGAGCTTCGCGAGGAGCTCGACCGCGCGAAGCCGCATGGCCCAGTCCTGGTCGGCGAGCGCCTCTTTCACGGTCGCGGTGGCCTCGACCGCCCCGTACTCCGCAAGCGCGGCCAGGATCGCCGCGCGCGCATCGATGGCGACGTCCGCCTTCGCAAGCGTGAAGGCCTCGCGGAGCGCCTCACTTCCGCCAGCCGGCTCGAGCCCGCCGACGAGCCGCGCCGCCGCCGCGCGCACCGCGAAGTCCGGTTCCTTCAGCTGCGCCAGCGCCACTGTCGCGATGTCGGGCGCTTTCAGGCGCGCGAGGGCCGCGAGGACCGATGGGACGACGCGACGGTCTTCGTCCTTGAGCATCGCGCGCACGCGTTCGAGGACGACCTCGGCGGGCAGGGTCGCCAGCACGTCCGCCAGCGCCGCCCGGACGCTCCACTGGCTGTCGGGATCCATGCTGGACAGCACCAGCACGAAGCTCTCTGGATCGATCGCCGCCGCCGCCCGTAGCGCGGCGGCCCTCATCGTCGGCCACGAGTCGGTGAGGAGATCCTGCACGATCGGCAACCCGTCGGCCGCGTGCAGCGTGCCGAGCGCGGTCACGACCTCGAGCCTGATGTTGGGGTCCGTGCCCGGCTCGGACGCCAGCCTCACCAGCGGGCCTGTCGCGCGGCCGTCGCCAATCAGCGCGAGCGCGCGAACGGCCGAGACGACCCCTTCCGGCGGTCTCTGTGGTGCCGAGAGGAGCTCGGCGAGCGGGACCACGGATGAGGGATCTTTGATGACCCCGAGGCCGCGCGCGGCGAAGGCAACCGAGTACTTTCCGGGTCCTTTGAGGATCTGCAGGAGCGCCGGCTGCGCGCGCGTGTCGCCGACCCGTCCGAGCGCGTATGCGACCGGCCACCAGCTCGTCACCGGACGGCCGCCCGAGTCGAGCACCGCGGCCGCGAGCGGTTCGTACGTGCCGAGCCGGACCAACGCGTAAACTCCGAGGCGAAACGCCTCTGCCTCTGGCGCGGCCGGCCATGTCTGGTCGTCCGGCTGCATCGAGGTGACGGCGGCGCTGCTCGCGTACTCGGCCACCATGCGCCCGATGGCGGCCCCTACTTCGTTCCGGGCAGCGGGGTCCACCTGCTCCCGCTCTTTTGCGTCGATTTGACCGAGCGCCTCGGCTGCGCGCCCCCGCACGATCGGAGAGGCGTCGGCGAGCGCATTCGTGAGCGCCGGTGCGGCCACGACATCGCCGATGAGGCCCAATGCGAAGGCAGCCATCTCGCGCACTTCCGGGTCGGTGTCGGCGAGCGTTGCGGTCAGCGGCTTGATCCCGTCGGGCAGGCCGACGCGGCCGATCGCCAGGGCGGCGCGCCGCCGCACGCGCGGCTCCGAATCGGTCAGGAGCGCCGTCAGGTCCGGCGCGATGGGCG
>CAYZBZ010000131.1:0-11174 GCA_964476725.1 uncultured Vicinamibacterales bacterium
GGTCGAGAATGACGCGCTGGGGCGCGGGCGCCCGCCCACGCCCGCGGCGTGCGCCGGATGCCATCTGCTCGGTGCGTGCCTTCAGCTCGGCCTGCGCCTCCCCCACGGCTTTCACGTCATCGGCCGACCGCCCGGCCTGCGATCGGCGCTCGATGTTCCAGGTCGACGCGATGATCTGTTTCTGCGCCTCGACGAGGCTTTCGATCTGGGCCTCGGCGCCGCCCCCTCCCGCCTGGCTCTCTGCGGCGACGAACTCTTCGTTGAACGGCTTGACCTCGAGAAAGAAGATGTCGCTCGTCGCCTCGGTCGATCGTTTCCCACGGCCGACGTCGCGCGCGCGTGCGTAGTAGGTGATCACGTCGCCAGGCTTGACCCCCAGTTCCTCCGCCGGCAGGAGGCGCGACCCGATCTTCTGGACGCTGGTGCCCGCGACGCGGTCGAACGGCACCGTCCGCGGCGCGCCGCCGGCGACGGCATAGACGAGATCGAACGCGGCGATGCCGTAGTCGTCGTCTGCGCGCGCCTCGATCGCGATCTCTTCGAGCGGCGTGACCTGCTGGTCGGCGGAAGGACGCAGGATGCGCACATCCGGCGGACGATCGTCCATCAACCGGATGAAGTACTCCGTGTCGCCGCGCGAGTGCAGGCCGTCGGCGTCGGCGAGCCTCACGCGGTACGAGTCGTTCTTCGCGAGCACCAGATCCGCCTCGACGATCCGATCGCCCACGGGACGCACGGGCACCGCTGCCGCCCCCCCCAGCGCGATCTCTCCACGAGCGATCGGTTTGTCGGTCTGGATACGCAGGCGCACGCGCGTTCCCGCAGGGGCATAGATGTCCCCGCCGTCCTGTTCGTCGCGCGGCGCCAGCTCCGCGAAGGACGGATACGCGTAGTGCAGGTCGATGCGCTTGACGCGCGGCGCGAACAACGCCGTCACGGTGTAGTCCTCGGAGCGCACCGATCCTGCGGCCACGCTGTACGAGAAGCTCCGATCGACCGACTCGATCGCGTACTCGAAGCCGCCGCCTGCGGGAGCCATCTGCACCGTCCGCCGCTCGCCGCCGGCCGCCACGGTGAGCGACGGAGCGAAGTGCTTGAGCCTGCCCGCTGAACCGTGCAGCAGCGTCCGGATCCGCAGCGACGTCCCCGCGGGGACGCGCGCGTTGCCGGGCGTCACCTCCACCCGGACCGATCCGGGAAAGAACCGGAGCCACGCGGTCTCAACCCCTCGACCGAGCGCCGGCGCCATCCCTCCCAGCGCCAGGGCGAGGACGGCGCCGCCCGCGATCGCTTGACCTGCGGCGGCGCGGAACGACTGCGGCGTAACGACTTCGGTCGGGTCGATTGCGCGCAGGCGCCGCACGGCGTCCGCAAGAATCAGCGGCAGAAACCCCGCCGCGCCTGAATGCTCCGTGGCCAGGGCGTCGATCGCACTGACCAGCGCATCGTCCAGGGACCGCCCTCCTGACAGCGCACCGGCGCGCTCCTCGATGAACCTCGCCACCTGGCGGTCGCTGGCGCGCCGGGGCATGCGCCACCCGATCCACACGGCCGCCGTCGCGGCGGCAACCACTGTCGCGAGCGCCAGCAGCACCAGGGGCGTGCCTTCGGGACCGAGCGCAAGCTCGACAGAGAGCGCGGCGAGGACCGGCAGCGCCGCGGCCGCCATCGCGCGACCGGACGTACGCAGCGCCACGACCTTGAACCAGCGCCGGCGAATGCGGGCGATGAGCGTGCGCAGCTCGGTGTGCTGATCCATGTTCGTCGTCACCATCTCAGGCCCTTCCAGCAAACGACTCGGCGACGAGCGCCGCCAGCATCAGCAGCAGCCCGTACTGCCAGTAGCTCTGACGCGCTTCGGTCTGCTGCGCCTGGAGCTCGGCGGCGGCACTCGCTCCGGCCGACACGCGATCCAGCTGGCCTTCGAACTCGTCTGGTGTCATCGTCGCGGACGCGCTCTCCCGCGAATCGACGTTGACGGCGACCGCGCGTCCGTCCGGCTGCGCCCGGTAGATGCCAGGGCGTGGCTGCGCGCCGTCGGGCGCTCGCGCGACGGAGTAGTCCCGCCCGCGGTCGCGGACACCCGAAACATACCGCACGGCCTCGACGGCAAACGGCACGAACGCGGGGTGCAGCGGAAAATCGTTCCACCGCCGTCCGAGGTCGGACGCAAACAGCACCACGCGGCCCTTCCCCTCGGCGCGCTCGAGCAACGCGGGCGTTCCGTCGGTGAACCTCGCGGCGACATCCCAGCCATCGGCGCGCACGCGCCAGGCGCGCTCGAAACGGATCTGTCCGAGGTTGGCGGCGAGCGCGCCAAACGGGCGGAAGATCGGATGACGCAGATCCGTGGCGGAAAGCGCCACCGCGCCACTCGACTGCTCGACCGCGGACAACGCGGGACGCCAATCGAACATCGTGGAGAGCACGATCGGTTCCACATCCGGCGCCGCGGCGATCAGCATGCCTCCGCCGGCGCGGACGAACGCCGCGATCGACTCGCGTTCCCGGCGCTCGATCCCGCGCGTCGAGAGCAGCACGATCGCGGAATACCGCGCGAGGGCGCCGCCCGCCAGATCCGCGGCCGCCACGACGTGGCCGTCAACCGCGTCCTCCGCCGCACCCTCCGAGGCCGCGCTCAGCGCGCGCGACAGGTAGAAGTCTCCCGCTCCCGACGTCACGACGAGCGCGTCCTGGTGCCGCGCGGGATCGAGGACGACGTACCGGGTGTCGTCGGCCGGAAACCCGGCCGGATCATCCACCGACACCGCGATCGAGCCCGACTCCGGCGTGCGATACACAATCGGCACATCCACGATCGAATTGCCTGGCACCTGATACGGCACGGACGCGGCCGTCCGGCCATCGCGCTCGACGCGGACCTGGCCGCTCCGCGGCCCGGGTCCGCCGTTGCGGACGGAGGCGACGACGCGGTCCTTGTCGATACGTACTCCGCTGACCGCGACATTGGCCGGCGGCGCGCCGGCATCTCTGATCTCGAGTTGCAGCGCAGACGCGAGCACGGCTCGCGGCTCGTCCTCCCACCCAGCTCGCTGAAGATCGCTGATCAGCACGAGGCGGGCCGGGCGCCCGTCCGCGGTTTCCGATGCCTTCGCCAGCACCGGGCCGTAGCGCGTGCCCCCGAAGCCCGGCTGCAGCCGCGCGAGCGCTGTCCGCGCATCCGCCATCGTGCCTGGAGGCGCGACGACGTCGGCGTGATCGTCGAACGCAATGACCGCCACCCCTTCACCAGTCCCCGCGCCGTCCACGGCGCGCCGGGCGAGCTCCAGGGCGTGGGCGAATCGCCCGGGCGCCCCCATGCTGAACGATCGATCGATGGCCACGATCCGCAGGGCGGACGAAGCCGCCGCGGCGCCCCTGATGTACGGCCGCGCGAAGGCCGCCGACAGGAGCAGCAGCGCCGCCACCCGCGCAGCCAGCAACAGCAGATCCCGCAGGCTGCGACGGCGCGCGCGCGCGACCGGCGAGCGGCGCAGCAGCCGGACGGCGCTGAACGGCACCTCCGGCGCGACATCGCGCCGCAGAAAGTGCAGCACGACGGGAATCGCCGCCGCGAGAGCGCCCAGCAGGAATGCGGGGTAGAGGAACGACATTCACTTCCTCCTCGCGCGCGTCGACAAATACGCCAGCAGCGCGAAGTCGAGCGGCTGGGACGTGTCCAGCTGCACGTAGTCGATGCCGGCCCCGCGCAGCTCGCGATCGTAGGTCAGCGTCAAGGTCGCGAGCTCGCGCAGGTACGCGGTCCGGATCGACGCGGGGTCCGCCGTGACTTCCTCCGCGTTCTCGAGGTCGCGAAAACGCGATGCGCCGCGGAACGGGAACGTCAGCTCGTTCGGATCCAGCAGCTGAAACACCACCACGTCGGTGCCGCGGAATCGCAGATGCTTCAGTCCTTTGATGACCGGCGCCGGGTCGTCGAGCAGGTCGGAGATGAGGACCACGAGGCTGCGTTTCAGGAGCGCTTCCGCGAGCTGATGCAGCGGCCGCGCGACGTCGGATCGGGACCCCGGCTGGAGCCGCTCGAGCGCGAGCAGCAGCGCGTGCAGGTGGCCGGGGCGCGCGCTCGCCGGCATGCGGAACGCAATCCGGTCGTCGAACGCGATCAGCCCCGTCGCATCGCGCTGCCGGTTCATCAGGAACGCCAACGACGCCGCGAGCACCGAGCCGTACTCCAGCTTGCTCATCGGCGCCGCGCCGCGGTAGGCCATCGACGCGCTCACGTCGAGCAGCAGATGGCACTCGAGGTTGGTCTCCTCCTCGAACTTCTTGACGTAGTGACGGTCGGTCCTCGCGTACACTTTCCAGTCCAGGGTGGACAGGTCGTCCCCGGGAAGATACTGGCGATACTCCGCGAACTCGACGCTGAAGCCTTTGTAGGGGCTGCGGTGCAATCCCGACAGAAACCCTTCGACGACCGTGCGCGCCTTCAGCTCCATCGTCCCCAGCCGAGCGAGGACGGCAGGATCGAGAAACCTCAGGTCGCGGGAGGTCGAGGACGGGGGCATGGGCTACATTCCGCTGCTCGGCGTCGGGACCGCCTCGAGAAGCCGCTCGACCAGGTTGTCGGAGCTGATGCGCTCGGACTCCGCGTAGAAGTTCGGGATCACGCGGTGACGCAGCACGGGGCGCGCGAGCGCCTGGATGTCGGCGACGGACACGTGATAGCGCCCGAGGATGAGCGCGCGGGCCTTCCCCGCGAGGATGAGCGACTGCGACGCGCGCAGTCCCGCGCCCCACTTCACCCATTCGCGGATGAACTTGTAATCGCTCTGCCGGCCGGGCCTCGACGCGTCGACGAGCCGCACGGCATATCGCGCGATCTCCTCCGCGACCAGAACCTGTCGCACGAGCTGCTGAATCTCGAGGATGTCGGCGCCAGTAAACACTCGCGCCGGCGTGTGCCTCTCGACCCCCGTCGTCCTGGTGACGACGCGCACCTCCTCGTCTTCGGAGAGATACGTCATCACGATGTTGAACATGAAGCGATCGAGCTGCGCTTCGGGCAGCGGGTACGTGCCCT
This sequence comes from uncultured Vicinamibacterales bacterium, assembly GCA_964476725.1. Lineage (GTDB taxonomy): Bacteria > Acidobacteriota > Vicinamibacteria > Vicinamibacterales > 2-12-FULL-66-21 > JALZOC01. Next base: position 5,042 of record CAYZBZ010000131.1, read on the forward strand.
CGAGCTCGATGGGGTTCTGCGTGGCCAGCACGAAAAACGGCCGGTCGAGCGGGTACGTGCGGCCCGCCGCGGTCACGTGATACTCCTGCATCGCCTCGAGCAATGCCGACTGCGTCTTCGGCGGCGTGCGGTTGATCTCGTCGGCGAGGATGATCTGCGCGAACACCGGTCCCTTGACGAAGCGCAGCGACCGGTGCCCGCCCTCCTCGTCGAGCACTTCCGTGCCGGTGATGTCGGCCGGCATCAGGTCGGGCGTGAACTGGATCCGTTTGAACGACAGGTCGAGGATCTGCGCCACGGTCTTGATGAGCAGCGTCTTGGCGAGACCCGGCACCCCCGTGATCAGGCAATGGCCTCCCGTGAACAGCGCCATCAGCACCTGGTCGATCACTTCGTCCTGGCCGACGATCACCTTGCGGATCTCCGTGAGGATCCGGTCCCGCCCGCTGGCGACGCGCTCGGCAACCGCCACGATGTCGGTCGAGGTCGTGGTGTCCATCAGTGCGTCAGCGAGTAAATGATCTCGTTGATTTCCATCCGGTACGCCTGCGCGGTGTACTTCACGTAACCCGGATAGTCAGCGGCGTTCGACCACTCCCACCCGTCGCCCATGTCCACGTTCCAGTTGACGAGGACCATGGCGCGGCCGTTGTCGTCCTCGATGGCGCGCAGCCTCGCGACGTACCCCCCCTTCTCCCACATCCGTCCCATCAGGAACGGACCGAGGCCCGGCGTCTGCGGATACGCGTCGAACTGGTAGAAGCAGTGAAAGATGGGATGCTCCGGCGGCAGCTCCACGATCTTTCGATCCGGGAATATCCGCCGCAGCTCGCTCTCCAGGTTGGCCCACTCGATCGGACCGTGAAAGTCGTCGAACGTGAGCGTGCCGCCGCGCAGCAGGAACTCGCGAAGGATGGGCACCTCGGCCGGCTTCAATCGAAGGTTGCCCGGCTCGACGATGTAGATCCAGGGATGGGACCAGAGGTCGGGATCCTCGAGCGTGAGGACCACGGGGTCGTTGACCTGAATGGCGGTGACGGTTCTCACGCGGCGCGAGAGGTTCTGTTCAGCGGCAGGCGCGTCGATGAACCAGGGCTCGTCTTCCGGGTTCATGTAGCGCCCGCGCGGCACGGTCCACGCTTCGTAGCGGATACGCGCGAACGTCCACTGCAGCCCCGCATACCGCGCGTCCGGCGAGTTCGCCGTCTGCGCGTCCGCTCCCGGCGTTCGGATCCCAGCAACCGCCCACAGCAGCATCCCGGCAGCGGCCGCTGCGGGGATGAACGGCTTCATGGCCGGCCACCATCGGCTCCGGTGCCTTTGAGCGCCTGGAGCAGCAGTTCCTGCGCGCGATCGTAACTCGGGGCGATTTCGAGCGCCGCCAGAGCCTGGGCCTTCGCCTCCGCCGACCGGCGCGCCAGGATGTACGCTTCCCCCAGATCGCAGTGCGCGGACGCGCGATCGGCCGGGCCGATCGCGAGCGCCGCCCTGAACTCGCGGACGGCCGTTTCTGGCTGGTTGTCCTTCATCGCGAGGCGCCCGAGGCCGCTGTGCGCCAGAGGATCGAACGGGTCGATCGCGACTATCCGGTTGTACGCGAGCAGCAACGACGGCAGCGCGGTGCTCTTTTCAGCAAGCGCGGCCAGGCGTCGCGCCGCCTCAACGGTCGTGTGATCCTGCGCGAGGACCGCCTGGTATTCGGTCAGGGCGCGCGCGGTGTCGCCGAGCCGGTCCGCGAGCTTCGCCATGATCGCGTGCGGGCTGTCCTCGCCAGTCGCCGACGGCACGAGCGCTGCCGCCTGCTCGAGCGGTCGAAACGCCGCGGGATCGCCGGCACCCGCCAGCGCCTCGCCGTAGGCGAGCTGCGCCGCGTAGTTGCCCGGGTGCGCAGCCGCGGCCGACCGCAGCGCCTCGAGGCTCAGGGTCAGGGTCAGGGTCCCAGCCCGGCCCCTTCCTTCACCGGCGCCGTCGCGAGGCGTCGCGCCGGGCACCGCCCGAAGCGCGGCCCTGAGCGGGCCGAATCGCGCGTCGAGCGACTTGTCGAACGAGGCCTGCAGTTGATCCAGCGTCACGCCGACGGTCTTCTCAATCGCCTCGTTGCCCGTCAGCCCCTCCCCATACGACCGCACGAGCGCCCGCAGCTTCGTCTCGCCATACGTACGGACGATGTGATCGACGAGCACCGACGCTTCGAAATACGCGAGCGCGATCGTATCGGGTCGCGTGAAGCCCGAGTTCAGATCCGCGAGCTTGAGCGTCTTGCCGCGCTCGAGCGCCATCGCGAACGGCACTTCCATCTCGCGTCCCCACTCGGGACGCGCCTGCGCCTCTTCGTATTCGGAGACGCCCTCGGTCAACCACCGCGGCACGCGCTGGTTCGACATCTGCAGCGTGATGACGTGGGTCATCTCGTGCCAGAGCGTCGCCTGCCAGGAGAACGAGCCGGGCGGCCGCGCGCGAGGCGAGTCCAGCGTCACGACGCGGCCGAAACAGGCGCCGAGCGCGCCGATCATGCCCGGGAGTCCCAGCGTGCGGACGGCAAAGTCGTCGTGCTGTGGAAATATCTCGACGAGAATCGGTCCCGTCGGGGTGAACCCGTACTTGGCGGACAGCGTCTTGAGCGCCTCCTGCGCGAGCGGCATCGCGTATTCGCGCATCACCGCGGCTTCGTCCGGGTGCAGCTTCAGGATGATGTCCCCTTCGCGGATCTCCACGAACTTGTCGAGCGTGTCGAGCAGCGCGAGCAGGTTGTAGGTGATCGCGTCATAGGGATCGAGGCGGAAGGCCCGGTCGAGCGCCTGGCGCGCCTGCGGCTCGTCGCCCGTGCGCATCAGGTGCATGCCCAGCTCCGCGTACGCCCGTGCATGCGTCGGGTCCAGCGCGACGGACTCCCGCGCCAGGCCGACCGCATCGTCAAACCGATAATTGCGAGCGGCAAGCTCGGCGGCCGCGCGATAGATCTCGCCGAACCCGGGGTTGATGGCGAGCGTGCGTTTGACTTCGGCGTCGAACGCCTGGCGATCGCCGCGCACGTACGTGATGGCGGCCGCGAGCGCGCGGGCGTCCAGATGGGATGGGTTTGCGGCGAGGACGCGATCGATGCGCTCACGCGCCGCGTCGTACCGCGTGTTGTCGAGCTCGAGCTCGGCAAGCAGCAGCTCGGCGTCGGCGAGGAGCGGGTCAATCTCCAGCGCGCGGGTCGCCGCGACTGCGGCAGCGGGCGGATCGTCCTCGGCCAGCGCGCGCGCGAGTCCCGCATGCGCCGGCGCCCACTCCGGATCCTGCGCAAGGGCCTGCTGGAACGACTTCACCGCCTCCTTGCGGTTGTACTTCTCGAGGAAGAGCGCGCCCCACGCCGTGTCGATGGCCGGATCTGGCCCGAGCGCGGCCGCGGCGCGAAACAGGCTGTTGGCCTCGCGAGCGCGGCCCACCAGAGCCGCCGCAGCCCGTCCGGCGCGCAGCAGAGACGCGCCGTCGTCCGCCGACTGGCGGAAGAGCACCGTCAGGAGCTGTCCAGCGGCAGCCGTTCGGCCCAGGCGCTGCTGGAGCAGTGCCAGCTCGAGCGCGGCGGCGCTGAGCGGCGCGCGGGTTGCCGCCGGCTGGAGCGCCGCCACTGCGTCGTCGTACCGTCCCTTGTCGATCGCAAGATGCGCGAGGATGGCAATCGCCGCGAGATCGTCGGCGGAGCGGGCGCGCGCGAGCGTCTCCGCTTCGACCCTTTTGCCGTGCGCAAGCGCGCGCCAGGCACTGGCGGGAAAGGGCTGCGCCGCGGCGGAGGCCTGCTGCCCATGGGACGGCACCGTGACAGCCGTCCCTGCGCACAACGACAGGAAGAGGACGACCGCGGGACGAAGGGGAAGGTGCCGCATGACCTGACTGAATTATAGAGCACCGGGTCGGACTATTTGGTAAGACGGTCCGGTGCAGACAGTAGTCTTGGTTCGCTGGGGATTGAACTGAACCCGTGGAACCCTGTAGAACCCGGAAGAACCCCGCGGAACCTTGTTAGAACAGCTCTCTCCAAGTGAAGAACAGGATCGCGCAGAGCCCCTGAGCGATCCCGAATCCGGCGACCCATGCGGCAACGGCGCGCGGCGGGACGAGTACGGCCAGCGCGAGAAACAGCGGGAACAGCGTCGAGGTCAGCCGTCCCATGGACAGGACACCGCCCGCAAAAAGCGGCGGCACCAGGTTGATCAGCACGAACACGCCCCAGGCAATCCCCAGGCGTCGGAACACCGGGTACGTCAGCGTGACGGCGAACAGGACGCCGAGCGCGTTCAGCGTGTTGAACGGAGAGCTCGTGACGACCTGCAGAAACGGCGCGTCGCGCAGCGACTCGAATGCACTGACGAATGGACCGAAGCCATGGTAGGTGCGCCCCCACGCTTCGTGGCTCCGGGCCCAGGCGAACCAGACGCCGGTCAGCGAATAGAGGTATCCGGTGAACGCCAGCATCCCAATCCCGGGCATCGCAGCGGTCACCAGCCGTACGCTCGCCGCCTTCACCATCGCACTCGACCCGGGCGTGGCCCGAATCTCGTAGAACTGCTGCGCCGCGAGAATCGCCAACGGCACGCTGGCGAAACACCCGTTCGGCCGCGTGAGGCCGACGAGCAGTCCCCAGCACGATGACGGGAGCCACTCACCCCGCCGGAAGTGATGGAAGGCGCCGAGCGACGCCAGGAGGAACAGCGATTCGGTGTACGGCGCGCTGAAGAACAGCGCGAAGGGATAGGCGGCCAGCAGCAGCGCAGCGCTTGCGGCGCGATCGGGGCCGATCAACTCGCGCCCGAGCCGCACGAGGTAGTGCAGGGCCCAGAGGAAGGCCGCGAGCGAGATCGCGACGCCTGCCCATAGCGCCCGCAGCATCTGCCGCTCTCGGGGAGCGGTCCGGTCCCGCATACCGAACGCCGTGCCGAGCGGACGCATCAGCATGGGCATCGCCGGGAAGAACGCGATGTTGCGCTGGCGCTGAAACGTGTGATCCCAGGTATAGCCGTCGAGCGCGATGTCGCCGTACCATCCCGCGTCGAACCGTGCGGGAAGATTCGCGAGGCGATCTCTCGAGAGCGTCAACCCTGGCCTGTCCGTCAGACCGATCGTGATCACGGCGAGAAAGCCTACCAGCAGAACGGCCGGTCGCGTGGCGACGAACGCCCGGAGCGCGGCGGCGAAGTCGGGGCGCGCGAGAATGGACGCGTGCGTCGCTTTCAGATGCCACAGCGCGCTCGGTCGCGGCCAGATCACATGGCGCACGATCACCACGGACGCGGCGGCATACAGGAACAGCAGCGGCGAGCGGAACGAGATGACCACGTCGAAGATGAGGTGCCGGCTGCCGCCGACGATCGCGATCCACACGGCGACCGCCACCAGCACGGCGGCCGCCACGTCGGCGAGGCGGGCGCGCGGCGGCAGGACAGTTTCGCTGGAATGCTGTGGGGGAAACGCCATGCCCATCGCCCGCTCCTCGACGCGTATCCGCGCCAGCATCAGGAGGCCGAACCCGGCCACCGATGCCGCGCCGGCAACCGGCGCCTGGGACATGAGAGCGACGCCCGCGAGCTCCCCCGCCACGGCGACGTAATTCGGATGCCGCACGAAGCGGTATGGACCGCGTGTCACGCGCGACGAGCGCGGCGGCACGAGGACGCGGAACGTCCACCGCGGCCCGAGCGTGGTGATCGCCCAGTACTTGAGTCCTTTCGCCAGCGCGAACAGGACGAGGCCGGCCGCAAACGTCGAGTTGGCGCCGGCGCCCCGGATCCAGCCCTCCGCTGCCATCGCGAGAAAGCACGCGGGATACGCGACACGCATCAGCCCGTACACATCGCCGGCCGGCTCAACGGCGCCAGCCGCACGGAGCGCTCGATCGTGCCGCGCCGCGACGCGCGCTTCGACCGCGAGGGGCACGAAGACGGCAACCAGCAGGAAGAGAGGAAGCATGTTCAGGTCGCGTGAACATCGCCTGCGTAGCGGATCGCCCGCTGCAGGAGGCGCGGCGCAATCGCGGCTCCGTACGCGGAGGCCCGCACCGTGGCCGGGAAGGTGACGAGCAGCCGCATGACGCGATTGAATCGCCACTTGCGCGCGAACTCGCGCCGGCGCGCGGCAAGCAGCCGCACGTGCG
>CAYZBZ010000132.1:0-11144 GCA_964476725.1 uncultured Vicinamibacterales bacterium
CGAGGGTCCGAACTATCTGGTGATCGCGCGTCTGAAGCCGGGCGTGCGCATCGCTCAGGCGAAAGCGCAGGCAGCGACCATCGCGTCACAGCTCGAGAGGGAGTTTCCGGCGACCAATCGCGGTCTCGGCGCGGACGTGATGCCGTACGCGAAGACCGTCCTCGGGCCGGAGATTTACGGGTTGCTGTACACGATGCTCGGCGCCGGCATCGGCGTGCTGCTGATCGCGTGCGTCAACGTCTCCAACCTGCTCGTCGCACGCGCGTTGCTGCGCCGGCGTGAAGTCGCGGTGCGCATGGCCCTCGGCGCCACACGCCATCGCGTCGTTCGGCAGCACTTGACGGAAGTCCTGGTGCTTGCCACCATCGGCGGAGCGATCGGCATCCTCCTGAGCATTTTCGGCGTGCGCTGGTTCGTCCAGGCGCTGTCGGTCAACCCGCCGCCGTTCTGGATCACGTTCGAGCTGGACTACCGCGTGATGCTCTTCGTGATCGGCCTGATCGTTCTCGCCAGCCTGTTTGCCGGCGCCCTGCCGGCGATGCACTCGGCCAGGGTCAGCGCCGGCGCGGTGCTGAAGGACGACAGCCGGTCGTCCACCAGCGCCAGCCTCGGCAGGTTCAGCAGCGTGCTCGTCGTCGGAGAGCTGGCCGTGTCGTGCGGCCTGCTGATTGCCGCGGGCCTCATGATCAAGAGCGTCGTGCAGTTGAAGAACGTGCAGATGCCGTTTGCGATTGAAAACGTCCTGACAGCGCGCATCGATCTGCCGAGCGCCATGTATCCGGACTCCGCCGCGAGCATCCGCTTCTACGAACAGTTGCTGCCGAGGCTGCAGGCGCTCCCCGGGGTCGAAGGGGCGACGCTGTCAGACGGTTTGCCCGCGGCTGGCAACGGGTCCATTCCCGTGCAGATCGAAGGTAAGGCGTACCCCCAAGACAGCGACTATCCCCTGGCGCGCGAGGGCATCGTGACGGCCGGCTACTTCGACACGTTCCAGACGAAGCTGCTGAGCGGTCGCGAGTTCACGCCGGCGGACGTGTCGACGAGCCAGCCGGTCGCCATCATCAACGAGTCCTTTGCGCGCACCCACTTCCCGAATCTGGACCCGATGGGCCGCCGGATGAAGCGCATCCGCCCGGGCTCGAAAGAGCCATGGCTGACGATCGTGGGGGTGGTGCCCGATCTGATCATGGAAGGCATCGGCAACAACAACGCGAGCCCGGTGGGCTATTACATCCCGATCGCGCAAAGCGACGTGGCGAATGGCGTCCGCATTGCCGTGCGCACCCGCGGCGAGCCGGGCGCGGCGACGTCATTCGTACGGTCGGCCGTGACCTCGCTCGACGGCGACCTCGCCATCTACGAGATCAACACGATGCGGTGGGTCATCGATCGGCAGACCTGGTTCTACACGGTGTTCGGCACGTTCTTCATGGCGTTCGGCATCTGCGCGCTGTTTCTCGCGGCGGCCGGGCTCTATGGCGTGATGTCGTTCGCCGTAACGCAGCGGACACGGGAAATGGGGGTCCGTTCGGCGCTTGGCGCCCAGGGGCGTCAGCTCATCCTGCTGGTCATGCGAAAGTGCGTCATTCAACTCGTCATCGGCCTGTTCCTGGGCCTCGGTCTCGCGCTCCTGGCCTCCGGCGCCCTGCAGCCGGTGCTCTATCATGTCGATCCGCGCGACGCGACCGTGTTCATCGCGGTCATCGCGACCCTGGCGCTTGCAAGCCTGGTCGCGAGCTTCCTGCCGGCGCGGCGGGTGACCCGGATCGATCCAGTCGTGGCGCTCGCAACCGAGTGACGGTGGCATTGCAGCGCGCCCGCGGCGCCTCGTCTCACGATTACCGCCCGAACCTGGGATTGACGACGCTGCTGAAGATTGAGCCGAACGAATAGGTAATGCTCATCCCGACGTTGTATTGGTAGCCGCTCTGCAGCCGGCGTAACCGTAAGAGTATTTCCTCCGGCGAAGCGTCGCGGACCGGCAGGGACAGCTGATCGCGAATGCGAGACGCATTCAGCTCGGCTCCCATTGACAGCCCGCGCGTCACTCGCAGCGATATGTCCGCCTCGACCTCGAAGCGTGACTTGTCGAGATCGTGCAGATACTGCGACCACTCCGCGCGGGCTTCGAGCGAACCCCAGCGCTCGCGCTGCTCGAACGTCAGCGACAGTTCGTGCGTCGGCAGCGTCTCCTCCATTTTTCCAAAGAGCGTCAACTCGTGGTAATTCTGGCGCTGAGCGCCAATCGAGTACAGCGCCCGAAGCTGCCGTCGTGTATACGTCGAGTACGGGAACAGGTTGTACTCGAGGGCGGGTGCCGCCGCCACCGACAGCTTGATGTTCTCGAAGGTCGAGGACTCGACGTCGCCGGCGGCCCCGATTGACCAGTGCTCGCCGAGCGCCTTGACCAGCAGCCAGCGAAAATCGCCCTCGCGCCGGTGCACCTTCACGGGATTGCCATCGTCCAGGTCGAACTCTTCGGTCTCGTGATCGAATTCGCTGCCGAGGGTAATCTTCCAGGCAGGTGTGATGCGGTCCGCGCTCACGCTTCCGCCCAGTTGCCTCTGCCGGCTGGATTCTTCTCCCTCGAACGACGCGGACCCGCGCACGCTGAATACCCAGTGGTTCCACTCGTCAGTCGCCGGAGCCGCGCGACCGTCGGGGGATTCGAGCCGAACGGAGATGGCCAGGTCCGGCGGTACACCGCTCGTCGCCATGTAGTTCAGGAGTCCCAGGCGCAGCGAGTTCGCCAGCTGGCGGCGTACCACATCCTCGGGATCGGCGCGGGCGGTGACGGTCCGCAGCGTCCGATCCGTCCCGCTGAACGCCTTCTGGCCGATGAAGGCAATCGTGTGCTCGCGACCGCCGCCGCCGGTCTCGACGGCCGTAATCAGCACGTGCACGTCCGCCTCACCGCGATCGCGCACGTAATCGACGAACGTGACTTCGGCACGCAGGAAATCTGGAAAGCAGTTCTGGCAGTCGAGGAATGCTTTGAGTTGCGAAGGCTGCGCGGCAGTCGGCGGCCCCTGATGGCCCGCTTCCGCGCCGCGGCACACGTGCGGGGAGCAAATGATTCCACACCCTGCCACGCAGGCCCGCACCAAGGTCATGGTTGTCAGCTGCACGTCATCCTCACCAGCCTGACTCTTGCGGCGGGGCTTCGCTGCGCGGCCGGTGAGCGCGTGTCGATCACTTCAGAACCGCCCGCTCGCTCGCCCGACGGCGGGGTCCAGCCTCACGACCCCGGAGCCTGGTCCTTGCGACGCGGGGTCGGCCGAGGTGCATGCGAGCAGCACGCCTGATTGCGCGAACGCGAGGTCGCCGATCGGCCCGTCGACTGGCGCGGGCAGGGCCGCCACGGCCAGCACGCCGCGCGCGTTGCGCCGCAGAAGCACCGGCAGGTCTTCCGAAAACGCTGCCCACACCTGACTGACAGCCGTGCCAACGGCGCCGGCACGCACCGCGATTTGCGCTGGCGCCGCCGAAAGCGGCACGCGCTCTACCGCCTCCGTGCCGTCAGCCGTCACGGTGCGAAGCGCAAAAACCCTGTTGGCTGTTTCCTGGAGGATCCACAGGCGCCCCGTTCCTGGCTCGATGTCGAAGCCGCGCATTGACTCGACGCCGGGGACGAGACCGGAACGATCGGGCGAGTCATCTCCGACCCGGCCGTCTTCCGTGAGCCGCAGAAGGAGGCTTGCTACGGGGGCTGCGGGACCCTGTCCTGCGGTGCCCTCTCGGGCGGCGCCCCACACTCCCGCATAGAGATGGCCCGCGCCATCGAAGCGCAATCGACCGAAGCGGTACGGCCTGTCGACCGCACGATCGAGCAGCACCGCCCGCTCTCCAAGCGCTCCGCCCACCTCTCGGTAACGCACCAGTTGCAGCCGATAACCGCGCTCGTCCGAACCCGAAGTCCTCAGAGTGTACACGAAGCGTGTGACGGAGAAGGCCGGATGAACAGCGAGGCTCAACACGGAGGGCTCCGCTGGATGCGGCTCGAGCAGCACGATTCCCGGAGACTCAGCGCCTGGCTGAACTCGGCGGATGCCCGCCGTATCGGCAACGATGACCTCGCCGGCCGGTCCCCCGATCGCGAGAGCGCTACAGCCCGTCGCGGGAACGTCAGAAGCACTGGACGCCAGCGAAGGCGCGGGCACGGTAACGCGCGCAGCCATCACCACCGTGATTGCCTGGGACTTGAGACTTTCGAGATACGCCCCGTCGAACAGACGGGCGGCCGTGAGCTCCAGCCGGTGGGCTCCGGCAGTCAGCTGCGGCAGGCGTGCCCGACATCCAAACATGGTTCCACCGCCGCTGCACTGCACATCCGTGAGCGCGGTCGGATTGCCATCAACGTAGACAAGGTATCGAAGCCCCGCCGCCTCCGAGTCGGAAGTCGCTTCCTGATCCCACCCGATGCTTTCGGTTCCGGTGATTGAAATCGGATCGCCGCCGGACCCGCCGGACGGAGGCGCCGGCGCGCTCGGCTTCGACGCACCACCGCAGGCCAGGCACGCGGCGAGGCAGAAGAAGGCCAGCGGCCGGAGATCGAATCCCAACACGTGTGTGGCCCCTTTTCTTTGCCCGAATTCCATAGCACATGGCAAGGTCTTGATCCAAGGAGGCGGATCGCGCCAGGCTGGACGTTCATGCAGAAGACTTCGGACATCAATGTCGTCGAGACCCGCGCCCTTCCCTCCCCGGCGGCCCTGTTGGCAGAATTGCCCAAGAGCGAGGCCCAGGCCGAGTTCGTCACACGGGCGCGCCGCGAGATCCACCGCGTCATCTTCACCGCCGACAAGCGTTTTCTGCTGATCGTCGGCCCTTGCTCCATCCATGATTTCGCCGCTGGGCACGAATACGCCCGCCGGCTCGCGGCGCTGGCTCGCGACGTCGGCGACCGGGTGATGATCGTGATGCGCGTGTATTTCGAAAAACCGCGCACCACCGTCGGCTGGAAAGGCCTGATCATGGATCCGAACCTCGACGGCACCCATGACATCGCCGCCGGCCTGCGGCTCGCCCGCACGTTCCTGCGCGATGTGCTCGACCTGGGGCTGCCCACGGCCTGCGAACTGCTCGACCCCATCACTCCACAATACATCGCCGACCTTATCTGCTGGTCCGCCATTGGCGCCCGCACGGTGGAATCGCAAACCCACCGGCAGATGGCGTCCGGGCTTTCGATGCCTCTCGGGTTCAAGAATGGCACGGATGGCTCGATCGCAACGGCGATCAACGCGATCAAGGCCGCCGCCCAGCCCCACACCTTCCTCGGCATCAACCTCGACGGGTCGGCTTCGGCCATCGTCACCCGGGGCAATCCCGACTGCCACGTCGTCCTGCGCGGCGGTGCGACCGGCCCCAATTACTCCGCCGCGCACATTGCTCAGACCGAGCAGCTGCTCGCCAGGGCGGGCCTGATCAAGTCCATCCTGGTCGACTGTTCCCACGACAACTCCGCCAAGCAACCGGAACGGCAGCCGGAGGTGATGCGCGAGCTGCTGGCGCAGATTGCCGCGGGCAACAGCTCGATCATGGGCGCCATGATCGAGAGCAACCTCCACGCCGGCACCCAAGCCTTCCCGCAGCCCAAGGACAAGCTCCGCTACGGCGTTTCGATCACCGATGCCTGCATCGAATGGGTGACGACCGAGGCGCTGGTCCGCGATCTCCACGCCGCGCTCGCCCAGCGGTTCCGGTGAGGCTCATGCCTTCCTCTTACTTTCTGGTCGGCTCTGCTCCCTCGTTTTGCCCGGTGTTTGGGCGGTTCTGTTCCCGATCTGTTCCCGAGAGCCCCACTGGTCCATACTTGCCTGCGCGAACGTCACCAGCCTGGAGCTCGCGAACGCCGTGCAGCGCGCGCGCACCTACGCGATTCAGCTCGCCGTCGGCGCTTCGCGCGCTGGGCTGGCGCGCATCGCGATGCTGGAAGGAGCATGTCTGGTTGGCGGCGCTCCCGTCTCCAGCCGGCGCATTCCGGCCGTCGCCGCAAGCGGTGGCGGTGGCTGCCGGGGCACATAGGTCTGGAACGAGCTGCTGCTGCGGCCGCCCGGCGGGTCGTACGACGTTTGGACATGTCCCGCCACGCCCACCACGTGGAGCCAAGGTAGGTTCGGATCGCGGCGGCGCGATGGGCGCCGGGATTGACCCGGGCGACCACGCCTCATGGCGCTTCGCCCGGGCCCCCGAACGATTGTCAGTTCTTCGAAATCTTGCGGATATTGCCGGCTGACGGGCTGACCAAATACAGCGCGCCGTCGGCGCCGGTTTCGATGTGGGTGACGATGCTGAAGTTGCTGCCAAAGAGAATCTCGTCGCCTTCGGTCGTGAAGTCGTCAAGGACGAGGTTGTCTGCCACCTTGTCCTTGAGGAGAGGGTCGTCGAACTTCAAATGGGTTCGCCCACCGTTCAGGCGGAACCGATAGAGGTGACCTGCGTTGGTGGCTCGCGCCACGGCCGAACCCACAATCAGGTCGCCGTTGTATTGCCCACCGAGTCCGTCGCCGTTGATGAAGCCCAGGCCGGCCGGCGGCACGACCTGCTTCCAGCTGAACTCCGGGTTGGTGAAGCGCGACCGAGGGATGTGGAAGAGGCGGTCCTTGGCTTCTTCGGGTGTGTCGGCGATGCTTGTTGGCAGAAAGCGCATTTGCTGCAGTCCGGTGGGACCGTTTGCGCCGAATCCGACGCTGATTTCGATCGCCTTGAACTCCTGGACCCGCGAGGCTGGGCCCATGATCTGCACCCAGCCGCCGTTGAAGCCCGGCTTCACGCGGTTGATCTCATCGAACGCGCGTCCGCCGTTTTCGGTGGTCCACAGGTCGCCCTTCTTCGGGTCGAACGTCATGCCGAAGCTATTGCGGACGCCGTAGGCGAAGATGCGCTGGATGTTGCGGCGCGCCTCGTCACTGAGCGCACCGAGGTTACCACCATCCTCGTCGTCCCCGTCGTGCCGCTTGTCCACTGTGTAGAACGGGTTGTCGCGCGGCGTGCTGCCGTCGTCGTTGAGGCGCAGGATGACGCCCGTGAGGTGGGCGTCGTCCGGTTCAGGTCCGCCAAACGCGTCGTCTGGCACCGGGCCCACCAGATTGTTCTGCGTGAAGCCGCGGCGGCCGTTGTCGCCGATGATAATGTACAGCTTCCGGTCCGGGCCGAACCGCAGCACGCCCCCGTTGTGGTTCCCACGCAGCACCGGCAGCGTCGGATCGGCCACGTTGTTGCGGTCGTTCTGGAACGAGCGCAGCCGGATGATGTTCCTGTCGAAGGTCAGGGTGCTGCCGTTCCACACGAAACGGTCCACGCGATTGCCAAGCAACGGCACATTCGCCACGATGTTCGAGTCAGCGCCAGTCGTGCTCTCCGTGTTGTAGAGATACACGTACGGCGTACGCGGGAACCTCGGGTGCAGCGCGATGCCCAGCAGCCCCCGCTCGCTATTGGAGTTCACGGCCAAATCGAGCACGACGCCGGTCACCACGCCGTTGGTCACCCGCTTGACCTGTCCCGACGCCTTTTCCGTGACCAGAATGTCGTTGGGCCCGATGAAGGCCATGGCGATGGGCTGGCTGAGGCCGCCCACCACCGTCGACACGACCAAACTCGGATCCACCAGGAACGGAGTCTGGGCCCGAGCATCGAACGGGTGGGCGAAAATACCGGCGCCCACGACGAGGCCCAGCGACGCGGCTCGCACTGCAGCTGACACACTTCCACGTTTCATCGATTACCTCCTTCAGAAGTAAGTTCCACACCGAGACCATCGTTCGGGGACGTTCTAGCGCCAATAGTTGGACGCCCGTGTTGATCGGCGTGCCCGCGAGGCCGACGGCTGCTTCGCGGGCGATAGACACTATCGAAGAGTCAGGCGCGCCTCGCGGGTGCGATCGCGGTGGCGACGCTGGGAGGGCGGCTGCGACCGCGTTCATCGAACCGGGCACTGCCGTGCAAAACGGAGACCGCACGCATCAACGCGACATCCGGTCCCATCCTCATGCGTTTCATCGGCCCGGTTGCCGAAGCGCGGCACCGCGCCGGACGTTCCCTTACGATTCGTAACACGCCCTTTCGAATTGCGAAGGAACCGTTGGAACCGGCAGTGAGGGTGGGTCAGCCGCGTCCTGTCCATGTCCTCATGGCTCAGGCTTCCGGGATGCAGCCCGGTGTCGCGCCGCAAGTTCCAGAAAACGAGAGGACGGCAGGACCGTCGTGCCGGCGCTGGTGCGCTGGATGATGAGCGCGGCGGCGGGACGGGATTCGATCAGAGCCAGGCCGCGGTCGGCGCCGAGTACGCTGATGGCGGTGTCGAGTCCGTCGGCGTCAAGGCCGTGCCGTGCGACGACGGTGACCGTGATGTCGTCGACGAGAGCCATCCCGGAGGACGGGTCGATGATGTGGGAGTAGCGGCGCCCATCAATGTCCACGTGCTGCTCGCTGCTGCCAGAGGTGGAGACGGCCGCGTTGGTCAACTCCAGCACCCCAGGGAAGCCCACGACCGACGGGTCGCCCGAGTGGACGCCGATTTGCCAGCCGCGCTGCCCGGGGGGCGCCTCGCTGAACGCGAGATCGCCGCTCACAGCCACCAGGGCGCTGCGAACGCCGAGTCCGCCAAGCACCTCGATGGCCTCGCTGGCGGCGTAGCCCTTGCCGATGGCGCCGACGTCCAGCGCCATGCCGGCCATGTCGAACGTCACGGTCCGATGCTCGGCGTCCAGGTGGAGCTTGCGGAAGCCGCTGCGCCTGGCGGCTTCCTGCAACGCGGCGGGATCGGGCACGCGCGCGGTCTTCCGAGCCTCGCGCCAGAGCCGGACGACGGGCCCCTGCGTGATATCGAACGCGCCGCCCGTCGCCTCCGCCAGGTCCTGCGACGCAAGGAGGACGGCGAACAGATCCTCGCTGACAGTCGCCGCCCGACCGACGGCGGCCTTGGTGATTTGGTTCAGCTCGCTGTCAGGCCGGTAGTCTGAGAGGATGCCGTCAAGGTCTCGGATGCGATCGAAGGCAGCGCGGAACGCGTCCCTGGCCGCCTGCTCGCCCGGCAGGTAGACCGTGATCCGGACGAGCGTGCCCATGTGAGGCTCGACGGCCTCAAAGCGGTGCAGCTCCGGTCGCGGCAGACTGGCCAGCGCGACGACAGACAGGCTCAGGCCGAGCAGCCAGCGCACTAGTGGTCCGATCGCGATCGGACCACTAGTCAGTATGGATCCAGTTCGACGCCGTTGTTCCAGGCGCGATACATCTCTTCGACGCTCGGCAGGGCGGCGGGGCGGACAAGGCGGAAGCCAAGCCATGGCGCGTCGCTCATGTACCAGATGCTCTTGGGCAGTTGAGGATCCCGCCTCTTCCAGGAGGGATCGGACCGCACACGGACCGTGCACCCCACACCCTTTTCGTCGTTGCGCCAGGAGCCGCCGCGGGCGGCATGGGGATACGGAGCGGCGGACTTGACCCACGGGTTTTCCGTCGGCGCGGCCGTGTACCTCGCGTACTGATCCAGGGTCCACTCCATGACGTTGCCGAGCATGTCGTACAGCCCCCAGGCGTTCGGCTTCTTCGTCCCGATCTTGTGATAGGTGCCACCGGTAAAACCTGGCCGGGCTGAGTTCTTCGCGAACCACGCGTGGTCCCCCAGTTGCCCGGGGCCGATCCCCGTCGTGGTCCCCGCCCGGCACGCGTACTCCCACTCGGCCTCGGTCGGCAGGCGGTAGTACTCGCCGGTCTTCGCGCTCAGCCACTGCGCGAACTTGTTCGCGCCGTGCTGGGCCATGCTGATGGCGGGATAGCCGTTGTTGCCCCGGCCGAAACTCATCTCGAGGTGCGGAGCCGTCGGACGGCTCAGCGCGTCCACCAGGGCATCAGGGTGCTCGAGCTCCTTCGCCTGGTCGGCGAACATGAACAGCAGGTACGCGTCCCACGTCACTTCGTGGGTCTGCATCCAGAACGCATCAAGGCGCACCCTGTGCTCCGGCTTCTCCTCAGGCCTGGCGCCGGAGCCGGCCGATCCCATCAGGAACTCGCCTGCGGGCACTGGAGCCATGCCGTACTCGACGGTCGTGTTCGGTATGGTGACTCTGTAGGCCGCCGGCGGACCGCTGGCGGTCTTCTTGGCCCGCTCCTCGATGCGCGTACGGATCCGCTGGACCGCGGCCAGTTGCTCGGGGTCGAGCGCTTTGCCAGCTTGTTGGGTGAAGAGAGGTACGGTCCCTGCCATGGCCACAAGGGCCATGGCAAGGACTGCCGAGCGATGCAGCGTCATTCGCACGAGACTAGATTACCTTCGACTGGCCGGGTAGCGCCAGGCCAGGCGCCTCGTGCTTCGCGTTCCAGTCGAGCGGCTTCGGCACCAGGCTTACCTGCGAGTTCAGCGCCTGCTCCCAGGTGACCTGCTGGCCCGTGTAGGCCGCGTGGCGGCCCATGATCGCCAGCAGCGTGCTGGTGGCCAGGTTCAAATCGTCGTTCTTGGGTTTGCCGGACCGAATCGATGCGAACAGCACGTCATGTTCGCGCTGGTACATGTCATATTCCTCGCCCTGGAACTGCCACTTGATCTGGCCGTCCGGGCCTTCGATCCGCGGCTGGCCGCCTCCAAGCATCAGGGTACCGTCGGTCCCCATGACGTAGTCGAGCGTGCCGTTGAAGCAGCCTGTGGACTGGCGGTTGGCCAGGAACACGCGGTAGCCGTTCGGAAAGACGTAGTTGACCGCGAAGTGGTCGTAGATGTTGCCGCCGTTCGCGGGTACTGCACGGCCACCGACAGCGACAGCGCTGACCGGCGGCTGATCGTTCATGATCCACATGATCTTGTCCGCGTTGTGCACGGCCTGCTCCACGAGGCTGTCGCCGGAGAGCCACGTGAAGTTGTACCAGTTGCGGATCTGCCACTCGATGTCGCTCATGCCGGCCGGGCGCGCGCTCTCGGGCGGCATCGGCTTCACGGGATTGGTGTAGTACGTCGAATAGTGCGCGACCAGCCGGCCGATGGCGCCGTTGCGGACCTGCTGTACGGCGTCCTGAATCATGTTGTTGTAACGCCAGCACATCCCCGAGACCAGCGCGAGGTTCTTCGTCTGCGCCAGCTTTTGCGCCGCCATGACCTCACGCACGCCCGGCGAGTCGGTCGCACAGGGCTTCTCGCAGAAGACGTG
>CAYZBZ010000133.1:0-6770 GCA_964476725.1 uncultured Vicinamibacterales bacterium
CCGATGCTGAGCCGCACCGCGATTTCGCGCCGCCGCGCCGTCGCCCGCGCCAGCAGGAGGTTCGCGACGTTGGCGCACGCAATCAACAGAATCAGAGCCACCATCGTCATCAGGACGTAGACCGGCTTCGCGTATTGCCGACGGAGGCTATCGAGACCCCCGGCGCCTGTCATCATCTTCAGTTCGGGAAGATCCGCACGCTGGCGTTCGGTTGTCGCAGAGTCTTCGGCGAAACGCCGGAACTGTGGCCCCAGCACCGCCTGCGCCTGAGCCAGACCCACACCGGGTTTGAGCCGGCCCATGATCTCGATCCAGTAGAAGTTCGGGTCCAGATACTTCCGGGCCACGCTGGCAGCCACGGCCGGCTCGAGCAACATTTCGGCGCGCATCGGAACATAGAGGTCCGGCACGGACCCCGGCTCTGCGCCAAAGAACCCCGGTGGAGTCACGCCGACCACCGAGAAGGGCTTATCGTTGATTCGGATGGTTTTGCCGACCGCCTGGCGGGCGTCTCCGAAGCGGCGTTGGCTGAATCGATGGCTGAGCACTGCGATCGTCGCGGTCGCGGCGTCGTCGTCGCCCGCGAGAATCAGCCGGCCCGCGGCAGGCGGCACGCCCATCCCGCGGAAGTAGTCTCCCGACACGTATTGCCCTTTGACGGCCTCCGTGTCCTCGTCGATCGTGAGGTTCAGGCGTTCCTCGACGAAATAGCAGAATGCGCTCGACAGCACGTCGGTGTTGCGCTGGAACAGCTCGAGCGCAGGGTAGGGAAACTGGCTGCCGATCGTCCCTTCCTTAGGATCGCTATGAGTCACTCCTGTGGAGAACGACATGCCCTTGGATGCGGCCGACGTGTACGTCGTCTCAGCGTGCCACTTCATCACCACCAGTGATGCCGGTTCCGGCACGGGCAGGGACCGCAGCAGAATCGATTCCATGAAGCTGTAGATCGCCGTGTTCGCGCCGATCCCCAATGCCAGCGAGAGCACGGCCAGCGCGGTGAACGCCTTGTTGTGCAGCATCGAGCGCAGCGCATAGCGCAGGTCCTGACCAAGACGTTCCAGCCACATCCAGGTCCACGTGGCGCGGGCGTCCTCCGCCGCCAGCGTGAGGTTGCCGAGCTCCCCCGCCCCGGCCATCTCCTTCAACGAGGCCAGTTCCTCCAGCATGTCGCGCTCCGCAGCCCGACTGCGGGACGGCAGCAGGTAGGTGAGCTTTGCCCAGAGACTCATGACTGACCCTCCTCCGGCGCCGTCCACATCACGTGCGCGATCGCTGAAGCAAAGTCCTTCCACTCCGAATGTTCCTGCTGAAGCTGCTTCTTGCCGGCGGGAGTCAGCCGATAGTATTTCGCGCGCCGGTTCTGTTCGGAGATCCCCCACTTCGACACGATCCACCCTTTGTGCTCGAGTCGCTTGAGCGCCGGATACAGCGAGCCGAATTCGATGTCGAGCGACTCGTTCGACCTGCTGTGAATGGATTTGGCAATGCCGTACCCGTGCAGCGGTCCAAGGATGAGCGTCCGGAGCACGAGCATGTCGAGCACACCGTGAAGCGGTTCCATAGTGTGGCAGTCTATATGAAGATAATCTCTATATCAAGTCAATCTTCATATCAACGGTCGAGGTCCCGGCGAGGAGCGTCAGCCGATTTGCGCGCGATGGCTCGGCGACGCCTGACGATATAATGCGCAACTCAGAGGCGTTGACGCATGTCCCTTAGATCCCCGCACAGTTTCCTGCGTGTGATGGCACTGTCCGCGGCGCTGCTCTCGCCGCTTATCCTGATCTCGCACGACCAAACCCCGGGACGACCCGCGATCCAGACACCTGGCGGTGGGCGGGGTTCTGGTGCCGCTCCCGAGGCGAATGACCCGGCCAATGCCAACGCCGATCTGTCGCCAAAGCCGCCTGTTCTGCCGCTCTCTCCGGTAGAGCAAGCCAGGCGCTTCTGGCTTCCGCCCGGGTATCGCCTGGAGCCCGTGCTCTCCGATCCGATCGTCGAGGACCCCGCTCAAATCGTCTTCGACGGCAATGGCCGAATGTTCGTCGTCGAGCTGCGCGGCTACTTTCAGACCCCCGAAGGGATCGATCTGATTCCGCCGATTGGCCGGATCTCCATGCACGAGGATCGTGACAACGACGGCGTGTACGAGCGCCACTCCGTCTTCGTCGATAAGTTGGTCTTTCCGCGGTTCGTGACGCCGTTCGGCGGCACGAGCATACTGACGATGGAGACCAACGCAGACGAAGTGTGGAAGTACACGGATACCAATTCCGACGGAATCGCTGACAAGAAAGAGCTGTTCGCCACCAACTTCGGGCGTGCGGGCAACATGGAATCCCAGCAGGCCAGCCTGTTCTGGGCGATGGACAACTGGCTCTACAGCACGGTGAACGCGTTCCGTCTGCGGTGGACTCCCAACGGCCTCTTGAAGGAGCCAACCGGGCCGAACAGTTCCCAGTGGGGAGCGACTCAGGACAACGACGGCAAGGTCTTTTTCCAGAGTGGCGCCAGCGGGATGCCCGGGTACTTCCAGTTCCCGGTTCACTACGGCAACTTTGCGCCGCCGGATCAGTTCGAACCGGATTTGAACATCGTGTGGGGCGCGCCGATCCTCATCGGCGATATCCAGGCGGGGCTGCCGGGTACTCGGATGCCCGATGGCTCGCTGATCTACGGCACGGCCGCGGTCGGTAATGAGATCTATCGTGGCGATCGGCTGCCGAAGGATCTGATTGGCGATTATCTCCACGGCGAAGTGGTGGCTCGCATCGTCCGCCGGCTCAGACCGGTCAGGACCGAGGGTCTCACGCAGCTTCAGAATGTCTATCCACGCTCCGAGTTCATCCGCTCTCTCGACCCGCTGTTCCGTCCCGTTGACATGACGACCGGGCCGGACGGCACGATCTACATTGCGGACATGTACCGCGGCATGATCGAGGGCGCGGAGTGGGCGAAGCAAGGCACGTATCTGCGCGAAAAGATCAAACAGTACCAGTTGGACAAGGTGACAGGGCATGGCCGCATCTGGCGGCTGACGTACGACGGCATCGCGCGCGATCGGACGCAGCCTCGGATGCTGATCGAAACGCCCGCTCAGTTGGTCACGCATCTGTCGCATCCCAACGGCTGGTGGCGCGACACGGCGCAGCAACTGCTCGTGCTGAAGCAGGACAAGTCGGTTGTGCCTGCGCTTCAGACGATGGTGCGGACCTCGAAGAACCCGCTCGGTCGGTTCCACGCCCTGTGGACACTCGAGGGGTTGGGTGCGCTCAGCGCGGCGCTCGCACGGGAGGCGCTTGGCGATCCAGACCCGGGGATGCGGATTCAGGCAATTCGCGCCAGTGAAACGCTCCATAAGGCTGGTGACAGGTCGTTCGACAACGACTATCGCGCGTTGTCGAAGGACAAGGACATCGACGTCGTGATTCAGGCGATGTTGACCATGAACGTCCTGAAGGTGGCAGACGCCTCGACCACGCTGAAGGCGGTGATGGACGGCAACAAGGCGCGCGGCGTGCAGTTTGTCGCCGACAGGATTCTGAATGCCCCGGCGACCGCCGGGCGGGGCGGCAGTCGTGGCGGTCCGCCCCTGACGCCTGAGCAGCAGAACAGCCTCGAGCGCGGCGGCGTCATCTACGCCGAGCTGTGTTACTCGTGCCACGGCGCCGACGGGCGCGGCACGCCAACGCCCGGAGCTGCCGCAGATTCCGTCCTGGCGCCGTCGCTGGCCGGGTCGGCGCGCGTCAACGGCCATCGCGACTACGTGATCAAAAGCCTGCTGCACGGGCTTTCCGGTCCGGTGGACGCCAAGGTCTATCCGCAGGTCATGGTGGCGATGGGCTCGAACAAGGACCAGTGGATTGCGGACATCACCTCTTATGTGCGCAACAGCTTCGGGAACAGCGGGACCTTTGCGACGACGCTGGACGTCGCAAGGGTCCGTTCCTCCACTGGCGATCGGAAAGCCCCATGGACCGTCGCGGAGTTGGATGCCTCGCTGCCCCGCCCGCTCGTACCCGATGCCTCGTGGGGAATCACAGCCAGCCACGACGGCCGACCCACACCGCAGGCGAACGCCGAAGGCGGGTACAACTTCGTGGGCAACGCCGCAGGCGCACTCAACTTCCTGGGCTGGACGACCGGCGTGCCGCAACAGGCCGGCATGTGGTTGCAGATTGAGTTGCCCGCGCCGCTGGTGCTCACAGAGATTCAGTTCAGCTCTTCAACAGTTAGCGGCGGGCGCGCCGGCTCGCCGCCAGTGTGGACCTTCCCGCGGGGCTATCAGGTGCAGGTGTCGGGTGATGGCAACATCTGGAATGCACCGGTCGCCGAAGGCCAGGGAGCTCCGGGAGTCACCGTCATCACATTCGCGCCGGTCAGCGCGAAGTTCGTCCGGATCACCCAGACAGCGGCCCTCAACGACGCGCCCGCGTGGTCGATGCGGCTGCTGCGGCTCTACCAGGAGCCAGTCACGTCAGGAGAGCCGAAGTGAGAACCGCGCGCGTCCTGGTGCTTTGTGGAATGTCCTTCGTAAGCGTGCGCGGAGCGGAGTGCGGCCCCTTGCGCGTCGGCGCGGCCCGCGTTGATATCACGCCCGCCCCGGACGC
This sequence comes from uncultured Vicinamibacterales bacterium, assembly GCA_964476725.1. GTDB lineage: Bacteria > Acidobacteriota > Vicinamibacteria > Vicinamibacterales > 2-12-FULL-66-21 > JALZOC01. Next base: position 4,614 of record CAYZBZ010000133.1, read on the forward strand.
GGCGCTGCCGATGGCGGGCTACGCGAGCCGCAAGGAAGGCTTCCGCGGCATTCACGATCACCTCTACGTTCGCGCCATCGTGCTCGACGACGGCACGACACAGGCGGCGTTGATCGCGTGGGAATCGCTGTTCGTGCCCGATGCGGTGTGGGCGGAGACGTCACGGCGGATCGCCGCAGAGACCGGAATTCGCTCCGAACACCTGCTGCTGTCGGCTGTCCACGATCATGGGGCGCCGTCGCTGGCCGGTGCGCAAGCGACGCCACAGCAACTTGCCTATACGACGAGCGTGGAACATGGCGCCGTCGAGGCGGTCCGCCGCGCCAGGGCGCAGCTGCAACCGGCGCGCTTCGGCATCGGCACCGCGAAGGCGTACGTCAACGTCAATCGCCGCGAGTTTTTGCCTGGCCGCGGATGGTGGCTCGGCTACAACGATGAAGGGCCTTCGGACAAAACCGTCACGGTGCTCCGCTTCGAGGATCTCACCGGAAAGCCGATCGCGTTCTGGATCAACTACCCCGTTCACGCCGTGATCATGGGACCCGACAATTATCAGATCACCGGCGATCTGGCGGGCGCCACGTCGCGGTTCGTCGAGCAGCATTATCTCGGTAACGATCGCCCCCGCAGCGATGGAGGCATGCTTCTGCGGCTGCGCCCCGAAGAGAAAACCGCGGGCGAGGGTGTCGTGGCGGTCTGGACCAGCGGCGCGGCGGGAGATCAGAATCCGGTTTCCACGACCACCGGCGAGGATTTCACGCTCGTGGACGGGCTCGGCAAGGTTCTGGGAGAAGCCGTGGTCCGGGCCGCCTCAAACGTCAACACGACGGGAGAGGCGTCGATCCGCGGCGCGCAGAAGGTCGTCACGTGTCCCGGACGCCGCGTCGAGCCGGGTCCGACGCCGCGGGCGGAGTACAAATTCAACGACGCGGACCCCGTCAGCATTCGTCTCGGGCTGTTGATGATCAACGACGTCGCGCTGGCGGGCGTGTCCGGCGAGGTGTTCACGCTGATTGCCCAGCGACTCCAGCGGGAATCGCCGTCCACCCATACGGTCATGGTGACCCACACCAACGGCTCGAGCGGATACATCCCCAACGATGCCGCGTTCGAACCGGTGAGCTATGAAGTCACGGCCTCGCGCCTGAAACCAGGCTGCGCGGAGGGGGCGATTGTGAATGGCTTCCTGGAGCTGATCGGCCAGCGGTAGGAGGCTGCGCCGGTGGCGCAGTTTGGCTGGCGAATGCGGTCAGGCCGGGCGATCAGGCCGGTGGCGCCAGGCGACTGGAAGTCCGGTCGCGATCGGACCTCTAGCTAGTTCCCGCCGGGCGTCACCGTGACGGTGAGCGAGGTCTGCTTCAGCTTCCCGAGGCTGCTCGACGACCAGCAGTTGACGGTCGTTTTTCCCACCGGGAACGTCGTGGCGGACGCAGGGGTGCAGGTCACCGGCCGGCCACCGCCGGCCTTGTTCTTCGCCGTCGCGGTGAACGTCGCCACGGCGCCCGCCGCCGAGGTGGCGGCGATCGTCACGTCGCCGGACGTCGTGATGACGGGCGGCAGGGCGGTCTCGAAGCCAAGCGGCAGCCGGCTGCTGCAATCGCCGTTGGGACATTCGTTGGCGTCGAAACATCCGACGTATCCATCGCCGGCGAAAGTCTCGGGGCAGGCGCCGCACGTGCGCGACCCCGGCGTGTTCACGCAGGCTGCCAGCCGGTTACACCCTCCGTTGTAGACGGCGCATTCATTGACGTCGCCGCATCCTTTTTCGGGGGAGCCGCTGAAGCCCGCCTGGCACGTGCCGTCCGGCGCCGCGGCCGGTGCCGGGCCTTGCGGGGTCACCGGCGCGCTCGCGCCGAAGGCGGCGCTCAGCGCGAGCACCAAGCCGACGCCGACGAGGGACTGAACAATCCAGCGGGGAATGTGGGCGTTTGACATGACCTGTCAATGATAGGACGTAACCCGCGGCCGCTGCAACCCGGGCGGTGGCGGGCACCGACCCTCTGGAAGCGCTCTTCAAGCTCACCTACCGGATACGTGACAGTGCTGAACGCCCGCTCGATCAGTACCGCGCGCTGCCTGGTGGGCAGCCGGGACCGAACGCAGCCGGATGCCGTCCAGCACCGCAGCCAGTTCGCGCACCTTCTCCGGGTGCGTCGT
>CAYZBZ010000133.1:6870-11096 GCA_964476725.1 uncultured Vicinamibacterales bacterium
GCCGGATGCCGTCCAGCACCGCAGCCAGTTCGCGCACCTTCTCCGGGTGCGTCGTGGCGAGATTGTTCCGCTCCCCCTCGTCCGCCGCCAGATCGTAGAGCTGTGGCTCTGGATCGTTGCCGAGCTCCGTCTTCGTGTTCTGCTGGATTCTTGGACCCTGGCTCGGCGCGATGTATTTCCACTGCCCCTGCCGGACTGAAAGAGAGCTTGCCTGCTCGACGAGCACAGCCCGCGCTGTCTTCGACGTGCCCAGCAAGGCCGGCAGCACGTTCTCGCTGTCCGGCGCCGCTCCGCCTGACAGTGGGCGATCGACCAGCGCCGCGAACGACGCGGTCAAATCGACCTGGGAAATCAGGGCATCAGAAACGGCCGGTCTTACCCGCGCGGGCCAGCGCACCACGAACGGAACGCGCGTGCCACCCTCGAAGTTGCTGTACTTTCCGCCACGAAACGGCGCCGCGGGCGCATGGTCGCCCAGTTTCTCCACGGCCTCATCCCGATACCCGTCGTCGAGCACCGGGCCGTTGTCGCTGGTGAACAGGACGAGCGTGTTCCGGGCAAGTTTGAGGCGGTCGAGCGTCGACAGGATCTCACCGACCGACCAGTCCAGTTGCGCGATCGCGTCACCGCGCGGTCCCATTGACGTTGCGCCGACGAACCGCGGGTGCGGCACGCGTGGCACGTGTGGGTCGTGCGGCGCGAAAAACAGGAAGAAGGGCTTCGCACGATGCTGCTCGATGAAGGCGGTCGCCTTGCGCGTGAAGACGTCCGCGGTGTCTTCGTCCTTCCACAGCGCCGCCTTGCCGCCGGTCATATAGCCGATCCGGCTGATGCCGTTGACGATCGTCTGGTCGTGACCGTGGCTTGGATGAATCTTTAGGAGATTCGCGTTCCCACGGCCCGTTGGCCAGTCTCCTATCGGCTGGCCATAGCTGACGCTGATCGGATCGGCGGGATCGAGGCCAACGACGTGGCGGTTCTCGATGTAGACGGTGGGGACGCGGTCGCCGGTGGCCGCCATGATGAAGGCGGAGTCGAAGCCGATGTCCGTGGGGCCTGGACGGATTTCGCGGTTCCAATCCGGACCGCCAGCCGGCCCCAACCCGAGGTGCCACTTGCCGACCACACCGGTGGCGTAACCCGCCCGCTGAAATACGCTCGCCAACGTCGGCCGGCCCGGCTCGATGATGAGCGCCGCGTCGCCGGGCAGAACGCCGGTGCCGGGCCTTCGCCAGGCGTACTCGCCGGTGAGCATCGCGTAGCGAGATGGCGTGCAGGTGGCCGCGGCCGAGTGAGCGTCCCTGAACCGCACGCCCTCGCGAGCGAGGCGATCGATGTTCGGCGTCTTCAGGCGCCTCGCGCCGTACGCCGAGACATCGCCGTAGCCCAGGTCGTCAGCGTAGATGAGGACGACGTTCGGGCGGCTCTGAGCGGTCGCGTGCGAAGCCGCGAGCGCCAGCAGGATGGTGAGCGCAACGACTGTCGATTTCATCCTCGTCTCAATGCTCGCGGGGGCCCCACCCCCCGCTCGCTCGCGCCTCGCGACTCCGCGCTCGGCGCGGGCGGCGGGCGCTTCCGGAGTTCGCTTCCTTCGAGCGGGCCCATGAGAGAGCATCGGGCGACGGCAGGAACTGGTGACTCCTGGCTTGCCCGCTGCGAGCGACCGTGCGAGTATGCCACGCATGCGTCGATACACCGCGCAGACCATATGGGCGACGTTGTTCTGCGCCGCGTTATTCGGGGCGCCGGCGGCGGGCCTCGCGCAACCGGCGCCTCGACTCGCCGATACGGGACAGGCTCGCTCAGCAGCGCAGGCCCGCCGGCCGAACGTGCTGCTCATCATGGCCGACGATCTCAACAACGACCTGGGAACGTACGGCCACCGGCTGGTCAAGAGCCCGAACCTCGATCGTCTTGCGGCGCGCGGGCTCCGATTCGACCGTGCGTATACCCAGTTTCCGCTGTGCAGTCCGAGCCGTGTTTCACTGCTGACGGGTCTGCGGCCGGACACCACCCGAGTTCACGATCTGCAGACCGATTTTCGCACGGTGTTGCCGGACGTCGTGACGCTGCCGCAGATGTTCAGGCGCAACGGCTACTTCGCCGCGCGTGTCGGCAAGATTTATCACTACGGAAATCCCGGGCAGATTGGCACGAGCGGTCTGGACGATGCCGCGTCATGGGACGAGTTCGTCAATCCCCGTGGCATCGACAAAGACGAAGAAACGCAGCTCACGAATCTCACGCTGACCCGTCAGCTGGGCAGCGCACTCGCGTACTACGCATCGCCAGCCGCTGACGACGAACACACGGACGGCAAGGTGGCGACAGAGACCATCGCGCTCCTCGAGAAAAACAAGGATCGCCCGTTCTTCATCGGGGCTGGCTTCTACCGGCCGCACTGTCCCTTCATCGCGCCACGAAAATACTTTGATATGTATCCTCTGGGCAGTATTCCTGCGCCCGCAGCATCTCCGGAATCGCTGGCGCCGCCGGCGGCGTGGTTTACGACCCCGCCACATTGGGGAATCAGCGAGCAGGGACAGCGGGAAACCATCAGGGCGTACTACGCATCCATCAGCTTTCTCGATGCGAACGTCGGCCGGATCCTCGACGCCCTCGAGCGCCTGCGTCTGACGGACAACACCATCGTAGTGTTCCTCAGCGATCACGGATATCACCTGGGGGAGCACGGGCAGTGGATGAAGCAGACCCTGTTCGAGCGCGCCGCGCGCGCGCCGGTGATCGTCGCCGGTCCGGGCATCTCGTCGAAGGGGCGCTCGACGTCGAGGGTGGTCGAGTTCCTGGACCTCTATCCAACTCTTGCGGCTCTGGCCGGAGTGCGCGCGCCCCAGGGTCTCCACGGTCGCTCGCTGACGCCACTCCTGAAGAACCCCGAGGCGAAGTGGGACCACCCGGCGCTCACACAAGTTCGAAGAGGTCCTGCGGCGTCGGCGTACATGGGCTATAGCATTCGCACCGAGAAGTGGCGATACACGGAATGGGACAAGGGCAAACGGGGCGTGGAGTTGTATGACGAGGTCGACGATCCGCACGAATTCAACAACCTCGCGGCCGATCCAAAACGTCAGAAAGTCGTTGTCGAGATGCAACGCCTCCTCCGGCGCCCGAGCGGGCGATGAGACACGGCGCAACGCTCGCGGCAACCCTCGCATTGGCGACGACCGTCAGCGTGACCGCCGGCGACACCAGACCCACGCCGCAGACGCCAGCCCGCTCCCCAGTCAGGCCCAACATCGTTTGGATTTCGAACGAAGACATGAGCCCGCGGCTCGGTGTCTACGGCGATGCCATCGCGCGTACGCCCGTGTTGGATCGCCTGGCGCGGGAATCAATCCGCTACACCAGCGCGTTCACGACCGCGCCGGTGTGCGCACCCAGCCGCGCCGCAATCATTACCGGGATGTACCAGACGGCAATCGGCGCCCAACATATGCGCACGACCGAGGACAGGGTGCCCGAGCTGCCGGGACCGTACCTGGCCGTCCCGCCGTTCTACGTCAAGGCATTTCCGGAGTACTTGCGCGCGGCCGGCTACTACACGACGAACCGTGCCAAGACCGATTACCAGTTCGGCGTCCCATTCACCATCTGGGACGATCTCGGCCGCAACGCGCACTGGCGCAACCGCACGGACACAAGCCAGCCGTTCTTCTCGGTGTTCAACATCGAGGTGACGCACGAGAGCCAGATTTTTCCGTCGAGTCCGGCGCGCAAAGGGAAGACGCTCGTCACCGATCCGGCGAAGGTTCAGGTTCCGCCGTACTACCCGGATACCCCCGCCGTGCGTGAAGAGCTCGCCCGCGTGTACGACAACATCGCCGACATGGACGGGCAGGTCGGGGAGATTCTCGAGCAACTCGAAGACGACGGGCTGGCGGACAACACCATCGTTTTCTACTGGAGCGATCACGGCGACGGCGTGCCTCGAGCCAAGCGATCGCTCTACGACTCGGGTCTCCGGGTGCCGCTCATGATCCGATGGCCGACAACACCTGGCCCAACAGTGATGCCCGGTTCCGTCCGCGACGAGCTCGTCAGCTTCATCGATCTTGCGCCGACGGTTCTCGCGCTCGCCGGCGTGGAGATCCCGACGCATCTCCAGGGACGCGTACTCGTCGGTCCCGGAGCCGCGCCGGCGCCGGAGTTCGTGTTCGCGGCGCGCGACCGGATGGACATCGAATACGACATGATGCGCTCCGCGC
>CAYZBZ010000134.1:0-10969 GCA_964476725.1 uncultured Vicinamibacterales bacterium
CGGCATCGCCGCGACGCCGGTGATCGACCGCTTCTGGTTCAAGTCGGTCTATTTCAAGGAGCCGGGCGGCGTGCTCTTCGAGCTGGCCACCGAGGGCCCCGGGTTCGCGACAGACGAAGATCCCGCGCATCTCGGCGAATCGCTCGTGCTGCCGCCGTGGCTCGAGGCTTCGCGCGCGCGCATCGAGGACGTGCTGCCGCCGCTCACGCGATGAACGATTGCGGCATTCGTCCCTTCAGATCGGGCGATGTGCCGCCAGTGCGGTGTTCGGATTCTGGATGGCGAGGGACCACGTCGTCGTCCGCGTCGCCGACGAGATCGTCATCGATCTGATGGGGAAGGCCTGCGGCTTGTCTTACGCGGACGCGATGGCTGACGTCGAGCGGATCGATCTCGGGGGCGTCACCGTCCCCGTCGCCAGTCCCGCCGCGCTCATCAGGATGAAAAACACGTATCGGCCGCACGATCGGATTGACCGCGAGTCTCTCGAGTCGCTCATTCGCAGGCGCGGATGACACGAAACCGACAGATCGCCTCGTCAACGTTCCAAACCTTGTGCGTCTATGGACGGGCGGATCCGTCGCGGAGGTCGCCCGTGAGCGCACGCAGGAAAATCGCGATTCGGGATCAAGAGCCAGCCACGCGCGCGTCGGGCTCCAGGCGACTACCCGCGCGCGGAAGGGATGTCGAGGTTGATGACCGCCGCCCGCAGCGCCGCTTCTTCGATGACTGGGATCATGGGATGCGTGACGCAGGCATTATGGGCATTCGAACTTCAGACTTCAGCCTTCAGACTTTCAGGTTTCGCCCTCAGCCTTCAGCCTTTCAGGAATGAGAACATGTCCCCGCTTCAGCAGCCGCTCGGTCTCGGCGAGCGACGGAATGCCGGCCATCGCGCCCAGGCGCGTGCAGCCTACCGCCGCGGCGGCGTTCGCGAAGCGGAGGACCGCTTCCGTCGGCCAGCCGGCCAGGACGCCGTAGACGAACCCGGCGCGGAAAATGTCCCCCGACCCGGTCGTGTCGGCGGCATCGACGCTGAAGGCGGGCGAGTGGATGATGCGATCCCCGTCGAGCGCCACGGCGCCGCGCGCGCCGAGCGTCACGCAGAGCAGGCCCGCGTGGTGCTTCCGCAGCTTCCGCAACGCACGCTCGGGATCGGTCTCCCCGGTCAGCGCCGGCGGCACGTGCTCCGCGAAGATGGGCACCGAGACGCTCGCGACGAGCTCGGGCGTGCGATCGGTCACGCGGTCGAGATCGCTCGTCACGAGGATGCCCCGTTCGACCGCGAGACGGGCCGCCCGTATCGCCGCCCCTTCATCCACGTCGTCGACGTGAAGCACCCGCGCCGCGAGCATCGCCGCGTCGATCTCGTCGTCGCCGAGCGACATGCCGCCGTCGCGATGCCAGAGCACGGTCCGTTCGCCCGTGGACTCGTCGACCAGGACGATCGCGAACTGATTGGTGGCGTCGCGGACGATGACGGCCGACACGTCGACGTTGCGTCGCGCGAGCTCCTCGTGCACACGGCGGGCGTTGGCGTCGTTGCCCATCGGGCCCAGATAGCGCGTCCGCAATCCGAGCGAGCTGCAGGCCGCCAGCATCGTCGCGACCTGTCCTCCGCACGAAATGAAGTGCGACGAGATACGCAGTTTGGACTGCGCCCCGACGGTCCCCGCCGACAGGGGCACCAGATTGACGTAGTCGACAGAGCTTGCCCCCAGTCCAATGACGTCCACTAACTTCCTTTCTTTCGACGCGCGCTTCAGCGCCTGCTCACGCTCGAGCACGCTGACCTCCATTTCGACCACCTTCCTGACCGCGGGCGCCTCGCATTCGACGACCGACAGCCCCGGCTCGCTCGGCCGGAAGACGATGTCGGGCTGGAAGAGCAGGTAGCCGTGGCTCGTGAAGACGCTGACATTGTAGTATTCCCGCTCCGAGGGCGCGCTGTAGCGGTGGATGCCGTCCGAGAGGCGTTCGTAGAGCTACACGACCATGTGCAAAACTGAGCAGCCGCCCGTCGAACGCGTTGCATAGAGTTCCCTTTCATGCAAACGTCCGAAATCCTGCCCTGAAACGGTCGATGGGGCAAGCGGGCGATAATGCGCTGGCGTTTTGACGGCCTCGCGACGTATCGTAAGCGTGCGCGTCATTGCATGCCAGTCGTACCCCCGCCGGGGCGGGACAACCCGCCATGCAGAGGAGATCCATTTCGTGCAGGTGCATCTGATAAACCCGAGCCATCTTGCCTTCGGCGTGGGCGTCATTACGCCCCGCTGGCTCTACGTGCTTGCGGCCGCGACGCCGCGGACCTTCGGCGACCCTCTCATCACTGACGAAACGCTCGAAGTGCTGGACCCGGCGACGATCCAGCCGGGCGACATTGTCGGGATAGGAATCCATACGGGCAACGCGCTGCGCGGCTACGAGGTTGGACGGATCGCGCGCGAGCGCGGAGCCTGGGTCGTGTTCGGCGGGATCCATGCGACGCTCTACCCGGAAGAGCCGCATTCGCTCGGCGGAGCGCACGCGGTGGTCAAGGGGGACGGCGACATCGCCTGGGGCATCGCGGTGAACGACTGCGCCGCCGCTGCCCCCAAGCTCATCTACGAGGGGGGGAAAGTCGACGCCGACTCGTTCCTCCCGGCGCGGTGGGATCTCATCCCGCCCGACAAATACATGTGGGCGTCGGTGCAGACCGTCCGCGGCTGTCCGAAGCACTGCTCGTTCTGCTCCGTCTGGAAGACCGACGGTCAGAAGCCGCGGCAGCGCGGCGCGGACGCGGTCATCGCGGAGATCGTCGAGCTGCGCCGGCGCGGGTTCCGCTTCATCGCGCTCGCGGACGACAACTTCTACACGGTGACGCTCACCGACATCAAGATGGCGGCGCGGCGCGCCGACCAGAGCCAACGCGAGTACCTCGAGGGGCTCCGCGCGGAGCGCTTCGAGCTGATGGAGAAGCTCGCGAAGCTGCCGAGCGACATGATCTTCTTCACGCAGATCACCATGGAGGCGGCCGAGGATCCGGCGTTTCTGGAGGCGATGCGCAAGGCGCACATCAAAGGCGCGCTCGTGGGCGTCGAGGCGGTGACGCCCGAGGGGTTGAAGGACGTGTACAAGGACTTCAACTGCGCCGGGGAGACGCTCGTCGAGCGGCTGCGCGCGTTCAAGGACGCCGGCGTCCACGTGCTCGGCTCATTCATCTTCGGCCTGCCGAGCGACCGGGCCCAGACGTTCGAAGCGACGTCCGCCATCGCGACGCGCGCAGGGGTGACGTTCGCGCAGTTCGTCATGCTGACGCCGTTCCCCGGCACGGTCGATTTCGCTGCCTGGGAAAAGACCATGGAGCAGGATCCGACACGCATCGGCGGCGTGCCGATCACGCGCCACTGGCTGATTCCGCAGGAGCTGCGCCCAAAGGTCTACACGCCGCATCCGGTCATGGATGCCGACGAGATCCGCCGCCGGACCCAGGGTGTCTGGGACGACTTCTACAGCCTGCCCAAGATCTGGGAGCGCTCGAAGTGCGTGAAGTCGCTGAAAATGCGGCTCGCGTTCGTGATGATCTCGAAGCTCTATCGTCAGATGTACGCGAACACGGGAATCGCGACCGACAGCGCGCGCGTGAACCGCTCGGCGCGCTGGGCCCGGATCATCGCCGCCCCCTGCCGCCGGTTGTTCTCCGCGCCGCCCATGCCCGAGTTGCAGGTGCCGAATTAGTCCCGCCCTTACAGGTTCCGGCTCGGCCTAGCCCTCTTGCGCTAGAGTGTCCGGCATGCCTAGCCGTCTTTCCCGTCGCCTCCTCCTTCTGATTCTTGCCGCGGCCGTCGTGACGCCCGTGCCGCTGCGGGCGCAGGCCCAGGCCCCCGCGCAGGCATTCGCGCCGGCCGACAAGCTGCCGTTCGACCCGGCGGTCAGGACCGGCACGCTGCCGAACGGCCTCACGTACTACATCCGTCGCAACACGCGGCCGGAGAAGCGGATCAACCTGCAGCTCGCGGTCCAGGCGGGGTCCGTGGACGAGACGGACGAGCAGCAGGGGCTGGCGCATTTTCTCGAGCACATGGCCTTCAACGGCAGCCGGCATTTCAAGGCCGGCGAGCTGATCTCCACCTTCGAGTCGACCGGCGCCCGGCTCGGCCCCCACGTCAACGCGTACACCGGATTCGACGAGACGGTCTACCTGTTCACGCTGCCGACCGACCGCGCCGACATCGTCCTCAAGGGGATCCAGGCGCTGTCGGACTTCGCCGGCGGGCTGTCGCTCGATCCGGCCGAGATCGACAAGGAGCGCGGGGTCGTCATCGAGGAATGGCGTGGTGGTCTCGGCGCGGGCTCGCGCCTCCGCGATCAGCAGATTCCCATCCTGTACTACAAGTCCAAGTACGCCGAGCGGCTGCCGATCGGCAAGCCCGACGTGCTGCGCACCTTCACACCGGATCGGTTACGCGCCTTCTACACGAAATGGTATCGCCCCGACCGCATGGCCCTGATCGTCGTCGGCGACGTCGACCCCGTGCAGATTGAGTCGACGATTCGGGCGGAGATCGGCTCGCTCCAGAAGCCCGCGACGCCTCCGCCGGCGCGCGCGTACGACGTGCCGCTCCAGTCGGAGCTGCTCGTCAAGGTGGCCACCGACCCGGAAGCCACGCAGTCGTCGGTCTCGCTGGTGCGGAAGAGGAAGCGGTCGACGGAGGACCGCGTCGCCGACTACCGCCGCAGTCTCGTGCACCGGCTCGTCTTCCAGATACTCAACGAGCGGTTCGACGAGCTGTCGCGGAAGCCTGACGCCCGGTTTCTGGGGGCCGGGGCGTACGAGAGCGGGCTCAGCCCCACGGTCGAGACCTTCACGTTGAGCGCGGGGGTCGAGGACGGCAAGATCGCCGCCGGGCTATCGGCGCTCGCGATAGAGTCCAACCGGGTCGAGCAGCATGGCTTCGGCGCGGCCGAACTGGAGCGCGCCCGCAAGTGGATGCTCGCGTCGTACGAGCGCGCCTACAGCGAGCGCGACAAGACCGAGAGCGGCTCGTACGCGCAGGAGTACGTCAATCACTTCCTGGAGGGGGAGCCGAGCCCCGGCATCGAGTACGAGTACCGCCTGGCAACGTCCGTCATCCCGGCGATCACCGCCGCGGACGTCGCGGAAGCCGCGCGCTCGCTCTTCACCGACGACAGCCGCGTGATCCTCGCGGTGTCGCCGCAGAAGCCCGGATTGACCGTGCCGACCGACGCGCAGCTTCTGGACTCGCTCAAGAACGCGGACGCGGTCGCGGTCACGGCCTGGAACGACACCGCGGGCTCGAGCGTGCTGATGGCGCGTGTGCCGGAGCCTGCCGCGTCCGCCGGGAGACGCGCGCTGCCCGAGCTGGGGGTGACCGTCGTCCGGTTCGCAAACGGCGTGGAGGGGTGGTTCAAACCGACGGATTTCAAGAACGACCAGGTGCTGTTCTCGCTGGTCGCATCGGGTGGCGCGTCGCTCGCGGCGCCGGCGCAGTATCCGGAAGCGTCACTCGCGAGCGCGCAGGTGGAGCTGTCGGGCGTGGGTGGACACGGCGCGGTCGACCTGCAGAAGCTCCTCGCGGGCAAGATTGCCTCCGCGAGCCCGTTCGTCTCGACCTCGTCGCACGGCATCTCGGGTTCGAGCACCCCAGCGAACCTCGAAACGGCGCTTCAACTGCTGAATCTCAGCTTCACTGCACCGGGCGACGATCCGCAGGCGTTCGCGCTCATCCGCAGGCAGCTGGAAGCGTCGTACGCCAATCGCGACAACAATCCGGGGCTGCTGTTCGGCGAGAAGGTGTCGCAGGTGAACACCAGCGGCCACTTCACATCGCAGCCGCTGACGCTCGATCGGATTGCGAAGCTGGATCGCGCGGCGATGGTGTCGTTCTACAGGGAGCGTTTCTCCAACGCGGCCGACTTCACGTTCTTCATGGTGGGCGCGTTCAAGCCGGACGACGCGATCCCCCTGGCGGCCCGCTACGTGGGATCCCTGCCGTCTACGGGGCAGGCGGCGAGCCGCTTCAAGGAGCTGGGCGTGACGTTCCCAGGCGCCATACAGCGCGTCACCGTCGAGAAGGGGCGCGAGCCTCGCGCGCAGACGGTCCTGAGTTTTGCCGCCGATCCTCCGCTCGAGGAGAACGAGCAGACGCGGGTCGAGGCAGCCACCGACGTCCTCGAGATCGCGCTGCGCGATATCCTGCGCGAAGAGCTCGGCGAAACCTACAACGTATCGGTGGGCCTGTCGCAGTCGCTGCCGCAGCACGGCGGCGGCCACGTCCGGATCACGTTCGGAGCGTCACCCGACAACATCAGCCGGATGGTCGACCGCATTCTGCAGGAAGTGAAACGCTTTCAGCAGGAAGGGCCCAACGCCGATCTCGTCAATCGAGCGAAGGAATCGGCGCGCCGCGAGCACGAGACGGCGCTCAAACAGAACGGTTTCTGGCTCGGGCGGCTCCAGTCCTCGAAGCTTCTCGGCCGCGACCCGATGCTGATCCTGCAGCGCGAGCAGCGGATCGCCGCGGTCTCCCAGGAAAACGTGCAGGAAATGTTGCGGAAGTACGTCCCGCTCGATCGCTACACGGTCGTGACGCTGATGCCCGAATCGACGAGGAAATAGCCCGCGCGCGAGGTCACAGAACCTCCCCCACGTAGCTTCCGCCTTAAGGCGGAAGCCACGGAGGTCGAAGGGGGCTAGTTGAACCAGCGCAGTGTGAGCTCGACCACCAGGACCGCGAACAGCACGGTCAGGATGAGCGCCGCGAACACCCACGTCAGCATCCGGCGCAGACCGGGATCCGTGCCCGGTGGGGATACCGGGTTACCGGGCATGGCGTCCGATTGACAACTGTGACTGGGCCGAGGCCATGTGTGACGCCGGCGTCCGGGTCCGGTTTGAGCCGGCCCCGCTTCGCTACTTGACGATGAGCTCGCCTTTCATGCCGGCGGCGAAGTGCCCTGGAAACGTGCACATGAACGGGTAGGTGCCGGCTTTCGCCGGGACCGTGAACGTGACGTCGACCGTTTCACCGGGTCCGGCCATCTTGGTTGCCGCGAGGACCTGGGCCTTCATCTCCGGCGGGATGAAATCGGTCTCGCGCGCCATCATTCCGATCTTGACGAATTCATTCTGGTCGGTCCCGAGCTTCAGCACGACGACGTTGTGGGCCATCGCGATTTTCGGAAGGGTCCCCACCGACTTCAGGACGATGTGCAGCGTTTCGCCGGGTTTGGCGTCGATCTTGGTGAGGCTGAATTTCATGTCGTCGCCGCCGGTCATCTCGATCGTGCGCGCAGCCTTTGCCTTCGCCTTCGGCGCCTGTGAGGCCGACGGCGCTGGCGACGCTGGTGCGAGAGCCACGATCAACGACAAAATGCAGAGCGCTTGCATGTTCGATGTCCTTCCGAATAAGTCGCGCCACACGTCCGCCATCCAGAGAGGGGCGTGGAGTGCGAACGATGCTGTTCCTGTCGGATCGAGTGTATTATCACCGGCCCCGAGAGACAAGCGCGACGGGGCGCGGGCCCGAGCTCGACCGCTTCCGCGCCACGTGCTAGCCCGGCCAGTCGAGAGCTTCAGGAATCCGGCGCGTCGCCTGTGACACGATCCAGTATTCGACCTCCACCCGGGTCTTGGCCGGGATCCATCGATACGTCGGCACGTCGAATAGCCGGCCGCGCTCGATCATCTGGCGCCGGGACTCGGCAAAAGGAGACACCCCGAACTCCATGCCGCGAGTCAGCTCACGGCCGTTCCAGGGGGGCTGCGGACGGCTGCGGTTCTCCTCCCAGATGCCCATCCAGGGAAAATCCACCCGGCGCCAGACGTAACCGAACGCCAGCTGCGTGCGAGGCGAGAACGCGACGAAGAAGGCGTGTTCTCGCTCCGGGTTCATGACGTGCGCGGTATACGCGCTCGAGGCGTGCGCGTCCGCCAAGATCCGGAGGTCGGCGATGCTCCCATCCGTACGGGGCGCGTTCGGCCAGTCGAAGACCGCGCCGACGGCCAGATAGTCGGCGGCGCCGAATACGCTCTCGTTCACTTTCGAGCGCGTGGCGGACGCCCGGAACTCGGTGGCGCCACGCTCGAGGAATGGGGCGCCGATCGTGACGTGCTCGGTCCATCCGACCGGGCGATCGGTCGCGGCCAGGTTCTCGACCGCCTCGCGGATGCGGACGTTGCGGTCGAGGAGCTCGATTTGCCGCTCGACGCGCAGTTGCGCTTCGGGCAGCGCCGCCCGCATTTTGAGCCTCGCGCCCGACACCTCGATGTCATAGGCGACGACCGACGCTTCTCCGTGCGGGCCGAACCCCGCGGCCGCTTCCTCGCGCGACGGGCCGCCGAAGATGTCGAGGCAGAGGTTGTGCCCCATGATCCCGGCGAGCAAACGCGCGTCACTGCCGCCGCCGTAGACGGTGTCGCCGCCGGCGGCGTACGCGCTCGGCTCGATCGATGGCCACTGAGGCGTCCACAGAGGGTTCACGCCGCTCTGTGTGTCGAGCACTTCGGCGATGTGACCCCCTTCCGCGAGGACGGTCAGCCGAAGACGGCTGTTCTCAATGGACGCCGAGCGGCGGCCGCGGAATGTCTGGGACGCTGGCATAGCCGAGTATTGTTATAAAGTTACCAGTAATCAGTAGCCAGTAGTCGGGAATCAGCAGTCTTGGAATGGGGACTTAGATGCTCGATCGATCGCAGGTACAAGCAGCCATGGACGCGGGTGCGGGACTGCTCCGGCTGGAGCCCGCCTGGGTGCCGCGTTCATTCATGATTC
Organism: uncultured Vicinamibacterales bacterium; assembly: GCA_964476725.1. Taxonomy (GTDB): domain Bacteria; phylum Acidobacteriota; class Vicinamibacteria; order Vicinamibacterales; family 2-12-FULL-66-21; genus JALZOC01. The sequence continues at coordinate 8,778 of CAYZBZ010000134.1, forward strand.
CCGGGCGCCGCCTGCGGCTGCATCCCGACGACTACTACGCGTTCGGAGGGCACCGGGGCGGGATCAACGAGCGCTGGTTCTCCTCGACCACCAACGCCGACAACGGCCCGGGCACGCCCGCCGACGAAGGGCTGAGCTACGTCCGCATTGCCGGCGGCAAGCGCTTCCTCCTGAAGGACGCCGTCGAGACGGCGGGGGATCTCCTGCTCGGGGCGGACGTCATGCAGCGGGAGAAGGGATGGAACCTCCTCTGTAAGTTCTTCGACAACCTGGGGCCCATTCCTCACCACATGCACCAGAGCGACGAGCACGCCGGGAAGGTCGGGCGCCGCGGCAAGCCCGAGGCGTATTACTTCCCGCCCCAATACAACCCGACCGACAACAACTTTCCCTACACCTTCATGGGGCTCGAGCCCGGCACGACGCGAGACGACGTGCGCCGCTGTCTCGAGGACTGGAACAAGGGGGACAATGGGATTCTGTATCTGTCCCGCGCGTTCCGCCTGCAGCCTGGCACCGGCTGGCAGATAAACCCCGGCATCCTTCACGCGCCCGGTTCGCTGCTGACGTACGAGCCTCAGGTCAACAGCGACGTGTTCGCGATGTTCCAGTCGGAAGTGGACGGACGGATCATCGACTGGAGCCTGCTCGTCAAGGACGTGCCTCCAGCCAACCACAAGGACCTCGACTACATCATCGGCATGCTCGACTGGGACGCGAACGTCAATCCGCGATTCGGCGAGAGCAACCGACGCTTCCCGAAGCCGGTGAGGGCGTTTGCGGAAACCGAGCCCGAGGGCTACCGGGAGCAGTGGGTCACGTACGGGACGGCATGGTATTGCGCGAAGGAGCTCACCGTGCTGCCGAAGCGGAGCGTCACGATCAAGGACGGCGCTGCCTGCGGCATCATCCTGACGCAGGGCTACGGGACGTTCGGAAAACTTTCCGTCTCGACACCCGCGATGATTCGGTTCGGCGCGATGACCGAGGACGAGATCTTCGTCACCGCGGACGCCGCCAGGGCGGGCGTGCGCGTCGAGAACCTCAGCGAGACCGAGCCGCTGGTGATTCTGAAGCACTTCGGGCCTGGAAATCCGGACGTGAAGGGTGTGAAGTGATATGACAGCCTCTCAACATAAATACCCGGCCATCCATAACGCGATGTGGCCGGGACTCGTCGGCAAGGGACCGGACTCCGAGCCCCCGATCGACCTCGACACGATGCTCGACATGACGGCGGCCGCCGAGGTGGACGGCGTCAGGTTCGACGGGGTCGATCTGTTTCTCTTCGATCCGCACGTCAGCATCGACTCCTCGGACGACGACCTGAAGCGGCTCGCCGACAAGATCCGGTCGCGCAATCTCGTGGTCGGCTCGCTCGTCGCGCCGGTGTGGCCGCCGACCGGCGGGGGCTCGGCGATGGGAAGCGACGAAGAGCGGAAGAACTTCCTGACGCAGGTGCGCAAGGCGTGCGTCATTGCGAAGAAGCTCCGCGACCTCGGCATCCGCAAATACGGCATCGTCCGCATCGATTCGGCAGCAGGCCCGGCGGACTGGGCCAGGGATCCGGCCGGCAACACCAGGAAGATCGCGGACACGTTCCGCCAGGCCGCTGACATCGCCGAAGGACATGGCGAGCGCCTCGCTGCCGAAGGGGAGATCTGCTGGGGGGGCATGCACAGCTGGAAGCGGATGGCGGAGCTTCTCGAGCAGGTGAACCGGCCGAAGACCGTCGGCTTCCAGGCGGACATGGCGCACACGCTCCTCTACACCATGGGCTACAACGCGCCGGAGGATCGCATCCTTCCCGAAGGGCACGACTGGTCGAGCCGCGCCGCGCTGGACGAGGCGTTGAAGATCGTCACGAAGACGCTGCGCCCATGGACGATAGATTTTCACGTCGCGCAGAATGACGGGACGGTCAGAGGCACCGGGTCGCACGACAAAACCGGGAGGCATTGTCTTCCGAACGATCCAAACGGCAAGCTCGACATCGCGCGCCACGCCGGGTACTGGCTGCGCGACGAGGGAGGCAAGCCGATGCGTGCGGTTCAGCACATCTGCTGGGACGGCTGCATGTTTCCAAACGCGGTGATGACGCAGGCGAGCACCTGGCGTGACGTGCTGGGGACGATGATCGCCGTGCGCAACGCCCACGGCTGGGATTAGGGGACTTCGCTGAAAGGCTGAAG